>NZ_JAHQUY010000024.1 GCF_019052365.1 Leyella stercorea
GATTTCTTGACATGCAAACAACAAGTCAGAAATTTGAGTACCCAAAGGACTTCAATCCACAAAAATACTATGACAATGTAGTAGGAATTTACGTGAATGAAAACCTCCCTGTGGTTAATTTGAAGATAAGAGTGTATGGTATACAGATGGAATACATGAGAATGTTGCCACTCCATAAGTCACAGTGTGAGGTTAAGTCACGATACGGTGAGTTTGCAGAGTTCACTTATAGAGTATGCTTGACTCCTGAGCTAAAGTCAAAGATACTAGCACTTGGTTCGAACGTTGAAGTGCTGGAACCTGCGGAATATCGCGAAGAGATAATGTCTCAAATAAGTGCCTCTCTTGACAGATATATGAAAAAAAACAAAGAAATATAATGGCGTTCTGCGGAGATTTTGCATAAATCTCCCCTAAAACACCCGATTTCACACGTTTTCATTCGTATAATAATATAGAGACATCTAAAATTTATACGATATATGAACAAGAACATTACAATCCGCAAGAGCCAGTCAGTAGATTCATTTCTTCAGGACGCTTCCAAGCATCCTCTTCTTACCATCGAGGAAGAAGTTATGCTTGCCAAGCGTGTTCAGCAAGGAGATGAAGATGCAATGAAGCGTCTCTATGAAGCTAACCTTCGTTTTGTTGTAAGTGTTGCAAAGCAATATCAGAATAGAGGCAAGTCGATGGAAGAGCTTATTGAGGCAGGTAACAAGGGACTTGAACTTGCCGCAAGAAGGTTTGATCCACAGCGAGGTTTTAAGTTCATTGCTTATGCAGTATGGTTCATTAGGGCGAGTATTCTTGCATTCCTTGAGACTTCCACTTGTATGTAGGCTTTGCATCATACTTCTCGGTCTCTATGAACTGATGGTCGAAATCAACATCATACATCTCACCCTCTTTCAGTTGACCAGATGCAAACATACAATTGAGCAGTAAAGTATTGAGAGTGTCAGCCGTGTTGGAATCGTAGTTATTACCTGTATCTGATGTGTATAAGACGTTTTCTTGCGTCAGTTCCTTTATTGCTCTGAGGATAGTGTCAGAGCTACAAGTGCGAAGTGTCGGATGAAGCGAGAGATGGTTCATCAAATGAGTAGTGATGTCCTCAATACATGAGCCACCACAGAAGTAGATACTCATGAGAGAACGGATGATTTCGCTGTACCGATAACCGAACGATCTACACCTTAGACCGAGGGTAGAGTCGATTACGGAAGACAATGTGGAGTCAAATTGCTCCATGATTGAAAATATTCCTCCAAAAGGAGTGAGTTTCTCAGATTTAATTTGTATTTTTGCCATGCCTGATGAGGTTTTGTTTGATTATTTTTGCAACACTAAATTAAGTGATTAATCCGGCAAAACGAAATGTGCTCGATTTGAAAAACGAAACGTGCAAAAATCGGGAAAAACGAAACGTTCTAAAAATTTCGCACACACGACACTTTAAAACAACAAAAAAGCAGTCCAAAACGGGCTGCTTTTATAGTTTTTGAACGGCGAACAAACGGCGTTCAAACGAGGTTCAAATTATGCGGCATTAGACTTCACGAGCATCATATCTTTGTAACCTGCATCATAGTTCACATGCGCATTGAACTCGAAACGCTTACAACCTTCAAACGGATTGCCGAGTGTTTTATTCTTGCCTAACCATTCACAAAGCTCAATGATAGATGACTTATCTGATGTGAAATAAACAAACGGCTTTCCTTTGAGCACATTCAACACATCGAGATAGTCAGACAAATGCCAGTACATTTTGTATGTTCCAACCTCTGTGGACAAATAAGGAGGGTCCACTATAAACACCACATTCGGCTCGTCTTTATATTTTTCGTATAGTTCACGATAGTCACATGATTCAATCGTCAAGCCTTCCAGATAATCCTCACCTGTCGGGTAGTCGTTCTTTCGGATATTGTTGTACAATGTCTGCTTCTCCATCTCCTCGATGCTCAGTTCGTATTTCATCGAGAACATCACCGATGCCGAGATGGTTATAAAATCAATATAACCCACCGTTTGCTCCTCATGCCTCAAGCGTTCAAACATCTTCTCACGCATCACACCATCTATTCGCTTGTGCTTTGGCGTATTGCCTACAATCGCTCGCAAATCAGCGAGCAGCGCATTTGTCTGAGGTATATGTGCCAATCGCTCGCGGTAGTTGTCGTAGTCGTTATATACCACAGTTGCCTCTGGACGCAAATGCTTCGTTATATGGGACAGCAAACCGCTGCCACCGAACAAATCCACAAACACTGTTTTGTCGTTGAACTGGGGCAGAATCTTGATATACTCCTTTGCAAACATGCGCTTCTGTCCGACAAAAGGCAGAGGTGCTGCCATGTGCATTTTCCCTCTCATACGTTCAGTTCAAATTTTATATTATCCTCACCAGCGAGAAGTCGTTCAGTGGGCTTTATGTTGTTTTCATAGATGTGTACATTCGCCAGGTTCAGCGTGATAGACTTTAGTGGCAAGTCTATCTGTCGAGCCATCAGATAAAGGTGGTAAATGTCTGAAGGAAGTCCGAGGTTTGCATCGGAGCTGCGCTGATATGCCGACACAACCAATGCACCGTCCTCTATTTGAAACTGCACAAGGCTCAGGCACGGTGTCTGGTTGCTCTCTGCATCCGTTGCTCCGAGAAACAGTACATAGTTTTTGCTGTTGCGTTTCTCCTTGTTGATGCGCTCAATAAGTGGTGGCAGTTTCTCCATGTAGGTCGGGTAGCTGTTTACCAATGTCTGGCCGCAGTAGTCCCACCATGCTATGCCTGCCTCACGGTATCGATCCACATTGCGCTCTCCTTGCATAAACAGTTTCAGCTCTTCTTTCAGTTTCTTTCTCGCTATGCCGTGGCTCTCAAATATGTCGAGCAGGTCAGCCGGTGTGAGCATCAGCTGCTCGTTGAGCAAGTATTTTATCTTGCCTTTTTTGTTCTGTTGGGTCTTGCCTTCAGCAAGCACCTTACCCAATAATAAATAGTATTTGTTCATCGTATTTTACTTTCGATACGGCAAAGTTACCACGCTTCCGCATCAAAAAGTAACACCACGAGCAAATCACACTGCAAGCCTTTTGCAGCACGTTTTCAAAAGCCTTGTTCTTTATCCCTCGAGCACCTGAGTGCTACACTCTCGACCATATCGCTTGATGAGCGTGTACACCTTGCGCTCGCTCACATGATAGCGATCTGCAAGTGTCGCCACAATGTATGAGACCTTTTCGCCACCACCGAGCATCACGCGATAGTCGTTGTACAAGTCTATATATTCCACATCTTCGATGCGTATCCCTGCCTGTTGTAGCCTTTTTAACGGCTCTCGGTTAAAATTCAATATCTCAAATACTTTCATTTTCAACTAAATTATGTACCTTTGTATCGCCAATCATTTATAACACAAAAAACCACGAGAGTGCAGCAGGAGGCATACAGCCCCCGGTTGTGCACTCTCGTGGTGTTGTGTTAATAAATGATTGGCGTCTATATTAACGGCCGGGGGCTTTTTTACATCCTCCCCCGAAGGGATTTTTTTAAGCGTTGTACTTGCTCAAATCTATTGCATCTTTATTCTTCCAGCCATTTTCCAGCATCTCTTGTATATGCTTAACGGCTTTCGTATAGAAGTCTGCAAGTTCATCCAGTGTTTCAAACGTACGATACACTGGACTTTCATCAGTGCCGAACTTAAATGTCACTGGTAGCGTTTTTCCGTCCGTCTGGACGGCCAAATCGTATGCAGCCTTATAGTTGTACTGGTTCTCTTGCGAGAGCCACACAGGGGCTCCTTCATAGCTGAAGCCCGACAATATTGCTGCATCCGTTTGTTGGTTGTACCATTTTCTTACGAGGTCTTTTATTTCCTCGTCAGTCGGCTTGTGTGTCAGTTCTGCCTCCATGTAGTCAGCAGTTCCGTCATCATGTTCTTGCACGTCCCAACGAACGCGCCACTTGTTTTTGATGGGGTTCACGCATTCAAGCAGTTTCACCTCCAAACTTCCTTGTGCTCTTTTCATCAACTAAAAACGTATTTGGTTCGACCTTTGCCGAACACTTCCGTCTTGATCGTTGTCTCAAATGGGAAGCCATCCGGCACTTCTTTAATCTGGGCGAGGATATTTTTCATTTCCTCACTGTTGGTAAAGAATTTCCTGGCTTCGCCGTTCATCTCGATCGATACGATGCAGCGGTCTTCACCCTGCTCCGTCTTGATGCCCGTCTCAAAGTCCTTCACGATGATAGGAATGTTTACCAACTCGCGGATACTTACTACTGTACCCGCGAAGCGCTTTTTGCCGTCTTCTGGCTTGTAAGCCACATTTAAGTCCTTAAAACTTTTCATTGTTTTGCCTGTTAATTTATTAAACAAATTGTTACAGTCGGCGTGCTTTGTCATCCCATAAAAGGATGCTGTCAGCTCTCGCCTTCTTTTTCTCGATTTTACCTCGCACATCTTTCTTGCGAACTTCTGCTTGATGCGCTTCCTTAAACGCACATTGTTTGGCCGTATCACATAGCCCAGAAAGTCTATTCCCTCAGCAGTCGGGAACACCCTCTCATTGGGCTTTACCACCAAATCTATTTTCTGCAGCTGTTCATGTATGATGTCACGAATCATCCATAGTTCCGCTTTCGTTTTACCGAGTTCCACGCCGTCATCACAATATCTGTAAAAATAACGTACGCCGTACTTGTCCTTCAGATAATGGTCTAAGAAAACAGACAATAACAGATTCCCCGACCCTTGAGAGCTGCGCAGCCCGAAACTGATGCCCTCAGGCAGAAGGTGCAGAAAGTGCTCCAGCAGTCCTAACAGCACCTCGTCCTTGAACACCCTGCGGTAACACCACATTACAAAATCCGGCTTCACGTTGTCATAGAACCGCCTCACGTCAAACTTATAGCAGTATGTCGTTCCCTCTGGGTCTGCATTCAGATCTCGTTGTATGCACTTCATCAAGTCGTGCGTGCCACGTCCCTTGATGCTCGCCCCCGTAGTTCGTATGAAACGCTTGTGCAGATGTGCGTCCACCACATTCATCACAGCATACACCGCTATGCGGTCTTTCATCGACAATATCTGCAGATGCCGTTCTTTACCATATTCACAGATGATGCGCTCATGATAGCCACCGAGCTTGAACGTACCATTCTTCAGCTTTGCCGTCAGTTCCGCTATCACCTCGTCACGGTGCTCCAGCAGATAGCGACCTTGCCTGCACGTCTTTCGCTTCTTGCCCCGCAACACAGCGTCAAACGCCTCCGACATGTTGCCGTAGTCCGTCACCTCCTCCATGATGTAGCCTTCTCTGCGCATAGGGTTCTCTGTTTCTCGTTTACGGAAGATATGGGCCTTCCTATCCCCGGGCCAAACTTCTTCGAACCGTTACCGGCCTACCAAACTCTATTGCCCGACACTTGATGTTTCAGCTTTCCGTCCTTTCATGGACGCTGTTGCTGTGGCTCGTTTCCCTCGGCACCACATCGAGGAGCGCGTCCTCATCGTTGTACGCCGATATATTTTGATTTCCAGACGCGAGCCGACATTCGTATTCGCATTCGAAGCATCGTTATTCGCATTCGCATTCGACACACCGCCATTCGCATTCGCATTGTTGTACCCGCGATAGACCACACGGCCCATTAGGAAACTCTACCAAGATGCAAAGTTACTCATATTCCCGCCAACTCAAGCGATTATACTCTAAATCAGTTGCAAAGCGACAATATTTCAACGAAAACCGCAGCACCACCAGGTTCCAGCGAAAATTCTAAAATTTTTCGACCGGCTTACGCCGGTGATACCACGTCTTTCGTTTTGTCGCTTCGCTCCCGCTTTGCGCGCTTCGCGTTACGCAGCCTCGCTCAACGCCTTATACGCAGCCACGCTTTGCGCCCTCACGAGTTTGCCGCGGAAGGCCAGACGCGAGCCGACATACGTATACGCATACGAAGCACCGTTATACGCATGCGCACTCGACACACCGCCATACGCATACGCAACGTCGCACCCGCGATAGACCACACGGCCCGTGGCTGTGCTTATCCAGTACAAGTCTGAATAGTATGTGCTCGACGAGCCATTCATCGAGCCTACTGGCACTACCGCCATCAGCCTTCCATGAGCCACTGCCGTTATCCAGTTACCGCTGGTTGTCGTACCCTTTATCATGATCGTGCTGCCGTCAGGCATCCAAATGCGCCACTTGCCCTCATTGCCGCTCGTGTTCGGCAAGTCCACACCGTCCATCATGTCATATTTGTGTCCGTAGATGTCCTCATAGCCCAGGCAGCAGATATTGTTCACCTGCGTCACCTTTGCAGCACCATACTCGTCCTTGTCCACATACCAGGCATATTGGTGCACTCTGTTCTCGTCCACCAGACTGTTTGTCACATTCGGGTTGATTGCCTTTGCGCCCTCATAGCCTATAGTGTCCTGCATGCCTCTCGACATCGTGCCGCCAGTCGTGCGCATATTCGTATGCGAGCCAGCGCCGCACTGCTCCTGCATGTTCCTCCTGCCATACTTCGCGTATGCAAGGTTCGCAATGCGGAAGTGCATCAGAGCGTCAATCTGCTGCATACCCCTCTGCACGCTGTAATAGTGGAAGTCCGTCCATGTCATGCTTGCTGTAGTGCTGCCGCCCGTTATGCAGGCACGCAGCTTGCTGCCCACTACAGAACTGCCCACAACAGCACACAGATGCTCCTCGTTGGCAAACCATTCAGGCTCCATATCCTCTATCTTGCTGCTGTTGGATAGTACAACCTTGTCAAACTCGGCTGTGTTCAATATAGAGAAGTACAAAGTCTTGGCTCCCTCAGGCACATCGCTGATAAGATACATGCCAGCCTCAAATCTGTTTCCCAGCGTTGGCACCACGACGCTCTTTACCACATTGCCGTTCACATCGGCAAATGCGCTGCCCACAAGGTTCGTGCCTGGCACACTCGGCCAACGGACACGCTTGTGCTTCGACACATCCACCACGCACACCGAATAAGAGCTGTCCGTACTCATGGCATTTGTTATGGTGTCCCTGCCACTCATCACTTTCCTGCCTTTAGTGTAACCGCCCTGCACCGCCTTGATGTCATCAAGCGTCAACACGTCCACATTCGGCACAGCCGGCATGTGATCCTTGTCCTTCGAACTGTAGCAGCTGTAGTCCTTGCTGTTCAAGAAGTCATTGATACCCTTGCTCCAGAAGAAAGGCTCGTGCATCATCAGGTCACCCTCGCTGCCGTCAAGTTTGGCAGGGGTTCCGTCGGCATACTTCGTGCTGTCCGTATCGTCAAGCTCCAAGTAAGTCATCTCGCCGTCCAGATTGTTCACCACGGTATCGACATTCGCCATGTTCACGTTCCTCGTGGTCGCCTTCTTTGTCACCTTCGCCAGCACTCTGTGGCGGTTCTTCAGTATCGCAGCCACATGGCCGCTTGGCTTGTAGTCGTTGCCGTACTTATAGCCCGTGCCGTTATCCAAGTTCGAGAGATTTGCATCGTCTGCCACGCTCTCGTCGCTCTCCAGCATTGTATATTCAGGCTGCTCGATGTTCAACTCTGGGTAGTGCTCGATGTATGTAGCATAGGTCTCATCATCAACGTAACGAGTCAGCCGGTATGTACCCACCAGTCGGCAGCTCTCCACATTGCCGCCATTCTCGTCCACACCGCCCGTCTGCATCAGTGAGGCCAGCAGGCTGCCGTCGCCTTCCATGTCGATGCCGGTCACACGCAGATACTTCACGTTTCCGCACCTTGCGTGCAGCGTCTGCCAGTCCACACCAGGGCAATTGTCAACCACAAGCCTGTTGATGTTGCTTGTGCCCTCCAGCGTCAGACCGCCGGTCGTCAGTTTGCTCAGGTAGCGTAGTTCCAGTGTCTGCAACGTTGCCGGGAGCGTTACGCTCGTCAGCGGAGCACCCTGTGCGAAGTTCACGCCGGTCAGGGCTGTCTTGCCTGCCTTCAGTGTCTCCAGCTTCGTGTTGTTGCTCAAGTCTATGCCAGTGAAGCTGCCTGACTTCAAGCCGGTCATATTCAGAGTACGCAAATTTCGGCAACCGTTCACCAGCAATGCGTTCAGCGTTGTCTGTGTCTGGCCGCAGCTCACGTCAAGCGTCCGCAGGGCGGAACAGTTGTTCAAGTTCAGAGTCTGGAGTATGGCATGGCTCACGTCCGTCAGGTCAAGCCCCATGATGCGGCTCGCACCGTAGATGTATTGCGGGTCATTCACGATGAGGTCCGTGTCAAGCGTCAGTTCCACCTGACTTCCCGTATCCTCCGCAAGCACTGCGCTTTCGTGCGGAGTACCGCTCGTGTAGCCGTACCCGAAGAAATACCGCTCGCTCGCCGTGATTCTTATCTTCCGGTTGTCACTTCCGAACTTATAGCCGAAGTAGGCCGCGAAACTGTCCTTTCTGTATGTACCGCATACATACTGGCTGTCCAGCAATGCAAACCGGTTCTGGATGGTATAGGTGCGGTGGGCATATCGGCTGCCCTGGAGTGCATAGAGATAGTCATAGTAACTCGTAGTGCCGTCTGCTGTCGTCACACCCTCCGTCAGCGGCTTGATGTACTTGTAGATGCCGTCCTTGTTGTAGATGCGCTCACACCAGTTGCCCATCATCTCCTCATTGAACACCTTCAGCACATACTCCAGCGACATCGTGCTTCGCAGCTTGTCTGCCACCTCCCTCAGTTTGTCCGGGCAGCCTCTCACAAGTTCCCACAGCACGGAGTCGTGTCCTGCAAACGCATACGAGCCGATGCTCTCGTCCATCGTCTCCCACGTTATCGTGTAGTCGTATTTCAGAACCGAGTCGTTGCGCTCACCGAACACCGTGTCCATGTCGTATGGGATGAAATACCATATCTTGCCGTCCCACGTCACGAGCATCATGTTCTTCGCGCGGTTGTCCACAGCCATGAAGTAGTCCGTTATCAGATACCATGCAAATGGCGAGTCGTTGCCGAAGTATTCCGCATATTCGTTCAGGAATTTCGTCGGGTTGCCCTTGCAAGAGTATATCCACTCCCAAAGGCGCTTCACTGCCGCCTTGTCGTCCTCATGCGCCGTCGCCCATGTGTCGTCGGCCTTGAAGCGGAACTCCAGAGCGTCGTCAAACGTGTCCATGTTGCTCGTACCGAACAGGCACAATGTCTCCGAGTTGTTCAGGAACTCCAGGCAGATACACTTGTTGCGCCCGCCCTTCAGTGCAGCCTCGTCATTGAAGCCCTCGATACCCTCAAAGCCGTAGATGATGCCGCTGCCGCTCTTCTCGTTGTTGAAGTTGTACTTGCCAAGATACACGTTCTCACCCGTGCCGTTGTTGTCGTAGAACAAATCTATCGGGAACCCGTCCACGCCGATTCTCACATCATAGTTGCCCTTGTAGGCCATTTGTGGCGGAGTCAGCCAGCCGCATCTCTTCCAGATGTCGTTCACCACTCTCACCGCGCCCGTATTATGCGTAGATGAAGAATCTGAAAAGTCCGCCTTCAGACAGAATATGTCTATCGGTCTTGCACCTGGTTTGAACGAATATTTGAAGTCCGCTACCTCCACACCGTTCACATACAGCTTCGTGCCGTACTTCGTCGAGCGGCTGAAGTAGATGCGGTAGTTCTTTCTCGGGTATGTCGTCGATGAGGTGCCTTGTATTCTCAGTCCGCACTGGTAGATGATGAAGTCATACTCCTTACCGTAGGCAGAGTAGAAGTAGATGTCCACCGGAACCTCAAACTTCTTGTTGTTCGTCTGGTTCACCAGGTTCACGTCGCCCACGATTCTCATCACGCTCTTGCCCATTGCCCTCAGCTTGTCGATGTCAACGTCTGTGCCCTCGTCGTCCATCACCTGGTTCTTTTCGAACAGCACCACCATCTCGTCGCTTGTCGGGCGGTCCACCATATAGTTGGCAAGCTCCTCGTCATCACCCAAAGCACGGCTGTAAACACGCATGTTACGCACCTCCACGTCCGCGCTCTCGCTCGTGATCCTGATGTTCGTCGGTTCTGCCTGGAGCAGCGAATCCGTCGAGGCATACTGCTTCGCACCGCATAGGATGCCGTTCACATACAGCGTCATCAGTCGGCTCGCCTTTTTCTCCTGCACCACGAAGGCTATCTTCAGTGTCATACCGCTTGCGAACTTAGTGCCTACTTCCGAACCTGCGCCCGTCCGCATCAGAGCCTCCTGCGTCGTCAGTCTGAAGCCCACGCCGCCGGTCATGCAGTCCACAACCGTACCCCTGCGGTCGGTCACGTTCGTGCATGTCAGCTCCATCTCGTAGGTTGCGCCCGTGGTCGTCGCGTCGTTGCCGAAAGGCTTGTACCCGATTTCTACATTCGCGCCGTTCGTCAGCTTCAAGGCATCTCCCGTCCAGCCGTTGCTCTGCCAGTCAAAGCCTTCAAACGCCGTTTGAACGTCGTTATAACGCCATTCAGCAGGCTCGCTCTCGGCATTGCTTCTGCCGGCTGCCGTCAGTTTCAGCACAAGTCCGGCAGTCGCCTCGCTCAGGTCAATGCCGCTCTCCGTCACCTTCACGTTCAGCTTGTATTCCGTTGTGCCGCACTTCAGCACCATCGCCACGTCGCCCTGCTCCAGGAAACGGTTTGTATATACCTGCGTAGTCCTCGGAACGCTCACCGTCTGCGTCCGTATGCCGTCTCGCCACACACCCACCGTCGCCGGGGTCGTTGTCGGGTCATACGCCACAAAGTCAAATCTCACCTGCTCATACTGGCCGGTTTCAATAGTCGGGGTCAGATGGTCGTCCGCAAAAATGCGTCCGTCACCGAAGGTCAGCTTCGTGCCGATATACGGGGCGTTATGTCCGGCCTTCAGAATGTCAAAGTAGATGCTCTCACTCTTCAGCGTCAGCTCCGCACTTGCCTCCATCTCGGCGACGATCTGCACCGTGTGCCGGCCGATGCTCACTCCCGACATCGACAAGGAGAAACTGCCGTTCGTCGTGCCGCTTCTCTTCACCGTCTGCGAGTCCCACTGGTGTCCGTCCAGATACAGCGTCACGGTTTTGTCGCCGCTTCCGCTCACCGCAAAGGGGATGCTCACCGCCTCGCTCACACCGTAGCCGCCCTTGGCGACACACTCGGCTATGTTGAAGCTGCTGCTCAGCGCAAGGGTCACAGCCTTCACGCTCACATAGCTCTGCCTCGTCTGTGTCTTGCCGGTGGTCGGGTCGGTTGTGGTAGCCCTCACATATATGTCTGTCGTGCCGAGCAGCAGGTATTTCGTCAGATCCAGGGTATAGGTTCCCTTGCTCACATCATGCTGCGTGTCTGCATACATCACGGTCGCGCCCCTCTTCATCTCAATGCTGACCGTTGCCTTCTGACCCGTGGATGTGCCTTTCTCCTCACCGCTGCTGTACTGGTGGTCATACGTCCATGTCAGCATCGCGCTGTCACCTTCCTTGATGATGGTCTTGCTGACGGCTGCATCCAGCACGATTTTCGTGGTCGAAGCGTCACCGCCTCCACCGCCGCTTCCTGCCGGAATGTCCGCAGACGCTATCTCCGCACCGCTCTTGTTGGTCAGTGCCAGGCGCACGCTGCTGCCGTCGTCACTCAGTTCGGCGTTCATGCCCAAGACGGTGCTCGCCTCTATCTCCATCAGCTTCGCCGCCACCGCCGCGTTCTGCACCGGGTTCGTCGAACTTACGTTCAGGCTCTCGTCCACCTCAGTCTCGCTGATGGTGATAGCAACGTTGCCGTCCTCGCCTGGCTCCAGCTTCTTGCCGTTCAGCGTCACGCTCTTCACCGTGCCGTCGCCGCCAAAGTCCTCCCAGCTCGCCGCCTGCTCCCAGCTCTCGATGTTCGTGCCCTTGAACTGCTTGGTCTCCCATTTGCCCTGTGCCGTCTCGTAGGTGATGCAGCGTCCCTTCGCACGTGCCTTTCCTTCCACGGCTGCTATGGCAGTCTCAAGCGTATAGTATCCGCTCTCCAGCGGAACTTGCTCCGTCACGTTATAGGTGTTGCCACCGCCGCTTCCGCTTATCTCCACCAGGTTCTCTTCCTCATCGCTCCACACATACACCACGCCACCGCACACATACGCCTTGTCCTTCAGTACTTCTGTGCGCACATCGTTCATGTACATGTCTGCGCCAAACCAGTTATTGCAGTATATGTTACCATTCTTCCCGCAGAAGGATTTGTTCACCGTGTCATAGTACACACCGTCTATCTGGGGGCATGATACAAGTCGTATCTCCACGCCTTCCACCAGCCCGTCAAACCGCGCTGTCGCGCCGTTCCTTGCAGCCAGTGCCGTGCCCTTGTACTCCGCTTCCACGTTCTCTGCCTTTGCCACAGCGGCGTTGGTCTTCTGGGCGGCATCAGTGGCCTTGCTCGCTGCATCGTTGGCGGTTTGGGCCGCAGCCTTCGCTGTTGCTGTTGCCGTATCTGCTTTCTTTGCCGATGCGTCAGCCACAGCAGCAGAAGCCTTGGCGACAGCTGCTGCATCCTCCGCAGGTTTCGACAGCAGTTTCAACGGGGCGCTCACCACCGTCTCGCCTCTCATGGCAGGGAGGCTCACCACACCCTCCAGTGTGCTCACAGCTTCCAGCTCGTCCACACTCTGGCTGTCAGTCTTTATCTGATTCACCACATCCTGGACCAGTTCCTTTTTCTCTTCTTCTGTCATATCATCCGTTGTTTTGATTATTGTTCAACTGTTCTCTAAGCCCGTCGATAAAGCCGGGCACACACAGACGTGCTGCCACCGTGCCCATAAGGCTTACCTCCTCGTCGGTATATTCGACACTACCCTCGCCATTGTATATCTTCAGGGCGAGTGCGTGAGCCTTGATGCCATTCACGTTGTTGTAAATCATGTCGGCAAAGTTCTCTCTTGCGTCCACCGTATGCGATGCCTTGTGGCTGATGGATGCGTAAATTTTGAAATGCTGAAAGTCTATCTTGCTCATATCGTTGTTATAGATTATTATTATATAAACAGTAAAAATTATCCTCATAAGGCGCACTATTACCATTGCGTACAATTAGTAACTTTACAACGGAATTGGCTTTTATTGTAATTTTTGAAGCCCCAATAAGTGCGATTCCTCCGGATGCAATATCTATATCTGCATTGTTAGATTTATGGCCTACAAGCGTGAGTACAAAGGCGTAATCGTATGTACTACTTCCGAACATCCAATACAGAAGATCGTTTTTTATATCCAAAAATACTGTCCTATTGGAGCCACTTGTGTTTTTGAGAAGTTGCAAAGGTCCGTCCATCCAATCTATGCTGTATATCTGGACTAAAGGAAGTTCCGCTGATACATCTTTGATTTTGCCTGCTTGAAGAACGCCACCCTCATTAACTACGATGCTACCAGACGATAATATAGAAACACGTGGTGAGGATGCGACTTTAGATTCTATCCTAAAAGCAGGACGGAACAAAGATGCGATGTCTTTTCCTTGTTGCATATTTTTGTTCAAGTACATAAATGTTGCTGCATCATCATCGTTTGGGTCAGCGTTAATTCCTAAAAACAACTGATGGAAAGTCCATTTAGCAGTGTTCTCATCATACAAGTAGTTTTGCAATCTTATTTGACTTGCACTGATCAATGTCTTTTGTTCTTCGGTTGTCCAATCATCAATGTTACCATAGTGTAGATTGTCTGATGATATTACCAAATTTCCAATATTTCCATTCGATGCGTTTATTTCTCCCGTGAACTTGCCGTTCTTTGCCTCGATGCTGCCATCTTCCAATATCTTGAAGTTGCCGTTGGCCGTGACGATTCCCTCCAATTGTATGTTGGCGGCCTTTATCTTCACACCGTCCTGACCCGCTCCGACAAATGATTTCAGATTACCGTCCCCGTCGATGGCGTACAGACCCGACACCTTGGAAGTGGTGATAAGCCCTGTCTCCTCCAGCATGTTCTCGTCCTTGTCGAACACGGCAGCGGAGATTTTCACAAGACGCTCGCTCTGCTCGAACAACGTGCGGTAGCGGTGCGTCAGCGCCTCGTACTTGTCGGTGCTGAGCACCAGCATATACATGTAGATGTCACCGTCAAACTCCAGACGGAAGTCGCCCGTTCCGTTCCACAGGCCGTTTCCGGTATATTGCACATAGCCTTCGGTCTCCGCAATCTCCTCGCTTATCTCCATGCTGTTGAAGTTGGCGAAGCCTGTCTTGTCCACATTCTCGAAGCGGACCTTCAGCGTGCCGACCTTGGCACAGCGGTAGAAGAATGTCAGATACACAGGCAGGGCCTCTTTCTGCCCCTCGTCATTGGTCGGGAACGTGGGCACATAGCGCAGGTTCCCGTGTTTCTGCAGTATGTACTTGTTGCGTATGCGCACCACCGTGCGCCCCATGTCCGTGACCACGCTTGCGCCGTCGCCTTTCTTGGAGAGCACGTTGCCGTTGGCCCATATCCACTTGTTGCCGACAAGGAAGAACACGGTCTCGTTCTCGGAGTTCCATTTCTCCAGCCCCGATGTGAACGTGGGGTTGTTCAGGTAGCCTTTCTCGCTCAGGAAGTCGTTCCGCACGCTGTCTATCGCGCTCTGCACCTTCCCCTCCGTTATCTCCAGCTTGGTCTTGATGTCCTCGCCGGTGGAAAGCAGGAACGTGCCGCGCAGATACACGTTGTCGGCATACAGGCCGTTGCCCTTCGGCTGGTTATCCAGTGGAAAGCGGTCGTCCTTGATGTCGTTAAGGTTGCCGAGCCTTGCACGCAGGGCGTGGTCAAAGTTCTTGGCGTTCATTCCGTCCAGCACGTCCACTCTCGGGTGACCGTCCTCCGAGGCGGAGATGAGGACGAGGTTCTGGCGGTTCGCCGTCTCGGTGTTGCCCATAAGCACACACTCGTCGCCCTCTTCGGGCTGTGCGGTCTCAAACTCGGATTTCTCCACAAGTATGCCGCTATTCGCGATGCCGGCCACTTCCACCCAGTAGGCTTTCTGCGACGTGCCAGTGAACGTCTGGCAGCGCACCAGGTCGTGTCGCACGAACATGTTCTCCTGCTCGAAGCTGATGAGGTAGTAGTCGCCTTGTTCCTCCACAGCCTTTATCTTCCCGTTCGCAGCGCTCACGCATATCTGGCCGCCCACGCTCCGCACCTTGTTTATCAGCAGCTCAAACACGTTCATCACCTGACGCACCGTCAGTTTGTCCACAATCAGGTGCGACAATCGGTCCTCATCCATACCCAGTTTCCAGCCCCTGTCCGTCAAGCCCCCGCCGCTATAGTCCCCGCTGCTGAGCAACTCCTTCACCACAGCCGTCAGCAGCTCCGCGTTGCCCTTGCCGTCAACAAAGCCGTTCTCCTCCTCGCCGAACACCACACCCTGCTCAAAGGTTATCCGCCCCTTCGTCCGGTCGTTGCGTTTCCTGCTCAGAAATTCCTGCTCGCTCCTTCTTGCCGAAAACAGATTGTTGTCCGTAGGCAGAGTCGTGTCCCAAGAGCGTATCACGTCAGGCAGTTCCACAGTGTTCGCCTTCACCTCGCTCCGCACGTTCTCTATCTCGTCCGCCATGCGGCTCTGCGTCGTTTGCGACAGCACGTCACTTATCTCGATGTCAGCCTCCGTCGGGCGCTCCAGTTTCTGGTCCACCACCGTTATGCGGCTCTCACGGTAGCCGCTCGCAAAAAAGCGGTCACTCTCCAGCCGCACCCTTTGCCCCATGCACGGCACAACGCCGCGCTTCTTCAGCGCCACATAGTCCGTCGAGCATTTGTACACGCTTCTGTCCAGGCAGTGCTCGTCCATGTATTTTTCCACCGCCGTCGCATACTCCTCCTCCGCTATCGGGTAATACTCGTCCGGCATCCTCACGTTCCACAGTATATAGGTGTCCTCCGCTTTCGGCTCCAGCACTCCGCCCGGCACCTGCGTGTCGTCATCGTATGGCCATATCGTTATCAGCTCAAACTCCCGCGTCGCACTGTTATAGTTCACCTCAAAGTAGTGCTCCCCGTCCTCGTCGTTGCCCAGACCGGCCAACTGCCCCGTCTGGAACGTCACACGCTTCACCAAGCCTCCTATCTCATATTCGTTCGGATCGAAGTTCATCTCGCCGTCCGTGAAGTAGTATATGTCGAATGGCTTGCCGTCATCGCCCTTTTTCGTCTCCTTCCTCACCGAGCTCACCTTGCCCGTGCGCCGCGGGTATATCTCCTGGAACGCCGTCTGCTCGAAGTGCTCCACAATGCCCAGCTCCGTGTTCCGTTCCACATACGTCGCACGGCTCGGAAGCAGCAGTCGGCTGCTGCCGTATTTCTCAGCGTCTATGTTGCGGCTGCTGCCTATCGGGAACAGTCGGGTGAAGAACTTCACGTTGTCAGCCGAGTCACGCTCTATGCTCAACAAGCCGTTGCCGTAGCCCAGCGTCACCTCGTCGCCCCTCTCGCAGCGGCACACGTTCACCGTCATGCCCTCTATCCACCATTCCGTCCCGGCCTCGTCGGCTATCTTCTTCAGAGCGTCGTTCCCGTACAGACCCTCCGAGTAGTCCACCACGATGTTGCCCGTGGCCTCCACCTTGCCCACCTTCCAGTCCGTTATGCCGCCCATCCAGCGGTTCAGGTTCTTCACCACCAGTGCCACATGCTCACGCGCCGTCGCCGTGTAGCTGAATACTGGCGAGTCCTCCGTGTTCAGCATCAGCGCCTGTTTGATAAGGCTCGCCGCACCGTACAGTTTCACCGAGTACGTCCATTTCCTGCGACCCGTCTGCTTCGGCGTGTACGTCTCCACACACCAGAACTTCCGCCCTTCCCACACCGTCCAGTCGTTCAGCTCCAGTGTCACGCACTCCTGGCTGTCCAGCGACACGCTCAGGTAGTCGTCACCGCCCACCTCCTCGTGGTGAGTGCTGCTACTGTCGGGCACCAGCGTTGTCCTCAGCCGGTTCCGTTTGTCATATATCTTCAGCTCCATGTCCTTTGATGTCTTTTTTATCGTTGTTTTATCGTTGTTTGAATACCTTGCAAACGCCGTTTCAGTACAGAGGCTTCGGCTCCCTGAATTTCAGCCGCATCCTGCTGCACACGCCGCCTTCGCCTATCGGGGTCAGTTGCTCCGTCTCCGTTGCCCCCAGATACCGCAGTCTGAACGTGCGGTCTATCTCCGGCAGCCTCACCTCCAGCCATCCGTCCTTGCCCGTCCGCAGCATCGTGAAGAACCTGCCGTAGTTCACGAAGTACGCCTGCGCCGACTCAGCCCATAGGCAGAAGTACAGCTCCACGTCACGCGCCTGAAGGTGCAGCTCTATTTCTTCCGGCAGCTCCTCTCCGTCCGCGTCAGGGTTGTCCACCACCGTCAGCTCCTTCGTCGTGCTCGGCTTCAGCAGAGCCTCATAGTTAGTCCATTCTCCATCCTTCTTCTCCGTCAGGAACACGCCCCATTCCTGGGCTGCGTCCTTGTCGTTTATGTACAGCAGACCTTTCGTTATCTCCATGCTCTTTCCTCCTTTTTTCTTACCTTGTTTTAATGCCGTCCCTACGCAGCGTGGTCAGGTCATCCTTCATGTCACGCATATCCTTGCGCATCAGTTTCAGCGTCTCGCTGCACTCGCCCGTGTTCGTATCTATTCGTTTCAGGTGTCCCAGAGCCGTTTGCATGCATCCCGCCACATTCTCCACGTTCGTGTCTATGTTCGTCTCGTGCACCAGCATCGCCGTGTACAGACCCTCCAGCTTCGTTATGCTCTCCTGCGAGGCCGTCGTGTATGCACCGCTCTTTCCCGTCTGCGTCGTGCTGTCCCCCTGCCACAAGTCCAACCCCTTCTCCTTCGCCATCTGACGATACTTCTCCAGCAGCGCGTTGAAGGTTCCCTGCTGGCTCAGAGCATTGTCCGTCAT
The DNA here is from genome assembly GCF_019052365.1 of Leyella stercorea. Lineage (GTDB taxonomy): Bacteria > Bacteroidota > Bacteroidia > Bacteroidales > Bacteroidaceae > Prevotella. The sequence goes on from NZ_JAHQUY010000024.1 coordinate 17,890, forward strand.
GTCGTCCAGAATCCGCACATAGTTGCCAAACTTCTCCTCGTCTGTCAGGTCCTCGCGCTTCATCACGTCCAGCATCTCCTCCTGAGCCTTCTCCAGCAGTGGGGCTATAGTCACCGTATATATCATCTGCTCCGCCAGCTTCTCCAGCATACCCGTCAGCGAGTCCGCAAAAGCCTTCCCCGCATCAGTACCGTTCTTGAAGGCATCCACCAGAGCGTCCGTCAGCGTCTGACCAAGGTCGCCGAACACACCCTCAAAGTAGTCCTTCACAGACTCCCAAGCCTCCTCAGCCTGGTCATATAGGTCTATGATATACTGCAGGGCCTCCTTGTCATTCTTCGCAAATTCACGGCTGTTCATGATGCTTTCAGCCAGCTCGCGGTTAAAGTTCCCCGCACTGTCTATCAGCTCAGGATAAACGTCCAGTATGCTGCTGTACGTATCCTTGCCCTTGCCCCAGCCGAACAGACCCGTCTTCTTATGGCCCGTCTTTATCTCAATGTCAGCCAGTCCCGAGTAAGCATCCTTCAGCTCCGAGTAGCCCTTGTTCACAATCTTGTTCCAGAAGGCATTCCCAGTATCAAGGTATCCGAACTTCTTCTGCTGCTCAGCCGTGCCCGCAATCTCCGCCTTCAGACCAGCGTAGGCATCCTTCATCACCCTCACAGCGTTCGCAGCCTTCCCGTAAGTGTCCGTGCCGAATATCGTCTGAGCCTTCTCCAGCTCCAGGTTCTGCTCCATCAGCAGCATGTTATACTCACGCTGCTGAGCCGTCACCTCCTCCATGATCTTCTCCAAAGCAGCCTTATGACGAGCACTCGCCTGAAAAGCCTTCGTCACCCAGCCGATAGCCTCGCCCGCGGCAGCAGCTATGCCGCCAACGACGCCGCCCTCAGCAAAGCCACGGCCTATGTTGCTCACACTCGTCATCACACCCTGCACAGCATCCATTGCCTCAGCCATGCCATCGTTACCCGCCGCCTCAAACATCTCGCTCAACCTCCCGGCCAGGTCGCCCACCATCTCAGCAGAAGCTGCAGCAGACTCACCAAGGCGCTTCAGCTTGGCCTCAAGGCCCTTCTCCTCACCATCCTCGCCGTGCTTGAACAGCTCCCCAACCGCATCTGCCAAAGCCCTGAACGGATTCTTACCGAGCACCTCCTTCTTCAGCTTCTCATACTGCTCCGTCAGAGCCTTCAGCTTCTCAGGACTCTTCTCCAGAGCCTTCAGCTCAGCCGGCGAAAAACCAAGCCCCGCCATATCCTTCTGCGTGATCCTCCGCTCCGTCTTTCCGTTCCCGTCCTTTATCACAGCCGTGCCCTCAGCGTCCTTTGTCCCACGCAGATAGTCCATCAGCACCTTTATACGGTCTATTATCTTCTGCACCTCAGCCACACTCTTCTCCGAAGTGTCAGCAAACAAGTCCACAAGCACCTTGTTCTCCTTGCCAAGCTCCGTCAGCTGAGCCTCGTCCACAGACTTCAGCGCAGCACGCTCCTGCTTCGCCAGCTCTGCCAACGCACGATCCTTCACATCCTCCCCTATAGGACGCCCGTCTGAGTCCACAGCCTTCTCTATCTGAGCACGATCCTTAGCAAACTTCTCGCTGATGCTCTTGCGCTGCTCCTCGTAGTCTTGGTACTTGGCGAGCAAATTCTCGTACACCTTCGCTTGCTCTTTCAAGTCAGCCTCACCGCTCACCTTGTCCAGGTATCGGCGGCTCTTGTTTATCTGCACCTGCACATTGCTTCGCTCATCATCCACACCGATGATAGCGCCAAGCCAGTTCCTGCGCTCCTGCCAGCGTTTCAAGTCTTTCAGCAGCTCCTCAACACGCTCTCCTTCAATGTTCTCAGCGAGATGTCCGTCGTTATCACGCATATAGCGGTTCATCACAGAGCGGTCGCTGCTCAGCTTCCCGTCCTTCAGAATGTCGTCGTTCCAGTTTCGTAGCGCAAACTCAAGCATAGCCACCATGTCCTTCACGCTCTCATAGCTCTCTGTCATCGTTTTCAGAGTCTGAATAGGGTCGATGCCGTCGGCAAAGTCGTTCTCCTGCAGCCATTGGCGGTAGAAGTTCCAGTCGCTCGTGCCAAAGTATTGGCTCATCGCTTCTGAAGCCACAAGCTTTTCCGCCAGGTCATCAAGTGCATCGCTCATGTTTTCCAGCTCGTCTATAGGCCTCGAAAGGTCCAGTTTCGTCAGCGTGTCCATCATCTGGCTGAAGTCCAGCTCATTCAGGCTTTCCGTAGTGCGGTCTGTTGCAAGCCTTAGTGTTTCAAAGGCTTTCACGATGCGCACCTTGGCAGCATCTATCTTGGTGCTCTGTTTTGATAGGCGATCAGCATAATCGTCTATCGTTTTAAGGTCTTCTATCTTCACGCTCCCTCTCATAGCTTCACATATTTTGGGTTAGTTCTTGTTAGCTCTATAGCTGCTCGGTAGCAGTAAAGAGCGTTAGCATAAGTTTTCAGTTCCTTCCAGCGGCTGTAGCCATAACGCTTCACAAGAAGGCGTTTGCCGCTCGTTTTCAAAAGTGTCATGCCGTTCTTGCGGCAGTTTCTCTGAGAATATTTGTCCATAAGCCTTTATTTATAATTTATTTTTCGTACCTTTCGCCATTATTTATCATTAAGCATTTTTATAACTATGGATTACAAGGAACTTAAAGCTCTATTTACCCCCCCGATGCCCTTGGCTCTTCGAGGTTCGTCACAAGTACATCAACGAGAACGACATCTATGTCTTTGGTGATAGGCTCATACATCGGGTATATCTCGTTTGGCACATGATAGAGCGCCCTGGGCACTGGCGCGTCCTGTCCAACAAAGGCGATAATCTCACACTACCAGAGGATATCGACAAACTTTGGTAGCCTTTTTCTTGCACAGCTCGGTGTTTTTTCGTATCTTTGCAGTGTTCAAATTCAAAACATCGTGCATAGCACAAGCGACGCCAATCTAATGGCAAAATATAGACGCTAGCTGCGTCAGTTTTGACCTTAGCGGTGCGCCAACCCCGTTCTGTAGTTGTAATGGCTGCAGAAGGTTTGTTTTGAAACCTGAACAGCGGGAAGTGGCGCACCGCTTTCTTTTTGTGCCGCATGTTCAAATTCAAAACAATATGTCTAACAAACAGATTTTCGATTTTTCCTTCAACGGAAATCTCCTCTCCGTCCGTCAGCAGAAAGACGGGCTGGTCTTCAACGCAAAGCAGGTTTGCACCATCTTGGGGATGAAAAACACTGCAATGGCTCTTAAAGCGCTCGACGAGGACGAAAAGGGTATAAACAATGCTTACACCCTTGGAGGCAAGCAGAAGATGCTTTTCATCTCCGAGTCCGGACTCTATCATCTCATCTTCATCTCCCGCAAGCCGCAGGCTAAAGCCTTCCGCCGTTGGGTCACATCTGAGGTCTTGCCATCCATAAGGCGTAGCGGTGCCTATATCAAAAAGCCAGTTTCCCAAGACAAGGAGCTCTTTGCTGCTATGAAGCGTTTTATCGCTCCGGCTGATTATAGAGAGGTAGCAAAAGCTTTCGGGGTGTCCGTCGGCCACGTTCAGAATGTTGCTTCTGGCCATTCCCGTTCCTTCGCCATTTTTCAGCACCTTCGCGACATCGCCTTTTCCAATCGTCAGCAAGGCATAGTTTTCGAAGCTCCGCAGCGTGTATCCGCAGAGCAGTACAGGCAGCTTCTCATTCCGTTCGCACCCGATAACATGAAAGGGGGCGAAAAATGATAAAGCAAAAACAATTCGAAGCAACATTACAGCTGCTCGAAACTCTTGATTCAAACGAACTTCCATCGGCTTTAATCGATTCTATTCAACATTACACCGAAAGTCTATACAAAGGCAATTTTATAGTTTCAGATAGTGACAGTAATAACATTTATATCATGCTTTCTTTGCTTCGTGCCTTGCTTAAAGACTTGTGCGGTCTATCTTTATAACTCTTTTCATTACAGCCTCGCTTTACTTTGGTAGAGTGGGGCTTTTTCATTTCTTCAGTCTTGTTTGAAAACACTCCAGGATCTCCTGCGCGGTACGCTTCCCTTTCACTTTACGCGACGGCCCAGAATCTTCCTTGCCCTTCACCTTCACATAACGCGGAGCATCCGCAAGCATCAGCACCAGAGTCTCCCAGTTCACACCCCACAGCATATAGTCCACACTCCAGCCTGTCGCCTGAGCCACCTGCCAAAGCATACCGAAGAGGCTATGTGAACTCTCATACTTAGTTCTTAACTCCCCTTCCTTTAATGGCTCGCTATCGTCGGCTTCAGCGGATTCGTCGCCGCCGACAATGCGATAATACTCTCGAAACCCCGCGTGCCCAGCAGAAGCGTCCAGCGTCGGAAAGCAGCCTCAAGCCAAACGTCATCCACCCACCAGCGTAGCAACCAAGCCACCACGCCCGACAGCAGCAGACCGCTCCACTTCCCCCTGCATATCGTCAGCGCGACAATCCGGCTCACAGTGCGACCGTGCTCCCCAAGCCAAGCCAGACGCTCAGCCTCTGTCATCGCCTCCAGCTCCGCGTGAGTCACGTTCATGCCGGCAAACAGACGAGCTATACGTATCTGACCGCCAAGACGCGGACGGCCCATCCTGAAACGCAGACGTATCGCCTCCTTGCGCCACGGCAGCTTCAACTCCTTAAAAGGAACGGAGACACCAACGTCCAATAGTGCCTCCGCTGCCTCCTTCTCAATATTCATGCTCATAAGCCATCAACGCTTAGCCCGCCACATCCTCAATGCTGTAAGGCTCGCTACCGTCGTCCGGAATCATCACCTCAACCTCAACCTTCACCTTCGACACACTGTCCAAGTTCAGGTCGCCGTCAATGTAAGCCGACACAAAAGCCTTCTTGATCTTCACCTCGTGCGACGAGTCCGTCTGAATCGACAGCGGGCTCGTAATCTGAACAAGCTTCGATGGAGCCTTCCAGCCAGTAGCAGCAGAATCACCCGTCTTCACTACCTCACCGCCCATCAGGGCTGCCATGTTCTCGTAGTCCATCTGGATCAAGTCAAAGCTCGGGGCAATCGTGCCGTTCGACTTCGGAATCACAAGCACAGGGCCGCCATGCTTCTGGGCAGCGTTGATCTTCGTCACCTCGCCCTTCGCACCGTTCAGCTTGAAGCTGTTTTCCTCGATGTAGCCAAGCTTTTTTTCGCCTACCTTAACGACCGCCAGGCCGTACATAAAATCGTTCATAAATCTTCATTGTTAAAATTGTTATTACCGTGCAGACTATTCCGCCTGCAATAAATACACACCAGTCCACCCACCACAACCCTCGCTCTTTCGAACGTTCTTCAACCGCCGTTTGAGCACTGTCCTGAAGATGAGCGTTCTTCACGCTCAGGCGCTCGTTCTCCGCCTCATAATACGCACACAGACGCGCCAAACTGTCGCAGCCGCTCTCTATCACCAGGGTAGGAGGTTTGCCGCCCGTGTTCTGCTTCACACTCGCCTTCACGTGCGCACGGCCCGAGCTCGCAGCATAGCTCGCTCCTTCAGGCAGTCGCCACAGACCGGAGTCAAGCGCTATCTCCAGCAATGCCGTGTCCGCCTTCACCGGTGCCGTCCACCACGCCTTCATCACGCTCGTCGCGGCGCTTGCGCTGTCCTTTCGCACTGCGCTTGCCGACACTTTGTTTTCCGACCTCACCGTCTGTCTCGTCGAGCTGCAGCTCGCTGCTGACAGGACAAGCAGCCCTGTGAGGACATAGCTGAATAGCCTCAATGGCACGCGACAGACGGTTGACAGCACGTCGCGTGAGGTTGTTCTCAGCCACCAGTTTCTCTGTGATCTTTGTCGTCTCTTCATATTTCTTCTGCGTTTCAACAAGCAGCGTCGATACGTCTTCGTACATCACCTTGTAGGTGTCATGCACGCTCTTCGCCGTCTCGGCCTCCTTCACCTTGCGGTTCGCAACCCAAGCGATGGCGGCACCTATGCCGCCCGAGGGTATAGCCCACTGCAGGATTTGCATGATTACTGTGTCCGCCATCCTTGTTTTCTCTTTATTCGTTATTTACTCTGTTTTCACACTCTCCTTACTGCCTGATGCCGATGCTCTCCAACCATGCCTTCACGTCAAAACTCGGGCAGGCTTTAGTCACGCCTGGCAGGTCACGGTGACCCACAATCTTGATCTGTGGAAACCTTTCATGAAAGTTCCTCACGTAGTCAGTCATAGCCTTCAGCTGTGCCGCTGTGCGCGTGTCCTTAGCCGTCTTGCCGTCCTTTGCCAGACCGCCGGCATACACCACATGGCGGCTCACCGAGTTATAGCCCGCAGCACCGTTCGTCACCTCCCAGGGGTCCACCTCCGCATCCTCGTTGTTCTTCACCAGGCGCTCCACTGTTCCGTCCAGATGGAACAAATCGGTGTACCCCACCTGCTTCCAGCCCCTGCCGCCCTTCTTCACCGGGTCAGTGTGCCAGTGGCGTATCTCTTTAGAGCTTACCTCACGGCCTTCTGGCGTGGCTGTGCAGTGCAGCACCAGATATTTCATCCTTGCCATAGCCTAGCCGATGGGGTCAGCATACTCTGCCAAACCGCGTTCCACAACGTCATGGGCACGATCCAGCTCAAATTCAAGCACCTCACCTGCCTCGTGCACCACGCTCAGGTCTTCCTTGTCGCGAAACTTTGCCACGACCTTCACACTCACTGTCTTTTTCTCTGCCATAATCTTTTTTTTATTTTAGTTGTATTTGTTACCTGGGCGGAGGCGGTTCCACGCACTCCGCCGTTCCCAGTTTCTATCCCTCGGGCACGTAATTGAACTTCTTGGTCTTTCTCCAGTCCATCACCACAATCTCCTCGCCGAAGCCAACGTTCGTGTCGGCCTTCATCAGCAGCTTGAAGAAGTACAGCTCCGATGGGTTGCTCAGCTTGTCTATCTGGATCACGTTCTCGTCGTCCTGAAGGTTCACCGCAGCGAAGAAGTTGCCGTCCGCATCGGGCGAGCACAGCGTCGCCATGATGAGCGAGTCAGGCCAGGCGGCCACAGTCTCGATGGCGATGCCCTTGAAGCGCTTGCTGTTCACCTCGCTCTCGTTAGAGTTCTTGTGCTCGCGCTCTGTCAGTTCCTTGTCGTACTGGTCAAAATCGTCAACGCTCATCAGAATGCGCAGGTTCGGGTTCTCGCGCATCGCCTTGGGGATGGCGTTGCGCACAGCATACAAGCGGTCTATCATCGAGGTGGGGCCCTCAGGGTTCACCACAATTACATCGCTTGCCTTGGCTGCTTGCGTCAATATACCGTCCATCAGCTGGTCGTCGGTGCCGCCGCTCACATACTCGCCGTTCACAAACAGGTTGCCAAGCTCAAACTGCACCTGCTTCGACAGCGCCTCCAGAAGGGCGTTCTGGGCCTCGGGAGGAAGTTCCGCAAACACCAGGTTGCCCTTAGGCTGCCACTTTCTCCATATCTGCTCAAAAGCTCGTGGGTTAAACACCGTGAATGCCATAAAGTCGTGGGGCTCCAAGGTCTGCTCGCTGTAATTGAAGTCGCCCTGGGCATCGCTCTTCTGAGGGTCTTCCTTGCGCTTCTGCAGCATCTTGCCCGCCTTTAGGCGTGGCACGCTGATTTTCTTTTCCACACCGGGAATCACCATGATGAGTCCCTTGTCCACAAGCTCGTTGCCCGTGGTCGCAACGGTCAGGATGCGCTCCAGCACCTCGCCGTTGTAGTTCGTGTTCTTTACTACTATTGCCATTTGTTTTCCTTTTTATGGTTCTTCTGTCTCTCGTCCTTTACTGGAACTGGCGCTTCATGCGCGCTTCTCTGATCTGCTTCTGGCGCTGCTCCCATGGGCCGTCGCTCACGCCGGGCTGCACATGCAGGTCGTTCATCACCTTGCGCTTCGGGGTCAGTGCGGAAAGCACCTTCTTGCCCTCGGCCATGTTTCCCTTCAGAATGTTCTCGAAGGTCGGGCGGCTTTCAGCGTTGATGCGGCCGTCCTGCTCAGCTGCGTCCAACAGTTCCTTGCGCTCAGCCTCTGCGTCTGCCTCGGCTTTGTCCTCAAAGCCCTTCAGCTTCGTCTTCAGCGCTTTGTTCTCGTCCTCCAAGGTCTGTGCCTTGCCGGCAAGGGTCGCATAGTGCTGAGCCCTCGCCACCACTTCTTCATCACTCTTGCAGTCCTTAAACTGCGCCTGTTTCTTCAGTTCTTCTAATGTCATATCGTTCGCTTTTTGTGGCTCGTTCCTGAGCCGGTTGTTGAATGTTGTGTATATCTCCTCTGGAGTGCTGTCCTCAGCCACGGGGTCCGCATCATAAATGCCGTCTATCAGACCCATCTGCAGGGCCTCCTGCGCCGTCAGCCAGTGGTCTGTCCCGTCAAAGTATTGGGCTTTCACTTCTTCTTTGCTCATGCCCATGCGTTGGGCGTACATCTCGCCCAGACTGTCCTCCAGGCTCTCTATCTCCGCGATGCACTTCGCCATCTCTTGCTTGTTGCCGTAGCAGCCACCGCTCACGCTGTGAAGCATCAGACGCGCATACCGGCTCATCTCCACTGGCTTGCCGCACAGCGCTATCACGCTCGCCATGCTCGCCGCCACACCGTCCACGTAAAGACGTATGTCTGCATTGCTCTGGCGGATGGCGTTGTAGATGGCTATACCGCTGAACACGTCGCCGCCGTTCGAGTTGATGCGGATGTCTATACGCTCACTCTCCTCGGCGCAGGCTGCCAGCTCGGCGGCTATCTGCCCGCTCGCCACCTCGTAGCCGATGTCGCCATACATGTAGATGGTGCTCACGCTCGCCGCTTTCTTGATATTGAAATATTTGCTCATTGTCTCCTTCTTTGTCGGGCAGTTTGCCCATGTTGCGGTTGCAAAGTTAATGGCTTTCCAACCTCATTCCATACCCCCTGTTTTATCATGAAACGTTATGCCGGCATCATAACGCCGCAACTTGTCATCATGCTTTTCACTCGCTCGGATTCACTCCTTTTCACGGTAATTTTGCACTGCATTTATTCACATTATAAACAGATTTTTCAATGGCAGATTTAACCAATACACAGAAAAAAGAGTGGGCTCGCACGCTTTATCTCCGAGAAAACCTCACACAGCAGGAGATTGCCGACCGTGTGGGAGTGTCACGCGTCACAGTCTCAAACTGGTGCCGCGGCGGCAAATGGGAGGAACAGAAGGTCGGACTCACGCTCACACGACGTGAGCAGGTACAAAGCCTCTATCGTCAGGTAGCCGAAGTCAACAACGCAATACAGCTCAAACCAGAGGGACAACGATACCCTGATGCTAAGCAGGCTGACACTATCGTGAAGCTCACATCCGCAATACGAAACATGGAGCAAGAGGTGGGCATCGCCGACCGCATCGCTGTGCTCACTGATGTCATCGAGTGGATGCGACCATCCGACCTCGACAAGGCAAAGGAGCTAACCTCGCTTTTCGACGCTTACATCAAGGACAAACTCTAACAGCGTATGAAACAGACTGACCGTATAGCACTACAAAACTGGGAAAAGTTCAAGGACAACATCGCGCGCGCAACGCCCGTCGATCGCTCCATGTCACAGGCCGAAATACAGAAGCACCGTGCATGGCTTGAAGCACGCCCGCTCGAATGGATAAAATTCTTTTTCCCGAACTTCGCACAGTATGAGTTCGCACCTTTTCAGAAAAGGGCCATACGACGCATTCTCTCCAATCCCGAGTGGTTCGAGGTAATCTCATGGAGCCGAGAGCTCGCCAAGTCCACTTGTGCCATGTTCTGCATCATGTACCTCACACTCACAGGGCTTAAACGAAATGTCATACTCACATCCAATTCATTCGACAATGCCGTCCGCCTGCTCGACCCGTTCCGGGCCAACCTCGAGGCCAACGGGCGCATCATCGCCTACTACGGAAAGCAGCAGTCGCTCGGCTCATGGACGGAGGACGAGTTCATCACCAAGCAGGGCGTGGCATTCCGGGCACTCGGTGCAGGACAGTCGCCACGTGGCTCCCGAAAGGATGCCGTACGCCCGGATGTGTTGATTGTCGATGACTTCGACACAGACCAGGACACGCTCAATCCCGACATCATACAGAAACGATGGGACTGGTGGGAGAAGGCGCTTTACCCAACGCGCTCTGTCTCTGAGCCTACACTGGTGCTCTTCTGCGGCAACATCATCGCCAAGGACTGCTGTGTCGTCCGCGCAGGAGCAATGGCCGACCATTGGGACATCGTTAATATCCGCGACAAGGACGGACACTCCACATGGCCCGAGAAAAACTCTGAGGAGCACATCGACCGTGTTCTCGCCAAGATTTCCAAGAAGTCAGCGCAGGGCGAGTACTTCAACAACCCCATCTCAGAGGGCGAGATATTCTCCGAGATGGCTTTCGGAAAGGTGCCGCCGCTCTCCAAGTTCAAGTTCCTCGTGGCTTACGGCGACCCCGCTCCGGGCGAAGGCAAGGGCAAAAAAGGCAAGTCGTTCAAGACGGTCTCACTCCTCGGCAAGCTCTCCGGCAAGCTGTACGTCATAAAGACGTTTTTGGCTCAGGCGCTCAATGCCGAGTTCATCGACTGGTATGTGCAGCTGCTCGCATTTGTCGGAGGTCGTGCTCCGGTCTATTGCTACATGGAGAACAACAAACTTCAGGACCCGTTCTTTCAGCAGGTATTTAAGCCGCTCGTCGCCAAGGTGCGACGCGAGCAGGGCGTACAGCTCTACATTCGAGGAGACGAGGAGAAGAAAACCGACAAGGCAACACGCATCGAGGCCAATCTGGAGCCCATGAATCGTGCCGGCAATCTCATACTCAACGAGGCGGAACGCGACAATCCACACATGAAGGAACTCCTCGACCAGTTCACGCTCTTCACTCTCTCCCTACGCTATCCGGCCGACGGTCCTGATGCCGTTGAGGGCGGCAATCGCATCATCGACGAAATTCAGCACAGGGCAGAACCACCGGTCACACGCTCGCGTGCCGACATACGCACACGCAACAAACGAAGATTATAAATTCTAAACAATGTATATATGAGCCAATTCGTACAACTTTCCGACTACGATGCCTCCATTCACCGAGAGATTCTCGATGCGCTCACCAGAGCCGACGAATCGGTCATCGAGATTTGTGAGGATCGGGCCATCGCCGAAATGAGGTGCTATCTCTCCAAACGATACGACTGCGACAGTATCTTCGCGGCCACTGGGGCCGATCGACTCCAGCTCGTACTCATGATGGTCATAGACATCGCCGTATACCACATCTTCTGTATTCACAACCCGCAGAAACTCTCACAGTTGCGCAAGGACCGCTACGACCGGGCAGTCGAGTGGATGAAGGCGGTCGCCGCAGAGGACATCTCCATCCAGGGGGCACCGCTACTGCCCGAGGAGGTGCGTGCTGCACATGCGCCATTCCGCTTGAAAAGCAACCCCAAACGGGTCAATCACTGGTAACTGACAATTAAAAATTCTGATTATGACAAAACGAAAGTATAGCAAAGCCCCAAAGGGCAAAATCACCATTGGCGGAAACATTCCGCAGCAGGGACAGCAGCGCCCCAATGTCATTGTGCTCACGCAGCCAAAGCGCTTCGGCATCGACATAGCCGACTTCACTTCGGCTGTCCGGGCGGCAGAGGATGTCGATTTCTCGCGACGATACAAACTCTACGACCTTTACTCTGACATACTCATGGACACACACCTCTCCTGCGTCATCGAGAAGCGACGCAATGCCGTACTATGTGCCGACATCGAGTTCTGGAGAGACGGCAAGCCCGACGAGGCGGTCAACGAGCAGATTAAGTCACCATGGTTCTCACGACTCGTCACCGACATTATAGATGCCAAGATGTGGGGCTTTTCCCTCTGCCAGTTCTATCGCCAGGGCGAATGGGTCGATTACGACCTCATCCCAAGAAAGCACGCCGACCCTGTGCGCCGACTCATACTGCGACACCAGACCGACATCACCGGCACCTCATGGGACGAATACCCCGACCTGCTTTTCATCGGATCGCCTTCTGACCTCGGACTCCTCGCCAAGGCTGCACCATGGGTCATATACAAGCGCAACACCACGGGCGACTGGTCACAGTTCTCCGAGGTCTTTGGCATGCCCATTCAGGAGTACACTTACGAGACCGATGACGAGGACTCACGACAGCGAGCCATCGACGATGCATACAATGCCGGCTCGCTCGCAGTTTTCGTGCATGGCAAGGACACCACGCTAAACCTCGTTGAGGCGGGCAACAAGACGGGGTCGGCAGATGTCTACGAGAGATTCTGCGAGCGCTGCAACAACGAGATTTCAAAGCTCATACTCGGAAACACGCTCACCACCGAGTCCTCAGAAAACGGAACGCAGGCGCTCGGCACGGTACATAAGAAGGTGGAGGACCGAGTGGCGCAGGCCGACCGACGATACATCCTCGATGTGCTCAATTACGACATGACGGACATATTCCAGCGCATGGGCATCAACACCTTTGGCGGAGAGTTCTGTTTCCCCGAGCAGAAGGACATCGACCCTTCCACAAAGATGAACATACTCACGCAGCTGCGCACCAACTTTCAGCTGCCTGTCTCCGACGACTATCTCTATGAGGAGTTCGGTGTCGAAAAACCTGCCGATTACGACAAACTGAAAGCCGAACAGCAACAAAAAAAGGAGGCGCTTGCCTCCATTGCCAATCAGCAGTTGCCTGCCGATGATGATGACGAACCCGAAAACAGCGACGACAAAAAGAACTCCGAACCGTCGCCCAAACAAAAAAAGTCTTTCAAAAACTGGCTGCGCTCTTTTTTCGCAAAAGCCCCGCAACCGGGCGGGGCGGATTTAGAGTGGTAGTCAACAATCTCTACCAGGTCAAGGCCGATGATGTGGCTGCGTCCATGGAATTCTCAGACGACTTCATCGCGCAGATTCTCCACGACATTTACCGTCGGGGCAAGGCGCAGTCTCCCACCGACCTTTCGCCCGAACTGTTCCGTGCCATCCTACGCAGTTTCAATCAGGCTACAGCCCAGGGCATGGCTGCAGCCGATGTACCCGACCTGGATGACGACTTCCGACAGGCGCTCCGCCATTCCAACGAGGTCTTCTCTGCCTTCAAGGTCCACCGTATGCAGTCTGATATGGCAAGACTTCTCACCGATTCAAACGGCGATTTAAAGCCGTTCAATCAGTGGGCAAACGATGTTCTGCCCATCGCCTCGCATCAGTGTGGGGCATGGCTGCGCACCGAATACGACACGGCGGTTATTCGGGCACACCAGGCAGCCGACTGGCAACAGTTCCTACGGGAGGCAGACGTACTGCCCAACCTCAAATGGATACCATCCACATCGCCCAATCCGGGCGCCGACCATCAGCTCTTTTGGAACACGGTCCGACCCATCAACGACCCGTTCTGGAACGAACACCGACCGGGCGACCGATGGAACTGCAAATGCTCGCTTACATCCACCGACGAACCATGTACAGCCACGCCACTAAACGACGCGCTGAGCAATCCGCAACCAGGACTCGATTCCAATTCAGGAACTGACGGGGCTGTGTTCGCACAGTCGCATCCGTATTTCCCCAAGTCATGCAGCTCATGCAGTTTCTATAAACCGGGCTTCAGGGACAAGCTGAGCCATTTGTTCAACAACAAGGCTAAAGACTGCTACAACTGCCCGTACATCAACAACTGTTTAGACTCGTTATGCAAATCAGATAAGCCAGATAAGGAGAAATTAAAAGCTAATAGGGTTGAATACAAACGCTTGCTTCACGACCCAGAATACAAAGATGTTGTTTTCGACAAACGTACTGGTGGACTCAAAGCCGCACATATTGGTCATATAACTCATGAGGGCGAACACGCACAAAGGTTCTTTGGCGGACTTACTTCTTCCGACCTGGAAAATGAATGTCAAAATCAACTGTTCTCAATGGGACACAAAGCTATCTTCTGTAATGAGACAAAAAAGAAAAATGGACAGCAATTAGCGGCTCTCGATATGGTTATGGATGACAAATATATGGACATACGCTCGGTTACTGGACGTGGATGGTACTCAAATATATTTGTTAAAAAGAATGATCAGTTACGCCGATACAACAGCAGAAGCGACGTCGAGGAGAAAGCGGATGCTCTTTGTCTGTATTTCCATGATCCAAACCTGTTTGATGAGACAAAAATGAAAAAATCCATCAACTATTTCAAGTTCTATCGGAATTTTGACGGGAATCTGCTTGATAAGGATTTGAAGCATATCTATTGTGTCATAAAGGGTAGAAACGAGTTGCTTCACTATGAAATATGAAAAAAGCCGGGTCTCTCAAGGAACACCCCGGCGCTGGATGCGTGCCGAAACACACATAACTTATTTCTAAGTCACCGCAAAGATAACAATAATAATTTAATAAACAAGCGTTATGAACAAATTTTTCTCTTTTTTCGCAGCGTCAAACCGATACAAGCATCTCATCGGCGGCTTCATCGTCGCCACACTTGCCGGTTCTTTCTATGCTGCCATATATGCCGCAGCCGTCGCTGCATCGTGCCTTGAGCTAAAAGACCGCCTAAATGGCAACCTCTGGGACTGGACAGACTGGCTCTGCACCGTTCTCGGCGGCAGCATCGCAGCACTCATGTTTTACGTCTTATTCCCAATGGTATGGAACTAAAGGATTTCTCAAAACAACTAAAATCGCATAGCAAGCAAATCGACCATCTTATGCGTAGGCGCTTGCCCGTCATTGCAGGGCGCATGGCAAAGGACTTCTTTCAGAACAGTTTCCGCATCAGTGCCTTTGTCAATGGTGGGGTGCACCATTGGCAAACTACCGGGAGACAGCTCGCAGGGGGCAAGACGGCAGCGTCGCGCTATGGACCGCTCCTTTCCTCACGCAACCATCTGTTCGCATCCATAAAGTATACGCCGTCAGACTATCGCGTTAGGGTGGCAAACGACCTGCTATATGCTCCCATACACAACTGGGGAGGAACACTCCACCCCTCTGTCACACCTAAGATGCGACGCTTTGCATGGGCCATGTTCTATCGCGAGGCGGGCATCAAGCGAAACGCCTCCAAGAAAAGCAAAAAGAAGCGTACCGACGAGGCTGCTGCAAATCCACGTGCACAGAAGTGGCGTGCCCTCGCTCTCACAAAAAAGAAGAAACTCTCCGTACATATCCCACAGCGACAGTTCCTCGGAGATAGCCGCGAGCTGCAGGACATGATACACGAACGCACAAAACAGGAAATTATCAAGATATTAAACTCAGAAAAATAAAATCATTATGGAAGAATTGTTCAAACTCATTATCGAACTCATCACTAACAAAATGACCGGTCTCTCACTCGTTGACGAAGACTGTGGTCAGTTGGAGGCTGGCATTGAGGAAGATGCCTACCCGGTCACCTTTCCGTGCGTCCTCATAGGCAATCTCGAAGCCGATTGGACTAATGTCGGCATGGGAGCCCAGAAGGGGCAGGTGCAGTTCTCTGTACGTCTCGCCGTCGATTGCTATGACGACACGCACTACGGATCGGGAACCGAGTCAAAGGTGGCAGAGCGTTTGCAAATGGCAAACAGCCTCTACACCGCATTGCAGTGTTTCCGCCCATTCGGATATATGTCGCCGATGATACGCACCAAGTCGCGTTTCTATTCTATGCCCGGTGGCATAAAGGTCTATGAGTACATCTTTTCGTTCACCATCCACGACGAGTCTGCTCTTCTCTCACAGCGTCGGGAATAGCTCCAGCTGGCTCGCGGTAAGCCGAGGAACTTTCACCTTCGGCAGGGGTTTCACGTTTACCATACTGCCCTCCCTGCATTTGCGTCTGATGATGCTCATGATGCGCTCTTCCGAAATAAAGAACTCACGTTCTGAAAGAAGCTTCAGGGCATCATCAAAACGTAGGCGCTGCACCTCCGTCCAGTAATAGTAACGGCGGTACAGAGCCTCGTCCCTCAGCTTTATCAGCTCTTTATTCCTTCCTTTTTTCATAGTCTGCAAAAATAAACATTTTCCCTTAAACCGCAAGCAAAAAGCCACCTAAATCGCTCATATTTAGGTGGCTTTATTCATCTTGCGCCCTCCAAAGGCTCAGAAAGGCTCAAAAAGACCCAGCACATCATCACAATCGGCAGAAGCTCGGCTCTATGCGGCTCCACACACCGTTCTCCGGATTGCGCTTAGAGAAGTAGTAGTTCGTCGCCGTGGCCTGCACCACATTGGCTTCCTTGAACAGACGCATGATTTCTGCATACTCCTCGTCAAAGCGGTCCTCCAGCTCATAAAGCTTCGAGATGCTCTTGTAGTCCAGGTCGCCCGTCTTGTTGCGCTCCAGAAGCGTCATCGCCATCTGATACATCGGGTCCTCCACGCCCTTCTCGCTCGCCTCCATGTAGCGTTTCAGGTAGTCTACAAGGCGCTCGGCTGCAAGGTCTGCACGCTCGTCAAAGCCCTTCACCTTGTTAAACTTCACCTCAAGTTTGAAGTCTCCGTCAGTGATCGTGTAGCTCTGCTGGCTCTCGTTCTTCACAGCGCCATACTCGCGCATGAGTTTCGTGAAAGCCGTCACCTCGTCGTCAAGCCATTTCTTGAAGCCCGAAACCTCGCTCTCCAAGTTCTCCACTCTGCCCAGAACGTCATGCATAAACTGCCCACGCAGCGCCTCGTAGCTCTCGCGCTTCGCCATGCGGTCGTTCTTGGCCTCGGTCTGCAGCCGTGCTAACAGTTCGGCACGCTGCTCCTTTGTCATACCCTTCAAGGGGTCCACTGTCTCGTTCTTTGTTTCCATTGTCTTTTCTTTTTATGGGTTCATTACTCGTTTTCTTTCTTCTTGCGGTTCATGGCACGCAGTTTCGTGTTCAGGTCTGACAGTTCCACGCTGTCCAGGAAGCGGAAAGCCTTGCCCGCTATCCGTTTGTCCTTGCAGAAGCGGTCCACGGCTTTCCAGTCTGCCGTGTTCACACCCCACAGCTGCATCTGGTGCAGCACGCCGCTACGCGCCTTGCGCTTCTCCTTCAGCTGGGCGGCACGCCGTTCGTCGTAGCCCGCCACACGTTCCATTTCCTTGCACATCAGTTCATACTCCGTCTGGGTCATCTGCCGCAGGTGCTCGGTTCTCTCGTTGGTAAACTGACGCACCAAGGTCTCCTTGTCTGCGCCGGGAAGCAGCTTCAGCAGCTTGTAGAACTTCCCGTAGTTATCGATGTGGTTCATGCTCTGCCTCCTTTTCTTTCCATTTCAGCCACGCCTCCCTCGCCACGGCAAGTGTCGTCGGCACGTCCCAGGTCAGCCCGTCGGCTGGCAGTATAGGCACGTTGTTGAAACACACGTACACCTCACCGCTGAACTCGCGAGCCTGAACTATCGCTTCGCTCTCTCTAACCAAAGCTGCTGCTTTCTTCGCAGCCTTTTTCTCGTTGCGGGCCTTGCGCTCTGCATTCAGCCACGCTTTCAACTCATCTAAAACTTTCATTGTGTCAATATTTATGGGTTCTTTGTTTGTCATTTTCTCGTTTGTTGGGTTTCCACTTGATGGTCACTTCGGCGTCCATCTTGCCGCTGCCCTCACATACGGGGCAAATCTTCCATTCGCTGTCGTTCGGGCTGCTCCGGTCACCAGCAAAGCCTCCGTTGCCATGACAGTATTCGCAAGTATATCCTCGGCTCTCGATCCGTTCTTCCTTGCTGCCGTAAACTGGTGGCGTCAGCCATATCATTCGATGCTTACTGCTCATTGTTTCTCGCGTTTATATGTTACTCTCTCATAAGTGTGCCACTGGATAATCCGTGTCGCAAACATCAGGTCGGTAGTTTCCAGCACCACACACCCTTTGTTCTTTTGGCTGCGGTGTGCCGTCAGGTCACATTGCCAGTTACCCTCCAGCCATTCGTCCATCACGCTCTCCGCCTGGCTCTTCTTCAGCAGGATATATATCGTGTCACCCTGCCGGTAGTCGTTCATGTCCTTACTCATTGCTTCTTGTCGTTATTGGTCCAATATTCTTCAGCTCGCTCCGCCCAGATGGTGTAGTAGCCCTTGTCCCCGAAATATCGCCCCTTCGATATGGCTCTATATCCCTCCACCCATATCTTCAGCGAGGCATCAAACATCACGCTCGACGCTGTACGCCCCTTCGGGCGTGTGCCCTCGGCCTGGCTGATGATGACGAGCAGCTTGTTGGGATGCCGAGCCTTGAAAGCCCGATAGTCCTCAAAGCTCATGCCCGTATATTGGTAGGAGTCTATCACCACCGTGTTGGGGCTTTTCCTTTTCGACAGCCGCTTGTCAAGGTCCTCCATGCTCTCGGCATCCAACAGCACCATTCGGCGTGCCACGTCCTGCATCCCGGCTCGTATAAAGGCATTCTTCATCGTCAGGCTCGAACCTTCCTCCAGACTGTCATAAGCCACTCTCCCGAATCGGCATAGTTCCTTGCACAGCTTCAGCACGAAACTCGTCTTGCCGCTTCCGCTTCGACCCCACACGAACCACACACCGTTCCGCTCAGGCTCGCCAAACGCCTCGCGCCACTCGTCGCTCAGTTTGTAGGTCTGCTTCTTCATCGCAAGCAGCTCGCTCACGCTTATCGCTCTTTTCATATCGTTTGAATGTTATTTGAACACCGTTCAAGCGTCCATCTGCTTCACTCTGTGTACACCTTTCTTCACCCTCCGCAGGTCGAAGTCATACTGCTCAGCGTCCTTCACCACCTCAGCTATCTTCTTGCGGTCGGTCAGTCCGTTCGCCACGCAGATCGCATAAACGTCGTTCGGACTTGTCTGCTCCAGCTCGAAGAACTTGCGTCCTATCCTGGAGTGTATCTCGTTATAGCCTTTCTTGTCATAACGCAGTCCCATCTTCATCCTGCGCTTGATATAAGAGGTCGAGAAAAACACGATGCCGCATTTGTCCTCAAGCCTGTTATACAGGTCTATGAAGTAGTGGAACACCCTTTCCGTCAGCTTGTCAGCTTCATCGAACAGCAGCACCGGGTGCGCCGTCTGTATCAGCGCGCCGATGATCGCGTCAAGCATGTCTCTTATCGTCATGCCGTCAGTCCTCAAGCCTATCTTCTTCGCAATGTCGCGGATAAAGTCGCTGCGCTTCATGTCTTCCGAGCACAGAACGTAGTAGGCACCGCTGTGCTCACGCTCGTAAAGCCGCGCTGCCGTGGTCTTGCCGCATCCGGCTTCGCCCACCACCCAGGTCACGTTCTTCCATTCCTGGGCGTCAGTCATCGCATAGGCCATCTCCTTTGCTGCCGTGGTCTCCACCATCTGCCAGGCACCTGGGGTGGCGGTTCCCACCTGAGAGGCTATCTTTCGCCACATGTCGTCGCTGATGTTCTCCCACTTGCCGCTCAGCACCGAGCTTACCGTGCCCGCACTCGTACCGTCCAGACTGGCTGCTGCCTTGTTTTGGCTCGGATATTTCATCACATAGAGGCGCAGGGCCTCGCGTATCTGTTCTTTCTGTTTCTCGTTCATATCGTTTGTTTTTATTGATTCTACAGTTTTGATGCTATCTTCTTCTCCATCGGAAGCGGTATTCTCGGCGTGTCGCCATCATCACCGCCCTCCATCACGTCCAGCCAGTCATCAAGGCTCAGCGATTTCGTGTGTCTTCCGAGCTGGTACTGCTCAGGCGGCTGCGAGTAACGCTCCATGCGGTGGTCTATCTGCCGCTGCACGGCTGCCGTCGTGCCCTTCAGCTTCGGACTGTGCAGACCCTGCTGCTCCGCGTCCGTGCCATGCTCGGCGGCTATCGTCCGGCCGGCTACCGTCCGCTCTATGCGGTCCTGAAGGTTGGCTTCCTGCTCCTGGCGGATAAACTTCGCATCGTCCGTCCCCTGCTGGTCTTGCAGGGCGCGGTGTATCAGTATGTAGGGTTCTGCCGTCCGCTCAAAGCGCAGCGAGCCGTCTGTTCCTTTTGTATAGAGTCTGATGCTTGCAAAGTCGTAAGGGTCGTAAGCCACGATGAAACGCTCGTAGGTGTGCTTCCTTCGCCACTCGTGGTCGGGTACGCCAGGCGATGAGCACACTTCGTACTGCCGCTTCTCGCCCTTCACCGTCACCTGCAGGCCCTGGTCCGTGAACGTCGCCATGCGTTTCGTAAACACCCAGAACATGTCCACCATGTCGTGCAGCGTCACTTCCTGGGTTTCCTCGTTCACGCTCTTCTCATACATGTCTATCCTACGCTCGCCGGTGGCAGGGTGCACACCCTCGTTCCATTCCTTACGGGCTGCGGCATAGGCATCTTTCAGCTCCTCCAGAGTGTACAGACTGTCCTTGTTGGCTTCGATAAACTCCACGTTCGGGCGGCTCGACGCCTTCTTCGCCGTCACGTTCTGACCCGTGAAACGCCAGTCCTTGTGCAGCACCTGAGCCTGAAACCGTCCGAACACGCTCTCTATCGTCTTCGACTCGCCGTTGTAGGGCTGTGTCGGTCTGTGTACGCGGCAGATCTTCCCGATAAAGCCGTCCGAGTCCAGCTTCTTGTGGCCGCCCTGGTTGTCATAAACAATCTCATAAGGCTTGTGTCCGCTCTTCTGGATTGCCATGCGGTAGGCGTGGTATTGGGCCTCATAGTCCTCTGTGTCGCTGATGCAGTAGCCCAGAAGCACCTCGCTCATTGCGTCGATCACTTCATACACCTGGGTCGTCCGCACCTTGCCCTGCTCGTCCCTATAGTAAAGGTTCAGCTTCGTGCCGTCACCATACCATAGCGTGTCCCTGCGTGTCGGAAGTGCCGTCTTGTGCTTTCTGCCGTAACGCTGACGGGCTGCCTGCTCGCCATATACGGCATCATACCATAAAGGCTCAACCGACGGGCTGTTCAGCCATTTCTTCATACCGCTTAGGCTTCTTATCGGCTTCCAGCCTCTTTCCTCGGCTATCTCGTTTGCCTTCTCAAACAGCTGCGCGTCGGTGTACACCGGCACCTTGCTGCGCTTCAAAGCCACAATCAGTTTCAGAAAGTCACCGGTTATCTTCAGTGCCGAAGAGTTGCCCAGCTTGCC
Organism: Leyella stercorea; assembly: GCF_019052365.1. Classification (GTDB taxonomy): domain Bacteria; phylum Bacteroidota; class Bacteroidia; order Bacteroidales; family Bacteroidaceae; genus Prevotella. Next base: position 38,936 of record NZ_JAHQUY010000024.1, read on the forward strand.
GCTCACCACGCTCTGGTAGCCATCGGACTTCCAAGCCTTCAGTCGCGTCTTCAGTCGCGCCAATGTGCCAGGGAGCGTGTGGCCGTAGCTCTCGCGCATACGTTCCGAACTGTCAAGTATCAAGTCCCACGCACCCGACATCGGAGCATTCAGACTGCTGCGGATGGCCTGGCGTCTTGCCGCCATCTTCTCCAACTCGCCAAGCACCGAGGCGTTGATGGTATATTCCTCTATCATCTTCTCCGTCAGGTGGCGTTCCTGCCCGTCCTTGTCCATATAGGTGTAGGATTCGTAATACTCACGCGCCTTCGCATCTATCTTTATGCTTGCCTTCGTCATAGCCTCTCGCATCTTTTCTTCTGGGTCGCCGTATGTCGCCACAAACCGCCGTCTGTACTTCTCCGGAATACTGCTCCACACATACAGTGCCTGAGTCCCCTCGCCGCCGCCACGCCTCGCACAAGCAATGTTGCTCCTGCATACGTTCTGACGCAAGGTGCTCGCCTTCATCACCGGCTCAACACCACCGGTCAGCTCGGCAAACGTCACGCACAATATCTTGTTGTAGTACTCCATTTCCTTTTATCTTTGTTTTCCTTCTTGCGGTTCTCTCCTTACATAGTGGCGCAGCACATGGCTTCCACCTTCTCCTGCACGGTCTTGATGTCTGTCAGCAGGGCGTGCTCGATGCGTTCCACCACGTCGCCTTTCTCGTCCTTCAACTCCAGTACGCCCGTGTTCTTGTCGCCTTCCCACATCCAGCCGTTCTCGAAGTGCTGGCGCATCATGTTGTCTGCGTCATGCACCACCTCGCTCGCAGGAGCCGTAACAAGCTCAAAACCGCCACGCTGAATGGCAAGGCAGCGTATCTTCTTTGCCAGGTCGCTCTGACCCTTCACCGGGTGAAAGTTCAATGCGTAGCTCACCATCTCCTTCGTCACGCCGAAGGCCTTTGCCAAAAACTCCCGCTGGGAGCGGGTTACTGTTATCACTCTTTTCATTGTCCTCTGTTTTTAGTTCGTTATTACTTTTGTTCGTGGAGTGTAGGGGAGTCGAACCCCACATGGCTATCCAGCGCATGGCAAACCTGCCACTCCCGCGGTCTTTCCCGCCGTCATCCGAGGCCGCCCCTGCCGACTATCCAGTGCGGCGGCTGACTATCCAGTGCAGCCTTTGGGACTTCCGTGTTATCCTTCAATCTTCTTACCCTCGGCTATTACCGTCTGAACTGCACTGAAGAACTGTATCATCTTCTGTTTCGCCTTCAGCTCCAGTCCGTATGCCATGTTGCTCATCTTGCCTGTGCTCTGACGCTCTAAATCACCATACACCAGGTCGTCTGTCAGGTGTTCTATATTGTGGCGCAAAGACTCCTCAAGTGCCGCAAGACCAAGCTCCTTGGCCGTCTCATACACAGGCTCCAGTATCGCCTTTGCGGCCATTGCTTCATACAGATCGTCCGCATGCCAGCGGAAAAACTCTGCATAGTCATTCACCATGTCCTCTTTCCAACTTTCAATGTCACCCGTCAGGTGGTTCAACTTCTTGCGCATTCTGTTCATCGCCGCATTCAATGCAAATTCCTTATCGTTCATATTCTTTAATTGCTAAAATTTGTAATTCTCGGCCTTTTTCACTATCTTTGGCCGCGCGTTTAATCTTAAACACGCTGCAAAGATAGTGATTTCTCACGAATTACAAAAGAAAAATCGGGATTTATTTCGATTAAATTTAGAATTATGGCACATAACGGGACAATTCACGAAAGAATCAAGCACCTCGTTGATATTAAAGCAGGTGGAAAAAATACAGTATTCGCCCAGAAATTAGGCGTTAGTGAAGCTAATATAAGAGGTTATATAAAGGGAGTCATACCCAAAGCTGACGTTTTAGAAAAAATCGTGATTTCTTACGATGTAAACGCAATGTGGCTTCTCACTGGCTTAGGGAGTGACACCTTACCTAATTCTGAACCAGGAAATCCTATTCTTGCAACGACAGAGACAAGCATTGCCACATTCTTTGGTCAATTAGAACCATACATACAAAGCAAAGATGCTAAAATCATACAACAAGCAGAGGAAATTGGACGTCTCAAAGAAACCATAAAGCAACTGTCTATCGAAAAAGAAAAGCATGTATCGGATGCCGACACTTCAAATATTGCAAGTGCAGGGTAAACCCATTTCATGTTATCATAGGTGGTAAGCCGTAACACCATACGTATACCCCTCCAATGCCATTAGCCCCCCGTTTGGAGTGGTGCCCCATCTTTTGAGACACACACCACACGCATCACGCACACGCTCCACACCGCAAAACGTGTCGCGCACGCACATACATAGGTATAATAGGGTAGCAAAGCAGCCAAAACCCCAATAAACAGGGCGTTCCCGACATTCCGTAAAGGTTTATAACATGTCAAAACGTGGGATTATCCCCACCCACTAAACGCCCGAAAATGACATCAATCACAATTTATTCGGAGTTATATAGGGGGTCAATCACTTGTTTTCAATGTTAAAACTGTCACTCCAAATGTCACACCAAGTATAACATTTCGTTTTTCCTTGTCACACCAAACGTCACCCCAAGTGTCACCCCAAACCCGAAAAACGCCCATTTTCACCAATCTCAATAGCCTCCAAAACACAAAAACGGCTTGACCACTGTTCAAATCAGTGTTCAAGCCGTTCAAATGCCTTTATATCAACGTTTTAGCCGTTTAAGCCATCCTTATTCCTGCTCTTTGTCCGCTCTGGGTCCTCTTATCAACTCTCCCTGCCGGATCATCGCCTTTTTATTGAGTATTACGCCTCCGTCAGCCAGTCCGGCGTGTAGCAGCGAGCTTTTCTTTATACCCACCTCATCCTCTGTCAAAACCGTATAAATCGCCGATATTGAGCCGAAGTAGTAGTTCTTCCGCCCATGTATCAAAGTAAGCGTATCCGCGATGCTAGTATATACACGTCAAAAAAATATCGCTCAAGTTTTTATTCTTGAGCGATATTTTTTTGTTTCCATTTA
>NZ_JAHQUY010000167.1 GCF_019052365.1 Leyella stercorea
ACGACAAGCCCATTGGCAGAATTAAGTATGCACTAAATTAATTCCGCCAACAGGTTAGTACATAAACTTGTAGTCCTATCTTGAATGGGAATATAGGTAAGGTCTATATCCACTGAATACCGTGGCAAATTCTTATGGAACAGATTAATGGCTGTTCCACCATGCACGGCAAATTCCTTGATACGATATACAGACGGCATAATTCTTATCAATAATGCGACCTGCTTCTTGTACTTATCCCTCATATTCTTCTAAATCTTTTGGAATAGTCATGTTATATTTACGATTAAATGTACCATTGGTAGCAGCTTGGATTTTCCCAGTCCCGACATCTATCTTTTCGGGATGCAGTTCTTCGAACCAAAAATGACCTGCCTTTTCAGCCATATACAGAAACATCCTCTTTACTCTGTTGTTGTCCAAAGTTTCCAACAAGTGCTGTACAACATCAGAACGTAGGGTGGTCAGTTGCTCCATAACATAGTACAGATCCATGTAGCTGTATGACTTTGGAGCCAAGATTAGACACTCCAAGAACGCTTGTTCTGGAGAAGAAACATATAACGTGCCACTGTCCGTAACTCTTTCTATTGTCTCTGTATACGAGAAGGCATTTGTGTGAAACACCCGGAAGGTAGCATCATAGACATCACTTTGCATCCATAATGGTGTCTTGAACGTTGGTGCTGCCACCATCAGAACAGGCTTTCCCATTGGTACATAATGGTTGAACCCCGTATATTCCAAGGCAGACATTGCAGCCACTCTGAGGGTGCCACCCATCTGTTTGTTATATGACGCTATGGCATCATAAGCATTCAAACGGGCACCAGTGCGACACATCACACCTTTGCATATAGCTGTCAACCATCCAGAGTCTCTGTATTTCTTTTGCAGTTGGACTGAATAGCCTTTCTTCTTCAGACAATCAGCAAATAACAGCCCTGTCGGTGCGGTATTGGCAAGCAGTTGGTTTATTTTTGTTCCGTATAATACACTCATAGTTTATTGCAAAGCTAAATATTCAACTGCAAAGATAGATATTTTTATTCTTCCTTGCAAGAAACGAGTTAGAAAAAATGCCTTGAAATAAACAAAAAGTATATTTTGATGCATAATTACCAACCAAAGAACTTGCCACCATCATCACAAGTTTTCTCCAAATCGGATTTGCTCCACAACGTTCGTTTGCGGCGTTTCTTCGTTTTGTCGTGTTTTGCAATGACAAGC
>NZ_JAHQUY010000168.1 GCF_019052365.1 Leyella stercorea
TAACTTTAACTTTTGTTAGGCATGTATTCTATTTCAAATATGTTATCAATGAGGGAGGTGACTACTGCTTTTTAGTGAGTTCATAGCTTTACATAATATAGGTTCAATATGAGATTCATACACAATCCAACTTCGTCTCTTAATGATAGAATCGGAAAATTACCATTGTTTTCTGTGTTAATTTTTGTTTTCTGATGCTTTCATTTTGGGGTTTCTTGATTTTGTTGTTCCTAATTTGTTTCTTTCGTCATTTTGTCATTCCAATTAGTATTGATTATCAGTATATTACGAGCAATCAGTAAGATTTCAAGAAGAAGATCATGATGACCGTCGGTGCTTGTATCTTCCTGATTGCCGCTGCCAATGCTCTCCCGCTCTTCTTTGGTATCAGTAACTAATCCAAACGTCGTGTTATGGCAGAGATGACAGAGACAAACATGGAATACCAGATGTTTAAGGGATTGCAGCGTCCTTTGGAGTTCATGGGACTTCAGGGACGCTACATCACTTGGGCAGCCGTCACCGCCGGTGTCGGCATATTGGGCTTCATGTTGGTTTACGCTCTGGTTGGTTTCCTTATCGCATTGGCATTTGCAGCAGTTTCCATAAGTAGTGGAATTTGCCTTATAATGGTCAAGCAACGAAAAGGACTCTACTCAAAGAAAAACGACAAGGGCATTTATGTCTATGCTTACAGAGAGCGTTTGTGAAATCATTTACAGCCGATGGGAAATGTAAAGTTATAACATAGTAAACAATCAACGGGTAGGCTCGATCCACGGCGGTAAGAGTCTACCCTTACTTGTATAAACAAAAACAATGGTCATTTACGTTATCATTTTTCTGATTGCCGTATGCCTTGGCATGGCAATTTCCGTGTATTCTTTCGGCACAGGGAGCAAACGAGCCAAAATCTTCAAGGAAATCTATTTCTCCATCGAGGACATAGATGGTATCGGTGTGTTATACACCAAAACCGGTGAGTTTTCTGCTATACTTACAATGCAGAACCCAGTACAGAAATTCTGCGCTGACATAAATGAGTATAATTCATTCTCCAATCTGTTGTCATCACTGATGTCAACCCTTGGTGAAGGCTATTCCATCCACAAGCAGGATTTTTTCCGAAAAATTCTGCTAAAATATGCCGAATAGCTAAAAATGAGCGATTTACAAGTGTT
>NZ_JAHQUY010000025.1 GCF_019052365.1 Leyella stercorea
TAACATATGAAATAAATATACGAATAATATTAATGTAGTAAATGTTGTCGGATTGATGTGATGAATGTTGGTAGAAGTATAAAAAAAAGAGTCAAACTTCAAAAGAAGTCTGACTCTTTGTTGGGTGGCAGGTGGGACTCGAACCCACGACATTCAGAACCACAATCTGACGCTCTAACCAACTGAACTACGGCCACCATGTTATGTGCTTTACTTAGCAGTATTGCTTAGTTCTTTAAAGCGAGTGCAAAGGTAGCGGTTTATTTCTAATCCTCCAAATGTTTTTCAAACTTTTTTCAATAAAAATCAACTTTTTCTTGATTTTTCCTTGTTTTTGCTGGTTTTTCTGCTGTCTTTGGGGTGTTTCGAACCGTTTTTATGGTTTTGAACCCTTGTTTTGCTTTATCGGTTGGTGTGTCTTAACAATAGTGGTTTTTCGTGAATTGTCTGCCAAGAATTCTCTTTATCATAAAAATGGCTGTTAAAACTCCATCGTTCCATAAAATTATTGAATCGAGATTTCAAGTTTTAGTTGCGCATACCTACAGTTATACATACTTATATACAAAAAAAAACGTCCAAAGCGTATTGCTCTGGACGTTTTATGCTTTAAAACGGGGCGTAATTTCCTTTACTCTTATTGGTGCAGTAGTCTCTCTTTGCAAATTACTTTGCCGGAGCCTGCTGTACTGGAGCCTGCTGAGCCGGAGCCTGCTGTGCGCCTGCTGCTGGTGCAGCCTGCTGCTGGCTTGCTCCGAAACCAGGAGTAGTGTTCGGGTTTGTTGTCTGTGTTTCAGTTGCAGTCTTCTCCATAACGCTTGTACCCTCTGAAGAAACAGGAGCAACGTGAGCGCATACGATGCTGAGGACAACCATTGTGATTGCGAGACCCCATGTAGCTTTCTCTACGAAGTCGGTGGTCTTGCGTACACCTAAGATAGCGTTAGATGACGAGAAGTTTGATGCCAAACCGCCCCCCTTTGACTCCTGAATAAGCACAATGCCAATCATGAGCAGGGATGCTATCACGATGAAAATTACGAATAATGTGTAAATCATTTTTCTATTTGTTATTTTTGTTATTTATTATAAGTTTCTTTAAAAATCTGATTTGGTCTGCAAAGTAAGCATTTTTTTTTGGATAATTCAAATTTAAACGCTGAATAATTTCAAGAGCCTTTGAATATCTGCCTTGTTTTATATAAATCTTGGCCAAAGTCTCTGTGAAATAGCCGTCTTCGCCTTCGTTTTCTTCTTTTTTCTCTTCTTCGAGTTCTGGCTTGTAGGTAGGTTTCTCCTGCAGCTGTATTTTGCCTCCGTCTTTGTTGATGAAGTCGTCGATAAGCTTCTGGCCTTTCAGTTGCGGACTCTGTTCCTGCGCATTCTCTTCTTCGCTTTCCGTCTTCAGCAAATATGCAACATAATCTACCGCAGCGTCTGCCGGTGTGGGCTTGTGCTTAGGTTCGTCAGGTTGGTCTTGCTGTGGGGCGGAATCGAGGAAGTTGTTGATAATGGAGATAGTGCGGTTGTCGTCGTCCGCACTTGTCTCCATATTGTCTGCAGCAACTTCGTTCGGGTTCTTGAATTCGTAGTGTGCACTCTCCACCAACTTGAATAGCATGCTTCTGTCTGTCACGTATAAAGCGGTTCGGCGAAGCTCGTCGTCGAACGCGCTATCGTGCAGCAGATACATGTTCCTCAACATCAATATTCGTGCCGTCTGATAGTATGGATATAGCGCGACTAAGTTACGGAGCTCGTACAGAGTCTCCTTGTTCATTAGTTCCGGATGATTTATGAGGCGTACTAAATCCACTTTTTTACGTTTTGTTTATTAATGTTTAATGTTACCAGTTGGCTACCGTTGCGTTGAATATCTGCTCGGTGATGTCCTTGATCATCTGCGTTACGAGTTCCTCCTGCACCGTTGCGAGGCTTTGTGTTGTCTCGTATGACTTGGATGACGAGAATTGACGCTCGAAGTCCTCGCTGTGATTCACGTTGTTAGTGAATCTCACGTTCACGGTTATCGAAAGCTCGGTCTGTGCTGACTGTCCGCTTGCAGATACCGACTTGTTGCGCTGCGAGTATTGTGTAATCTCGCCTTCAATCTTCAAGTCGCCGTTGTTTCTAACCTGACTCAGCTTGGTATGACTTGCGAACATGTCCTTCAGCTGATTGTTGAACATCGGTCCCATCGGTCCCCATACATAGCTTGAACGGATTGGGAAATCGGCTATCTGTATTGTCTTTGTCTTTGTATAGTCGATGCTCGCTCCGTTGAACTTGTAGCTTACCTTGCACGCCGAAATTGTTATAGATGCAATCAGTACAAGTGCTATATATATATAATGTGTACGGATTCGTTTCATGTCTTTTTTATTTGTCGAGTCCATATTGCTTTATGCGTCTGTAGAGCGTGCGGTCGGAGATGCCCAGCTCTTGCGCAGCCTTCTTGCGGTTGCCACCATTGCGTTCGAGCGCTTTCTCTACCACCTGACGACCGATGTCGCTAAGGTTCAGACTCTCGTTCTGTTCGTTTTGAGAGGTTGTTACGCCATCTCTTATCTCCTCGGCCTCCACGTCTTGATACGGACTGAATGTGGCTGGCTGCAGAGCGTGTACCTGCTGGGCAGCTGCGAAGTTGTCGAGTGTGCGGTTGTCGTCAATCTGTTTGCGCAGATTGGTCATCTCGCGGCGCAGATCGCTCACGTTGCCTCTCAACTCGTAGAGAATCTTATATAGAATCTCGCGTTCGCTCTCGTACGAGTGCGATCCGGTTGGCGTTGTGGTGGCAAGCTGTGTGCTTTCCTTGTCCTGCGGTATGAACTTGCTCAGCGTTTCGGCGTCTATCACGCGTGTTGTGCTGAGTACGGACATCTGCTCAGTGATGTTCTTCAGCTGGCGCACGTTGCCCGGCCACTTGTATTTCAGCATTATTGCCTTCGCTTCGTCGGTTAGCGTGATGCGGCTCATGCCATACTTCTCCGCAATCTGCATTGTGAACAGACTGAATAGTAGGAGAATGTCGTTGCCACGGTCGCGCAATGGCGGCATTTGGATAGGGATGGTGTTCAGACGATAGTAGAGATCTTCGCGGAAACGTCCCTCGCTTATTGCCTTGTGCATGTTGACGTTGGTTGCGGCAACGATGCGCACATTGGTTTTCATTATCTTCTGACCACCCACACGTATGTATTCGCCAGTTTCGAGCACACGCAGCAGGCGTGCTTGTGTTGCCATTGGCAACTCGCCGACCTCATCGAGGAAGATAGTGCCTTTGTTTGCCGTACCGAAATAGCCTTCGCTCTCGCCGATTGCACCCGTGAACGATCCCTTCTCATGTCCAAAGAGTTCGCTGTCTATAGTGCCTTCCGGTATAGAGCCGCAGTTGATGGCGAAGTATTTCTCGTGTTTGCGTGGAGAATTGTCGTGTATCAGTCGCGGTATTATCTCTTTTCCCACACCGCTCTCGCCCACAATGAGCACACTGAGGTCTGTCGACGCCACCTGCTTAGCGACGTCGAGAGCACGGTTCAACGCATCGCAGTTGCCTACGATGTTGTACCGTTGTTTTAATCTTTGCAGTTCAGATGTATCCATTTGGTAACAAAATTACATATTTCTATTAAAATAGATGCAGCTTTATGCTACTTTTTTAGCAGACAGAGGTTTTATCTGTTGCCTTGCTGGTTGTTGTCGCGCTTCTTCGGAATAGAGAATCTCACCTTCTCGCTTTCGTCACGCTTCTCATGATAGAGCTTCGGCAGCGGATTGGTAAGTGGCAATTCGTATTCTTCGCGGTTGCGCACGATGTCGATAGCTGCATAGATAGCGTGGCGCAATGCGTTCTCGTCGGCAACGCCATGTCCGGCATTCGTGAAGTCGGGAGTAAGTGCTGGCGCCGTGCATACGAGGGGGAGTGATGATATGTAATAGATGCCGTTGTTCTGCATTGTGGTGGTGAACGGAATGTTAGCCTGGTCGTCGTACATGGCGAGTGTGCAGTCGAATGCGTCGCACGCATTCTTGCCGAAGTAGTCCTCGGCAGCGTACGGTCCGTAAGCTGTTATGCCTTCCTCCTCAGCCTTTTTGATAGCAGGCAGCAGAATTTCCTTCTCCTCAACGCCGTCTGCTTTAGGGTTCAAAGCGAGCACGCCGATGCGTGGGTTCGACAGACGGAAGTCGCGTTTCAGACAGGTGTTCAGAGTACGAATCTTGTTGAGGATGTTCTCCTCTGTGATGTTTGCTGGAACGTCCTTTATCGCCAGACCGTTTGTGGCAAGAGCGATGCGGAGCGATTCGTTCACCATAATCTTCATGCCCTTAGCTCCGTCGCCTATGCAAGTCTCGGCATATTCCTTCAGTCCGTTGTATGTGTAGCCAACTTCGTTGGCAGTCATGTTGGAGAGTGAAACCGGACAAGCTACGAGCACATCGTAAAGTTGGCTGCGGAAGTCGGTCATAGCCTTGTCGAGAGCCTTAAGCGCCGATTCGCCCGACTCCTTTGTGGGCTGTCCGAGCTCAACCTTCACCTCTTCGTCGAAGCAAGCGAGCAGGTTGACGCGTCCGTCAACAGCGTCTTCTGCCTTGTTGATGATACTGAAGCTTGCCTGAATGTCGAGTGCTTTGCGGTGATATGCCGCAATCTTTGGCGATCCGTAGATGATCGGCGTGCATAGCTCGAGCATTTCAGGCTCTGCAAAGGTTTTAAAAATAAGCTCATATCCGATACCATTGGTATCGCCGTGGGTTATTGCCACGCGGATTTTTCTGTTTTCCATTTGTTGTTTTGTTTGGGTTGTATTGTGTATAGTGCTGCTTCGGTGTTGAGCAGCAAGTTACGTTTCTTGGTTCCGGGTGCGAAGACGAAAACTTCAGCCACTATCGTGCGTTGCTTGTCGCTGCGCTTTATTATGTGCTGCACGAACGGACCGCCCATTGCGTCGCCGTACATCTCCCATAGCCCGCGGCACACGGTTCGCACGCTTCCGTCTATGGTGAGTTCTGTTCTGGCGACACTGCCTTCTACGGTTGTCATGTACATGTCGTCGGTTTCGCCCTTTATGTTAGTCTGCATCACGCTGTCGCGGTTCTCCGATGTGTAGATGCAGATGTTTGTCGTCGCTGTAGGCGAGTCGTTGGATATCCAGATGAAGTTCTTGCCCTTGCGACTTGCCTGCATGTCTGCCGGAATGCGCATGTCTATGCCGAACATCTGCAGCACTTCCGCCTCCAGCTTTGTGTTGTGCTTGTGTTCAAGTCGCATTATGGCGTTCTTCATTTCGTTACGCTTTATCAGATTGCGCATATTGTCTGCCGCATCCTGAAACCGCATTGCCTGGCGCAGAACTTTCATCGAAGGTGTACTTATGCGCACTATCATCTGTGGTTCGGCATATACGTTGCGCTCGTATTTTACCTTTATTTGATTCAATTTCGCGTCAATTTCTACAACAACGATGTTGCGTGCGAGTCGCAGCGTGGCGTTCATCGCGGCGCCCATGCTTACGTCGAATGTCGGTTCTGGCTGTGGCAGAGAGCCGACGGGCGCTGACAATACCTTATACAATATGCTGTCGCTGTCGCCGATGACCACCACTTCGTATGGTCTGCCGCCGCTGTCGGGCAGCATTGTCTGCTTGCCGCGGTTGCATGCGGCGAGTGTGACGGCGGCGAACAGCAGTATCAGATAACGCATAGGCTTACTGTTGTTGTTCGCGGCGCTTGCGCTCCTCTTCTATCTTCTTCGCTGTGCTAAGCAGTCCGCATGCTGCAAAGATGTCCTGACCGCGGCTTGCACGAATCGTCGTGAACACGCCGTGGTTTGTGAGGTAGTCGCGGAAGTTCTCTATGTGGCGGTCGTCTGTGCCTTCCAGATTCACGTTGGGGATAGGGTGGAATCGTATGAGGTTGAAGCGGCAGTCGAGTCCTTCTACGAGCTTTACAATCTCGCGAGCATGAGTCGTAGTGTCGTTCACGCCCTTGAACATTATATACTCGAAAGAAAGTCGGCGCTGGTGGGTGAAGTCGTAGTTGCGCATGAGGTCTACCACCTCAACGATAGACATGCCGCGCTCTGCTGGCATTAGTTGTGCGCGCTGTTCGGGTATCGGCGAGTGCATACTGATAGCCACATGGCAATCGCTCTCGTCGAGGAAGCGCTGCAGCTTCTTGCGCAGACCGGCGCTGCTCACCGTGATGCGCTTAGGGCTCCATGCGTAGCCATAGTCGGCAGTCATTACCTGCGTCACCTTTAGCACGTTGTCGAGATTGTCCATCGGCTCGCCCTGACCCATGAACACGATGTTCGTGAGTTTCTCACGTTCGGGCAGCGAGTATATCTGGTTGAGGATGTCGGTCGCGGTGAGGCTTTCCTCGAAACCCTGCTTGCCGGTCTGGCAGAACAGACAGTTCATCTTGCATCCCACCTGCGACGATACGCACAGTGTGGCGCGGTCGTGATCGGGTATGTACACAGTCTCCACATGCTTGCCCGTAGCGGTGGGGAAGAGGTACTTTATGGTTCCGTCCTTCGATACCTGGCTGTCTATCGGGTCCATGCATCCGATGGTGTATTCGGCAGCCAAGCGCTCACGGTTAGTCTTCGAGATGTTTGTCATCTCGTCAATCGATTTTACGTGTTGTGTATATAGCCATTTCGCCATCTGTCCGCCGGTGAAGGCTGGCATACCGAGCGATTTTGCCACTTCCTTGAGCTCGTAGAGTGACATACCCATGAGCGGTTTCTTCATATCTGTCATATCTGTGTACACTATTTGTTTTGCTGTAGTTGCGTCTTAAGCTACAAAGTTACGCATTTTTTTTGAAAATAATAAGGTGTATAACGAAAAAAGCGTGTAAAACATATTGTTTTACACGCTTGGTTTGGTAGTGGATAGGGGAATCGAACCCCTATGCCAAGATTGAGAATCTTGTATCCTAACCATTAGATGAATCCACCAACAGTAAAATTTTGCTCAAGAGAACAGCGGAAGCTGGGGGATTCGAACCCCCGGTACGGTTACCCGTACGGCAGTTTAGCAAACTACTGGTTTCAGCCACTCACCCAAACTTCCATACTGGTTGAAGTTAACCGGAGCACTGTTTCTCAATTGCGAGTGCAAAGGTATACGTTTTTCTCGTAACCGCCAAATGTTTCTTTGACTTTTTGTCGAAAAATGTGCATTTTCTTGAATTTTTAGGGTTGAAAGCCCGTTTTGGGGCTTGTCTTCGCCGTTTTTCTACTCAGATATGCGCTTGTAGTAGCGCAGGGTGCTGTTCGGTGAGTAAAGAATGTGTGTCAGTTCTTTGAGCAAAAAATCGGGTCGGAACGAAATTTCTTCGAAATAAGTTGAAGTTTTTCCGTTGCATTCGTAGATGTTGCCATCCTTGAAAGCCTTTATGGTCTTGTATCCGCTGTATTCGGCTGTCAGTTCGTTGCGCGTTAGTGGTCGGTTTCCATAATAAATGAAGAGCCAAACGTCGGCGTCGGTTGATTTGCTGATAACCGTTTCGGGTGAAAGGTTTAGTGATCCGCTCTGATTATTGTCGGCGAAAACATATTTCCCGCCTGCATCCTTTATCAGTTTTGCCATCGAACTGTTGCCGCCGGGGCAGTACCATACACCATTTGTGACGCGTTCGGTGAGCACTTTCGGGTGTTTCTTTTGCTTATTGTTCTCGCTGACGATGGTTTTGTAGTTGTGTTCTATGGCTGCGAACAGCGAGTCGGCTGTGTTTTCTTTTCCGGTGAGCATGCCATAGAAGCGCATCCATTCGGCGCGTCCCAGGGCGGATGTCTCCATGTAGTCGGCGCATTCTATGATTGCGGCGCCGATATTCTCGAGCTGGGCGTAGCTGCCTCCTTCGTATGGCGACATGAATATGGCGTCGGGTGAGAGTGTGATGATGCGTTCGATTGTTGGCGACATGCTGTTGCCGCAGTCGGCTATGATGCCTTTTGCCGCACGTCGCTGTATGTCGGATTGTGTGATGTACTGCAAGTCGCACACTCCCTTTATTGTCTCGGCCGCGCCGAGGTCGAAAAGTAGTCGGCAGTGGGGTGATGTCGAGACAACGGCGCTATGTATCGGTGTGTATATAGCGGTGGCGTCTGTCGGTGGCGTCACTTTTCCTGAGTCCTTGCGGTTGATAAGGGCATAGCGGTGTAGGGTAGTGCCGGCTTTCCAAGGATTGCTCAGTTTTACGTCGATATATCCGTCGTGGCGTACGGCTGTTATGTGCTCGGCGTATTTGAACGCGATTGTGTCGCCGTCGCCGTTGTCGCTGTTGGTTGCCGTGTGATTGTTGCACGAGGCGAGAAGAAGTATTGCGCTATATATATAATAAGGTAAGATGTTATATATATAATAATGTATAGGCTTGTGCGTGCTTGTTAGCTTTGTCATTCTTTCAGGTGTTTTTAGAATGTTATACATGTTGATGTTTGTGTAAATGAAAAAAGTGAAATGTTCAAACGAACATTTCACTTTTCTTGAGGTACCTAGCAGAGTCGAACTGCTCTACACGGTTTTGCAGACCGTTACCTAACCGATCGGCCAAGGTACCAAATAGGCTTGTTGCTTAATTGCGAGTGCAAAGGTAGCCATTCTTTTCGTAACAGCCAAATGTTTTTGCAACTTTTTTCAAGAATATTTCACTTTTCAGTGTTTTTTCTTAAAATCTTCATGTTTACGAGTCGATTTTCCTAAAATTACTGCATTTCTCAGCGTGAACAGCCGCACTCGTGTGTTTGTTTTGCTTGCTGTTTTTTATCATCTGCTCCTTCAGAGCGCAGCCTTTACAGCCGTAGCATCCGCTTTTTGCTTCATGTATAGCCATGTATGTGCGGTAGGCGATGTAGCAGATGGAGATGATTATTATGAATATTACAGAGACAAGTTGTAGCATGGGGCGTAAATATTAGTTGTCCGCGGCGACCGCTAAGTACATCAGCGCCGTTCGTTGCGCAAGTACGTGCCGACCAAAGCAGATATGCGTATCGGTCGGCGCGGACAAGAATGTTTAAAAAAAATTAGTATGCAAAGAGGGGATAATCCTTCATCGTCTCGTTCACCTTAGCACGAACGCGAGCGATTACTTCCTCGTTCTCCGGGTCGTTGAGCACTTCTTCGATGAGTTCAGCAATGAGCACCATGAGGTCTTCCTTAGCGCCACGTGTTGTGATGGCAGGAGTACCGAGGCGGATGCCTGATGTCTGGAAAGCGCTGCGTGTGTCGTACGGCACCATGTTCTTGTTAACGGTGATGTCGGCAGCAACGAGAGCGTTCTCAGCCACCTTGCCGGTGAGATCAGGATACTTCGAACGGAGGTCGACGAGCATAGAGTGGTTGTCTGTGCCGCCGCTCACGATAGTGAAGCCGCGCTTGATGAGTTCGTCTGCAAGCACGCTTGCGTTCTTCTTCACCTGCTTTGCCCACTCCTTGAACTCAGGCTGCAGAGCCTCGCCGAAAGCTACAGCCTTGGCAGCGATGACATGCTCCAACGGACCACCCTGCTGTCCTGGGAACACTGCAGAGTTGAGCAGCTGGCTCATCATCTTTGTTACGCCCTTAGGAGTCTTCAAGCCCCACGGATTCTCGAAGTCCTTGCCCATAAGGATGATGCCGCCGCGCGGACCGCGCAGGGTCTTATGAGTAGTAGAAGTAACGATGTGAGCGTACTTCACCGGGTTGTCGAGCAAGCCGGCTGCGATGAGACCTGCAGGGTGAGCCATATCAATCATAAGCAGAGCGCCTACCTTGTCGGCAATCTCGCGCATGCGCTTGTAGTCCCACTCGCGGCTGTATGCCGAACCGCCACCGATGATAAGTTTCGGTTTGTGCTCAAGTGCGAGCTGCTCCATCTGGTCGTAGTTCACGCGACCTGTCTCCTTGTCGAGGTCGTAGCCTATGGCGTGGTAGAGAATACCCGATGTGTTCACAGCCGAACCGTGTGAGAGGTGTCCGCCGTGAGCGAGGTTAAGTCCGAGGAATGTATCGCCAGGCTTCAGTACGGCAAGCAGCACAGCGGCGTTAGCCTGCGCACCAGAGTGCGGCTGTACGTTTGCATACTCAGCACCGAAGAGTTTTTTCACGCGCTCGATAGCCAGTGTCTCCACTTCGTCCACTACCTGGCAGCCACCATAGTAGCGCTTGCCTGGATAGCCCTCGGCATACTTGTTTGTGAGGTAAGAGCCCATTGCCTCCATCACCTCGTCGCTGACGAAGTTCTCAGACGCAATAAGTTCTATACCCTTCAGCTGGCGCTGATGTTCTTTCTCAATCAGGTCGAAAATCACTTGATCTCTTTTCATAGTTAAAAGGATTTTAGTTATAGTTTATTAAACGAGTTCTACTTTCTCGATGAACTGTTCCTTGTCGCAGTAGTGGCATTTGAGGATGCCCTTCTCCTTGTTCACGACGTGGAAGACGGTGTGCATCGGCTCGTTGTTGGTGATGCACTTCGGGTTGTTGCACTTCACGATGCCGCGCAGCTCGTCGGGAGTCTTCACGGTCTTCTTTTCCACTACCTCGTAGTCGTGAATAATGTTGAGCACAACGTTCTGTGCTACGACCGAGAGGCGCGAAATCTCCTCGTCGGTGAAGAATTTGTCAGACACCTTGATGATGCCTTTGCGTCCTATCTTGTTCGACGGATAGTTGTAGCCGATGGTTACTGGTGTGTCGAGTGTTTCCAGTTGCAGCAGGTTTACAACCTGATATGTCTTCTCTGCCGGTATATGGTCGATGACAGTGCCGTTCTTGATGGCAGCCACTTGTCTTTCTGTCTTGTTGCTCATTGTATTATGTTTATTAATTGCTAAATAATTGTCTTGTCGTTGCGCACTTCGTCAAGAGAGATGCCGAGCACGTAGCAGAATATAGCCTCGCGGGCGAACAGACCGTTGCCAGCCTGCTGTATGTAGTAAGCGTGCGAACTCTCGTCTACGTCGTACGCAATCTCGTTAACACGTGGCAGCGGGTGCAGAATCTTCATGTTCTCCTTCGCCTTGCAGAGCATCTGGCGTTTCAAGATATACACGTTCTTCACGCGTTCGTACTCCATAAGGTCTGAGAAGCGCTCCTTCTGTACGCGTGTCATGTAGAGGATGTCGGCGTCGGCGATAACGTCTTCGTTGAAGTCGGTATGCTCTTCGAAGCGTATGCCGTGCTCGCGGCAGTATATTTTGTATTCCTCAGGCATTGCCAGCTCCTTCGGCGCTACGAAGTGGAATGTAGGATTGAAGTGGCGCATGGCGGTGATGAGCGAGTGTACGGTGCGTCCGTACTTCAAGTCACCCACAAGATAGATATTAAGGTTTTCGAGAGTGCCTTGTGTTTTGTAGATTGAATAAAGATCGAGGAGACACTGTGACGGGTGCATGTGTGCGCCGTCGCCAGCGTTCACGATAGGAACGGGAGCCACTTCGCTGGCGTATTGCGCAGCGCCTTCAACGTAGTGGCGCATTACTATTACGTCTGCATAGTTTGAAACCATAAGGATTGTGTCCTTGAGGGTTTCACCTTTAGTTACGCTTGACGCCTTGGCGTCAGAGAAACCGATGACGCGCGCACCGAGACGGTTTGCTGCGGTTTCAAAACTCAATCGCGTACGAGTCGAAGGCTCGAAGAAAAGCGTAGCCACCACTTTACCTTTCAGCAATTCGCGGTTTGGGTGGTTCTCGAACTCCTTTGCCATTTCGAGCAAATACATTAGCTTCTCCTTGGGCAGGTCGGCTATTGTTACAAAATCGTGTCTCATTATTATTTAGAATTAATGGTTGTCTACAATTTGTCTGCTAAGGTAGTTATAATTTTTCAGATATGGCGTAAATGAAAACTATTATTTATGCTTTTCTCACTTTTTTGCCTTACCTTTGCAAAATATAAGAGATATTACTAATATAATTCAGTCCTATTACTAATATAATAAGGAATACATTACTAAAAATATGAGAAAAGTATTCGTACGCTCACTATGGACGTTGCTTGCCATCGTCATTCTCGGTTCGGCTGTTGCGTTCACGGCTATATGGAACGGTTTTATCGGATATATGCCGCCAGTTGAGGACTTGCAGAACCCTATCAACCGCTTCGCAACACAGATCTATAGTGCCGACGGAAAGCTCATCGGCACGTGGAACTTCAATCGCGAGAACCGTGTCTGCGTTTCATACAACGACATCTCGCCATACCTGGTGCAGGCGCTTGTGGCTACAGAGGATGTGCGTTTCTACGACCATTCGGGCGTAGACTTCATCGCTTTGGGCAGAGCCATCGTCAAGCGCGGTCTGTTTGGCCAGGCTTCTGCCGGTGGCGGTTCTACCATCACGCAGCAGCTTGCCAAGCAGCTCTATTCCGAAACCGCCAAGAGCACCATGCAGCGTGCGCTGCAGAAACCGATAGAGTGGGTTATCGCCGTGAAGCTCGAGCGCAACTACACCAAAGAGGAGATTATAGCTCTGTATCTCAACTATTTCGACTTCCTGCATAACGCTGTAGGTATAAAGACTGCGGCCAACACCTATTTTAATAAGGAGCCTCGCGACCTTAATATTGAGGAGGCTGCTACGCTCATCGGCTTGTGCAAGAACCCGTCGCTGTTCAACCCCGTGCGCTATCCCGACCGTTGTCGCGAGCGTCGCAATGTGGTGCTCGACCAGATGCGCAAGGCGGGCTATATCACCGATGCCGAGTATGCGCAGCACATCGAGTCGCCGCTCACGCTCGACTTCCACCGCACCGACCACAAGGATGGCGTAGCGCCTTACTTGCGCGAGTTCCTGCGTGTGTACATGTCTGCCGAGCGTCCTGAGCGTTCCAACTATCCGGCGTGGAACAAGCGCCAGTATGTCATCGACTCTATAGCTTGGGTAAGCGATCCGCTTTACGGATGGTGCAACAAGAATCGCAAGAAGGACGGTTCGCCTTACAACCTCAACGCCGACGGCTTGAAGGTGTATACCACTATCGATTCGCGTATGCAGCGATATGCCGAGGAGGCTGTGTATGCTCACGTAGCACGCTTCCTGCAACCCGAGTTCTTCAAGGAGCAGAAGGGCAAACCGAACGCTCCGTTCACCTCTGCGCTCACGCAGAAGCAGGTTAACCAGATTATGGAACGTGCTGTGCTTCAGAGCGAACGCTATCGTGCGCTTAAGGCGGCAGGCGCAAGCCAGGAGGAGATACACCGCTCTTTCCATACGCCGACTGAGATGACGCTCTTCACCTATCACGGCGACATCGACACCATGATGATGCCTATCGACAGTATACGCTACGTGAAGTCGTTCCTGCGTGCCGGCTTCATGAGTATGGACCCGAAGACGGGTGCCGTGAAGGCGTATGTGGGCGGACTCGACTATTCTCATTTTATGTACGACATGGTTACGGGCGGCAGACGCCAGGTTGGCTCTACAATCAAGCCGTTCCTCTACTCGCTGGCTATGGAGAACGGATTCACGCCGTGCTCAATGGCTCCTAACGTGCAGCAGTCGTACAGAGTGGGCAACCAGACATGGACACCGCGCAATGCCAACCGCAAGCGCTACGGCGAGATGGTTTCGCTGAAGTGGGGCTTGGCGCAGTCGAACAACTGGATTTCGGCTTACCTTATGAGTAAGCTCAATCCACAGCAGTTTGTTTCGATGCTTCACGACTTTGGCATTAACAACCCCGAGATTGTGCCTTCGATGGCTCTCTGTCTCGGTCCGTGCGAGGTTTCGGTGGCTGAGATGGTGAGCGCTTACACCACATTCGCCAATAAGGGCATACGTTCGGCTCCGATGTTCGTGAGCCGCATCGAGGACAACGAGGGCAATGTCATAACCGATTTCCAGCCGCGTCTGAACGAGGTGATAAACGCAGAGAGCGCCAACCGCATGCTTGTGCTTCTGAAGGGCGTAGTAGACGGCGGTACCGGCGGACGTCTGCGCTTCAGATACCACTTTACGGGCGAGATTGGTGCCAAGACCGGTACCACAAACCGCAACGCCGACGCATGGTTCATGGGCTTCACTCCGCAGCTTGTGAGCGGTTGCTGGGTAGGCGGCGAGGACCGCGACATCCACTTCGACACCATGCGCATGGGACAGGGCGCGACGATGGCTCTGCCTATCTGGGCTTACTATATGAAAAAGGTGTATGCCGACCCGTCACTGCCTTATGACGAGAGCGTGAAGTTCGACCTGCTAGAGGGATACGATGGGTGTTCGAGCGGTGAAAGCTCGGCGGATGGCGCCGAAGATGCGCTCGACATTGAAGAAGTATATGAATAATAACATGCCTATGCAAGAACAGTGCCCCTTTTAAATATAGTTTTATGAAATATTTTGTAGCAGATTTCAAGATAGTGTGCGAGGCTGAGCAGTTGCAGGTAGCCCGCGAGTTGTTGTCGGCAGCCGCTTGTGAGGCTGGTTTCGAAGCGTTTGAGGATTCGGACGAAGGATTGCAGGGTTATGTGCAGCGCCCAATGTATGACAAGGAGGCGCTCGATGCATCCATCGCCGACTATATGCCAGACGGCGTGTCGGTGAGTTACGAAGTTGAGGAAGTGCCCGACCAGGACTGGAATCAGGGTTGGGAGAACGAGGGCTTCGAGCCGATTGGCGTGAACGAAAACCTCGTAATATACGACGCCAAGCACACCGACCGCGAGATGTTCGCTGGCGACGACGGCGTGATGCGCATCTTCATTGAGGCGCGTAACGCCTTCGGTACGGGCACGCACCAGACCACACGCATGATATTGCGACGCCTGCTTGGTATGGACGTGCATGGCAAGAGCGTGCTCGACTGCGGATGTGGAACGGGCATACTCGGCATAACCGCCTCACGCCTTGGTGCCGACCCCGTGCTTGGCTACGACATCGACGAGTGGAGCGCCAACAATGCCCAGCATAACGCGGCGCTGAACGGTGTTGAGAATATGGATGTGTTGCTTGGCGATGCGTCTGTTCTTGATAAAGTTGAAGACCGCTTCGATATCGTGATTGCTAATATCAACCGCAATATACTCATTGCTGACATGCCGGCGTTTTGTGCGCACATGAAGGAAGGTGCACAACTCATCCTCAGCGGATTCTACGAGGCTGACGTGCCGATGATAGAGGCAGCAGCTAAGGAGCAGGGTCTGGTGCTCTGCGATGTAGTGACGGATGAAGATTGGGCTTGCGCGTTGTTCAAGTAAGATTATTATTGCTGTCCGGTAAAACTTTTGCAAGCAAAATAAATTAGGGCTGACACTTCTCTCACGAGGTGTCAACCCTTTTGGCTAACTTTGTTCCAAACTTTAATAAATAATGAAAAGACTACAATCATATATACTATTTATATTGTTGCTGTTGGCAACTGTTCTTCCGGCACACGGGCATATTTCCAGAAATATGTTCATGATTTCCAATCTCAATACAGATAATGGACTGTCCAGTCCTCGTGTCTATTCTATTGTTGAGGCAGAGGATGGTGCTATGTGGATAAGTACTAAACGAGGGGTTGACCGATACAATGGGCAATTGGTTTCTAATTACACATTGGCTACAGAAATGCCGTATAGTGATGCCTGTGGCAGAAATATCAAATTGACCCAAGATCATCATCGGCAGATATATGCTTACGACAACAAGGGAAAAGTATATATATATAATAAGGTGAAAGATACGTTCGTCTTGAGATGTAATCTTCTGAATATTCTTGGAGGAAGCATTGTATTGAACGAATTGTTGGTAGATGAAAAGGGCAACTTCTGGTTGGCTATGGATAAAGGTCTTTACTGCTTGTCAGCTTCTGCTGATGGGAAGGAAATCGTTCGCAAGAAAGCTAAAGGTAGATTTATATTAAAAGATACCTATATTAATCATATCCAGTTTGTTGGTCAGAGACTCTTGATAGGAACTTCTAAAGATGTATATTGCTATTCGGTAGCTACACAGAAAATAGCAAAAAAAATAAGCGGTAGCTCTGTAGTTTCTTCTTATCATGATATAGAGGGGCATCATATTTGGTTGGGTACTTTTCATGAAGGAGTGAAGGTGGTGGATGATACTACTTGGAAGCCGATCAATTCTATAGCTTTCCATTCTTTACAGAACATTCCGCAGATTCCCGTACGTTCTATTATTTCATTTAATCATCAAACTGTTCTGATGGCTGTCGATGGAGCTGGTATCTATGCTTATGATAAGCAGAATAAACAAACCAAGCTCTTAATGAATACAGATGGACGTCCTGGTAACGTGTTGAAGGGTAATGGCTTATATACTTTGTGCCGCGATCGTTTTGGAGATTTATGGGCAGGCTCTTATTCGGGAGGAGTAGATTTAGCCATTCCGATGGAACATACTCTGGAATATATTACGCACGAGTATCTTAACAATCAATCGCTGATAGATAATTGTGTGAACGATGTGTTCCAAAGTCGCGATGGAAAAATATGGTATGCTACTGATAAAGGAGTAAGTATTTATGATTCGCAGACTCATTTTTGGTATCATGGGCTATATAATAAGGTGGCACTTACGATTTGTCAGACTGTTGATGGAAAGATTCTGGTAGGTACTTATGGCAATGGTGTATATCAGGTGAACGGCGATGGAACCAGTATGCCTGCATATTCAGTTCGTAATGGAAAGTTGAAGAGCGACTATGTGTTCAGTCTTTTTGTTGATAGCGAAGGCAATCTCTGGATAGGCTGTTTAGATGGTGATATGGCCTGTTTCCCTTCTGGAAAAAATATTTTCAGAGGAGTGGAGAAGGCAGCTTTCTATCTGCCTGTCAACGAGGTACAATGCATTACAGAATCAGAGGATAAGCGCAGTATCGCTGTAGGAACTTCGCATGGTTGCTATCTGATAGATAAACATAATCCTATGCACCCACGCCGTTTTTTTTATCCAGAACAATATCCCGATAAAGACATTAATTTGTTTGTCAACAGTATGGTTTATCAGAATTCCCGTCATGTCTGGATAGGTACGGATGGTGGTGGACTTTATGATTATAATCTGAAGACTAATAAATTAAGAAACTATACTACTCAGGAGTCTTTACCGTCTAATACGGTTTATGGACTTATCAAGGGAAAGAATGGCAAGTTGTGGTTGAGTACTGATAAGGGATTGGCTTTCATCTTTAAGGGGAAGGTGGTAAATCTCAACTTCTTCAAGGGACTTGAACGTGAGTATAATCGGATGTCTGTGGCGTGTACTTCAGATGGCAGGATGCTTTTTGGCAGTAATGATGGCGTAGTGGCTTTGGCTCCGATGTTTGCCAAAGGATTGAATTATGCAGCTCCGCTTCGTATCCATCGTGTTGAGGTGGAAGGCGTAGAGCGTACCGACCAATGGAATAAATCCCTCTTTGAGATGTTACAAGATGGCACCTTGCACCTTGACCATCATGAGAATACGCTGATTGTTTCTTTCGAGAGCATCAATTATCAATATCAGCATGACATCCAATATCAGTATTATTTAGAAGGATATGATCGTAACTGGAGTAAACCTTCCTCTTATCAGTTAGCACGATTTGTCAATTTGCCTCCTGGCAACTATGTCCTTTATGTCAAAGCTATTTGCAGAAGCAATGGTAGAGAATTGGGAGCAACATCCCTGAACATTTCTATCGCTCAACCTTGGTGGAACACCTGGTGGGCATGGATTGTCTATCTCTGTATTCTGACAGCCATCTTATATTTTGCATGGCAGTTTTATAAAGAACGATTGCAGCGCAAGTATTATGACGAGAAAATCAATTTCTTCGTCAATACTGCCCATAACATACGTACTCCTTTGAGTCTCGTTTTAGCTCCTCTTGTTGATCTGTCTAAAGATTCTCACTTGAGTGAAAAGAGTCGTGTTTTTTTGGATATGGCGCAGCGCAACGGCAATAAACTGTTGAAGATGGTAACAGAGTTGCTTGACTTCCAAAAAGTAGAACAGTCTGCCGAACAGGTTCGTCTGCAAGATATAGAATTGCCGATGCTTTTACGTTTGCAGATGGATAAGTTTGCATTGGCAGCTCAGGAGAAGCATATTCAGCTGTGTCTTGAAACGTGTCCGCAGCAACAGATTCGTTCTGATGTCAAAATGGTGGATCTGATATTGGAAAATCTTCTCTCGAATGCTATCAAATATACACCTCAAGGTGGAAAGGTTACGTTGTCGGCTTCTGTTGAAGGAAAGATGGCGCTGATTCATGTATGTGATACAGGTATTGGTATTCCCAAGGCAGAAATTAAGAGTATCTTCAAGAGCTTCTTCAGGGCTTCTAATGCGGTGAATTCTCAGGAAATGGGAAGTGGATTAGGACTGATGCTTACACAAAAGCTTGTAGAGAAATTAGGAGGAAAGCTTAGTTTCGTAAGTGAGGAAGGAAAGGGTACTACTTTCTGTGTGAAGTTGCCATTAGGTAATGTAACAGATTCTTCCGTTCGGCTTGTTGAGGAAAAGAAAAAAGTTGCAAATGAATCTTCTTTAGCTGAAGACAAGCATGATGAAACTTGCCAAACTGTGTCTTCTGCTGTCTTGCAGGATGCTGGTGTTTCAAAGGATACACTTCTTTTTGTCGATGACAATGAAGATCTTTGCAAATATATCAGAATGACTTTTGGTGATTCTTATCAAGTAGTTGATGTGGAAAGTGCAGAGGCTGCCTTGAAATATTTGAAAGAGGGCGGTGTGTGTGATATCGTTGTTTCAGATGTCATGATGCCGGGAATGCACGGAGATGAGCTCTGTCGCCGCATCAAGGAAAACAAGGAAACATCATGGCTGCCCGTTATCCTGCTGACTGCTAAGATTGGTCGTGACTTTATGATAGAAGGACTCGGACTTGGTGCTGATGACTATATCGCCAAGCCATTCGATACTGCTATTCTTGCGAGTAAGATTGCCAGTATTTTGAAGAATCGTCGCCGGTTGAGTCAGTACTATATGGACAGAAGTCTTGCTCTTGTTAGAGGAGGGATGGCTTCTGAGTCTGCTTCTCCCGAGCAGATAGTGTGCTCTGAATCTTACGAAAATGTGGAAGAAGCTGTTCTGAATCCACAAGACCAGGCTTTTGTAGATAAAGCTACCAGTTTGGTGTTGGCTCATCTGAGCGATACCGACTTTAATATCGACCGACTCTGTAGAGAGATGGCGATGAGCAGAACGCTTTTCTATGGTAGGCTGAAGACTCTTACGGGGCAAAATCCGCAGGATTTTATGCGATTGATACGTCTGGAGCAGGCTGCAATCTTTCTGAAACAGGGAGATAGTGTGATGGATGTCTCTGTGAAAGTCGGTTTTGTAAATGTGAAGTACTTTAGTACAGTATTTAAAAAGCACTTTGGAGTTTCTCCCAGTAAGTATCTGTAAGTCAGAACTTTAATTTCAAAGAAAAGGTTTCGGTTTGGACGATATGTCTGAATTGAAACCTTTTTTGTTTGTTATCTAACCCTCTTGAAGTTCCTTTTCTCTATCTTTGCAGCCAGAATCTGTTACGCACAGTTTTTAAAAACCGAAACAATAACAATTTACCCATAAAATGAAAAGGAATTTTTTGACATTTAGCCTCTTTTTAATAGGCATCTTCACATGTTTCTCATGCGAAGCAAACACGTTGCAGAATGACCCATCCAAAGGTTCTGATGGCGTATGCGAATCCATGCCTACTGCCCAGCAATGGAATAAAGATGTTGTGGGATGGAATCTTGGAAATGCGTTTGAGTGCTCAGCTCCTGGTCAGGATGGTGAGTCGATGCAGATTGGCAACCCTGATGGTTCCATCCATGCAGAGACAGCTTGGGGCAATCCCGTTGTTACCAAGAAGATGATACAAGCTGTGAAGAAGGCAGGTTTCAATGCCATCCGTATTCCAATCCGTTGGCAGTGCCACATTACCAATGCTCAGGCGATGAGCATCGACAAGGCTTGGATTGCTCGTATTAAGGAGGTAGTGGGTTGGTGTCTGGATAATGACCTCAAGGTTATCATCAATGCGCATCATGAAAAATGGCTCGAAAGTCGTCCTACCTATCAATATAAGGAAGAAAACTGCCAAAAGCTTGCGCTCCTCTGGATGAATATTGCCTCTGAGTTTGCCAATTATGACAGTCGCTTGGCTTTCGCCGGTACCAATGAGGTTCACGTCAGGGACAACTGGAGCAAGCCTACTGCCGAGAATCTCGAAGTGCAGAATGCTTACAATCAGACATTCGTGGATATGGTTCGTGCCACAGGCGGCAACAATGCCAAACGCCACCTGATCTTACAGACTTACGTTTGCAACCCTTGGTTTGGCATTGAGAATGGAGGATTCGTCATTCCGAAGGATACCGAAGGCAATGGCAACAACTATATGAGTGTGGAATTCCACTACTATCAACCATGGAGCTACGCCGGCGATTGCACCTACGATTACTGGGGTGATGCCTACAAGGATGCTGGCAAGACACCTGCTGACAACGAGAAGACGATGACGGATTTCTTCGATAAGGTGGTGAATACCTGGAGCAACAAAGGACTGGGTGTCGTAATAGGAGAATGGGGAGTTACCGACCACTATAAGTCAAACTCTGTGAAAGTGCATGAAAACATGACTTACTATTGTAAGTTCTTGACTACGGAGGCTCGCAAACGAGGCTTCTCTACTTTCGTTTGGGACAACAACTACTTTGGTAACGGCTCTGAGAAGTATGGCATCTTCGACCGTTTCAAGAGTATGAAGGTGAATGCTCCTTGGATTCTTGAGGGAATCTTTCAGAAGTAATGATATGATAATAAGATGATTATTTTAAACCTATAAAGAAAATAAGAACTATGAGAAAGAAAACAAAGTTTCTCGGCATGCTCGGTGCAGGTTTGATGTGGATGCCTACTTCGGCCATCCTCGCTGCCCAGATGAACAATGCTGCTATGAGCGTTCAGCAGAACCAAGGCATCAAGGGTACAGTGGTGGATGCCACTGGCGAAACCTTGATTGGTGCAAGCGTGAAGGTGGCTGGTACAACCAACGGTGTCGTTACCGATCTGGATGGTAACTTTACGCTGAATTGCAAGCCTGGAGCCACACTCGAAGTGAGCTACGTCGGTTACAAGACAATGACCGTGAAAGCTGCTGATGGTATGAAAATCAAGATGCAAGAGGATGGTAAAGCTTTGAATGAGGTAGTTGTCACCGCCCTCGGTATCAAACGAGACCGCAAGGCTCTCGGCTATGGCTTGGAGGAAGTGAAGGGTGAGGAACTCACCAAGGCGAAGGAAACCAACGTCATCAACTCTCTTTCAGGTAAGGTGGCTGGTCTCGTCGTGCAGAACACCGCTGGCGGTGCTTCTGGTTCTACACGTGTGCTTCTCCGTGGTAATACGGAAATGGCAGGCAACAACCAGCCTCTCTACGTGGTGGATGGTGTGCCTTTGGATAATACCAACTTTGGCAGCGCTGGCGAAGCTGGTGGCTATGACCTCGGTGATGGTATCTCTGCCATCAACCCTGACGACATCGAGACGATGAGCGTATTGAAAGGTCCTGCTGCCTCTGCCCTCTATGGTAGCCGTGCTTCTCATGGTGTTATCTTGATTACGACCAAGAAGGCGGCGAAGGATAAGATTGGTGTAGAGTACAATGGTTCTTTCACTGTCGATACACAGTTGGCTAAGTGGGACGACATCCAGGAGATATATGGCGCTGGCTACAATGGCGAGCTTCCTAATGCGAGCACCTCTGGCACCAATGCCAGTTGGGGACCTAAGGCCGATGACTTCATGTTCAAGTACTTTGATGGTGAGGAGCGTCCATTCAAGATGCATCCTAACAACGCCTCCGATTTCTTCCGCACAGGTTTCACCACCCAGAACTCTGCCATCCTCTCAGTTAATTCCGGTAAGACGGGTATGCGTTTCTCTGTTACCGATATGCGCAACAAGGACATCCTGCCTAACACCAATATGAGCCGTGACAACTTCAACCTCCGTGTGAATACCTCAGCTGGTCCTGTTGATTTCGATTTCACCGCCAACTATACTCGTGAGAAGGTGAAGAACCGCCCTGCATTGGGAGACTCTCAGAGCAACGTGGGTAAGAACCTCATGACCCTGGCGGGTACCTACGATCAGGCTTGGTTGAAGCACTATGAGGATGCCGACGGTAGCTACTCCAACTGGAATGGTAACGACCAGTATAATAGAAATCCATACTGGGATCTCTACAAGAACCGCAATACATCCGACAAGGACGTGTTCCGTTTTACGGGTAAGGCCATCTGGAACATCAACAAGCACCTCAAGTTGCAGGGTACCATCGGTACCGATATCAACAGCATGAACTTCGAGGACTTCATCGCCAAGACAACTCCTGGTACTCCTGCCGGAAAGCTTACCGACCAAATCTTCAAAAACCGCACACTCAACGCCGAGATACTCGCCCTCTACAACAACTCATGGGGCGACTTCGATGTCAACGCTACCGCAGGTGGTAACATCTTCAAGGTGAACAACAAGACCACTACCAACATCGGTCTTAACCAGCAGATGAATGGCATCAAGAACATCATGAACTATCAGGAGCAGAATACTCGCGAGAGTATGTACAAGAAGCAGATCAGTTCTCTCTATGCCAGTGCGAGCCTCGGCTACAAGCATACTTATTATCTGGAGGGAACTCTCCGTGGCGATAAGTCATCTACGCTCCCTGTCAATAACAATACATACGTATATCCTTCGGTATCTGGTAGCTTGGTATTCTCCGAGTTTATCAAGAACAAGAAGTTCATCAATTACGGTAAGATTCGCGCATCTTGGGCAAAGGTAGGTAGCGATACCGATCCATACTTGTTGGCACTCAACTATACCACGGGCAAGTACAGCTACTCGGGTTATACCATCGGTATGATAGCCAACTCAACACAGCCAAACAAGAATTTGAAGCCTACTATGACAGGTTCTTACGAGGTAGGTTTGGAGATGAAGTTCTTCAACGGACGCTTGGGCTTGGATGCCACCTATTACAACCAGAACTCCAAGAACCAGATTTTGAGCTTGGCTTCAACCACTACCTCTGGCTATGCTTACCGCCTCATCAATGCCGGTGAAATTCAGAACCAGGGTATCGAGATTGCCCTCAATGCCCGTGCCTTGCAGATCAAGGACTTCGCTTGGGACTTGGGTGTCAACTTCTCGAAGAATTCCAACAAGGTGAAGTCGCTCACCAATGGCATGGACTACTTCGAGTTGGCGAAGGCATACTGGTGCGGTGTTTCTGTAGGTGCCAAGGTGGGTGAGAACTATGGAGCTATCCGTGGACACGACTTCCTCTACAACGACAAGGGTCAGGTGGTTGTCGATGCAGCTACTGGTCTTCCAAAGGTTGACCAGGAAATCAAGACCATCGGCAACTCTTCTTGGGATTGGACTGGTGGTTTCTATACCACATTCTCTTACAAGAACTTCCGCCTCTCTGCTTCATTCGATGTGAAGGTAGGTGCCGACATCTACTCTATGTCCATGCGTTCTGCATACCAGACTGGTAAGGCAAAGGGAACATTGGCAGGTCGTGAGGAGTGGTACACTTCCGAGGAGGCTCGCAAGGCTTCGGGTATGGACCTTACAGCATGGCGTGCAGCAGGTAACTGCAAGGGATTTGTCGTAGATGGTGTCATCGACAATGGCGACGGTACTTATCGCAAGAACGACATCGCCGTGAACCCTGAAGATTACTGGAAGCATGTGGCAAATGGCGTGCAGAGTGCCTTCGTTTACGACAACTCTTACGTGAAGTGTCGTGAGATTACTTTCGGCTATACCTTCCCAGAGAGCATACTGGGCAAGTATGTCAAGGGCTTGACCGTATCCTTCGTGGCTCGTAACCCATTCATCGTTTGGAAGAACATTCCTAACATCGACCCAGACTCCAGCTACAACACCTCAGGTCTCGGTCTGGAATTTGGTTCCCTGCCATCTCGCAAGAGTTATGGTTTGAACGTGAACGTGAAGTTCTAATCTCGAAAAAATGAATCAATTTCTTTAGAAGAGTTCTAATATATAATAATGTAAGAAAATGAACAATATAATCAAGAAATATATAGGTAAGAGCAGCCTGATGATGGCTTTCGCCCTGATGGCAACCGGCACAGCGATGACTTCATGCTCTGATGATACCTTGAGCAACATCAATACCGACAAGACCAAGGTGAGCGAGCTCGACCCTAACGCACAGTTGACAACAGCTTTGTTGCAGACTTACGGTGACTTCAGTCTGATGGATACCTACCGTAACTATATAACTGGTTTCCCACAGTATTTCGCTGGTGGTTGGAATGTAACCAATTACGCTGGTTCTAATTTCAAAGAAGATGATATGTCCCGTCGAGTTTGGGACCGCTATTATGAAATCGGTATCAAGAACCTTGTGGATGCCATCAACAATTCTGCTGACAAGGCAAACTTGAATGCGGCACTTCGTATCCATCGTGTCTATCTCACGGCAGTTTTGGCAGATACCTACGGTGACGTGCCTTGTTCGGAGGCAGGTCTGGGTTATATCTCAGGTATCTCCACCCCTAAGTATGATACCGTAGAGGAACTCTACAGCTGGTTCTTTGACGAACTTGACGCTTGCGAGAAGCAGCTTGGCACAGGTACCGACCGCATTTCTGGTGATGTCACCAGCATGGGTGGTGATGTAGCTCAGTGGAAGAAGTATGCCAATGCACTCCGTATGCGCTACGCCATGCGCATTTCCGATGTTAATCCACAGAAGGCAAAGGAGGAGTTTGAGAAGGCTGTGGCTGCTGGTGCTATCGCCAGTGCTGCCGATGATGCTTATATCAAGTATGCTGATTCTCCATTTACCTATTATGATGGAGCCAACGACTACGATTTCCGTGCCAATGCATTGAGCGAGACTCTCTATGGTCAGGATGCCACATCGCCTACCATGGTATGCTCTACCTTGTTCTATCAGTTGCAGAATACCAACGACCCTCGTCTCTATCGCATCTGCCGTCACTACTACAATATCAAGCGTAGTCAGGTGAAGCCAGATAAAGAGCAGAACATCGACTTGACCGATGATTTCCTGGCTTACTTCCAGAGCAAGGAGCTCGGTGAGGAGCCTTGCAACCCTGGTGCAGCTTGGTACACAGACTGGATGAATCCAGCTACGGTGGATGACCTTCCTACTTTGAAGAAGTATGCAGAGATAGACGAGAACACTTATGCCAACTCTGATTATATAGCCCGAGCTGGTCGTCCTTGCCTGAACATCGACTTCGAGATGCCTTCTTGTCCTGGCGACTTGATTAGCTATGCTGAGGTGGAGTTCCTCAAGGCTGAGGCTGCAACCAAGGGTTGGAATGTAGGTGGTGGTGATGCTGAGAGCCACTACGAGGCTGGTGTTCGTGCCAGCATGGAGTTGCTCAACAACTACTATCTTACATCCAACAAGATTTCCAAGGAAGAGATAGATGCGTTCATTGCCAGCAATCCGTTGGGTGACAATCCTAAGGAGACCATCAATACCCAGGCTTGGATTCTCCACATGATGAACCCTTCTGAGGGTTGGGCTAACATGCGCCGCTCTGACTATCCTGCCATCTTGAATCGTGATCTCTTGACCAAGAATGGTTTCACTTATACTGATTCTAACTGGTCAATGCCTGTCCGCTTGCAGTATCCTGAGATGGAAGGTCAGTACAACAATGCCAACTACAAGGCTGCCATCGACCGCATGGGTGGTACAGACGATTGGCATAAGCGCCTCTGGTGGGACAAGGCTGATGTAAACCTTCAGCCAGACTTTAATCCTCCATTCGGAAAGGGATATAGCGAGTAGTGTTTAATGTTAAGTTTTATAGGACAATAGATAGAATAATTAATTATGAATAAGACAATGAAACAATATAAGGGAAAAGTCTTGAAGGCTATGATGATGCTCTTAGCCATGAGTTTCGCACTGGCTGGCACATCTACCTTGTCTTCTTGCTCTTCTGACGATGATCCATACTTCACTGTCAGCGAAAATGACGATCCACGTATCTTGAACACCGACTTGGCTGATTCCAAGATAGACCGCAAGACTAATTATAAGTTGGAAATCAGAGTGACTCCTGTTCACTATACCACTGTGACATGGTTGCTCGACGGCACGCAGATTTATGAAGGTACTACCATCGACCAGACTTTGCCTATAGGTAATCATGAACTGAAGATTGTGGCAACCACCACCAAGGGCAAGAGCACATCTCGCACCTTGAACGTTACCGTGACTCCTGCTGCCGATGACCCTGCCTTGGGTACCAATGCAAACGAGCTTTGGGTAGCTCCAGGAGAAACAACAACCATCCACAATTGCAAGAACCTGGGACTCGTTAAGAAAGTCCTCATCGCTGATAAGGAGGTTGCCTTCGAAGTTCTCGATGAGGGTACGACATTGAAAGTTACTACTCCTTCCGGCCTCGCCAATGGCGATTACGACATTACATTGGTAGATGGCAATGGCGTACAGTTCCCTGGCGGTACCATCAAGGTAACCACCGAGGCTCGCCCATCTATGGAGAACACCCTCTGGGAAGGTGAGTTTGCCGTGACATGTGGTACACCATTCGATGCCTTGAAGGACACCTTCCTCTCAAAGGTGAAGGCTGGCACCATCCTCCGTGTCTATGTAGATGGAAATGGCCAGGGTACTGCTGTCACTTCTTGGTGGAACAACATCCTTACCGGTAAGGGCGACCCAGAGCGTGGCGACATCATGGTGAATGGACCTGCTAAATGGGAGTTTGAACTGACCGACCTCTCTATCCAACTCTTGACAGAGCAGCAAGGTCTCCTCATCGTGGGTGATGGTTATACCGTAAAGAAAGTAACTATCGAATAAAATATTAGAAAGAATCTCGTTATTATCATATAACGTCAAATCTTAGAACTTATGAAGAAATTATTTTCATCTATTTTCATGTTGGCATTTGCTTATACAACCAGTGCCAAGGTTCCAGTTATCAAGAGCGACCCTAAGATCGAGGCTCAGGTAGAACAGACCCTGAAGAAACTCACCTTGGAGGAAAAGGTAGGTCAGATGATGGAATTGGTGACCGACCTCTTTGGTGCAAACGACAAGAACGGTGTGTTCTATATCGACGAGCACAAGACCGATTCTATCCTTTCTCGCTATAAGATTGGCTCTATCCTCAACGCTCCTAACACTTGTGCGCCAACCGCCAAGCAGTGGGAGAAGTATATCTCTCAGATTCAGAAGATTTCGATGAAGCGCATCGGCATCCCTTGTGTCTTCGGTCTTGATCAGAACCACGGTTCTACTTATACTCAAGACGGAACCCTCTTCCCGCAGAACATCAATGTAGCTGCCACCTTCAATCGTGAGATAGCTCGTCGTTCGGCTGAGGCTACTGCTTATGAGACTCGTGCCGTGAGCGTGCCTTGGACTTACAGTCCTACCGTTGACCTCGGTCGTGATGCCCGTTGGCCCCGCATCTGGGAGAACTTTGGCGAAGATTGCTACCTCAGTTCAGAGATGGGCAAGGCGATGGTCTATGGTTTCCAGGGCGAGGACCCAAACAACATCGACCAGTATCACATCGCCACTTCAATGAAACACTTTATGGGCTATGGCGTACCTTGGACTGGTAAAGACCGTACGCCAGCCTATATCTCTCCTGCCGATTTGCGCGAGAAGCACTTCGCTCCTTTCCTGGCGGGTCTGCAGGCTGGAGCCTTGACAGTGATGGTGAATTCCGCTTCCGTCAACGGTATGCCGATGCACGCCAACAAGGAAATCCTGACAGGATGGCTGAAGGAACAGACAGGATGGGATGGTGTGTTGGTTACCGACTGGGCAGACGTCAACAACCTCTATACTCGCGAGATGATAGCTAAGGATAAGAAGGATGCGCTCCGCATCGCCATCAATGCCGGTATCGACATGATTATGGAACCTTATTCTTGCGATGCTTGTGGCTACCTTATCGAATTGGTGAAAGAAGGCAAGATTCCGATGAGTCGCATCGATGATGCCTGCCGTCGTGTGCTTCGCATGAAGTACCGTCTCGACCTTTTCAAGAACCCAACCCAGAAACTGAAGAATTATCCTAAGTTTGGTGGCGAGGAGTTTGCCAAGCTCGCCTTAGAGGGAGCTACCGAGAGTATGGTGCTCTTAAAGAACGAGAAGTTGCAGGATGGCAATCCTGTCTTGCCTCTCGCCAAGGGCAAGAAGATTCTCCTCACTGGTCCTAATGCCAATCAGATGCGCTGCCTGGACGGTGGATGGAGCTATACTTGGCAGGGCCATCGTACCGATGAGTTTGCCGGCAAGTACAATACCATCTATGAGGCTTTCTGCAATCAGTATGGCAAGGAGAACGTTATCTTGAATCAGGGCGTTACCTATAATGAGAAGGGCAAGTACTGGGAGGAGAACGAACCTCAGATTCAGGGCGCAGTTGATGCAGCAAAAGATGCTGATGTTATTGTAGCTTGCATCGGTGAGAACTCTTATACCGAGACTCCGGGCAACCTGACCGACCTCTGGCTTTCTGAGAACCAGCGCAATTTGGTGAAGGAACTTTCTAAGACCGGCAAGCCTGTCATTCTGGTCTTGAATGAAGGTCGTCCTCGTCTCATCGCCGACATCGAACCATTGGCACAGGGCATCATCGACATCCTTATCCCTGGCAATATGGGCGGCGATGCCTTGGTAAACTTGGTATCGGGCAAGTCAAACTTCAGTGGCAAGATGCCTTACACCTATCCTAAGGAAATCAATTCGCTCGCTAACTACGATTTCAAGAAGAGTGAGGAGGTGGGTACGATGGAAGGTGCTTACGACTACAATGCGAAGATTACCCAGCAGTGGGGCTTCGGACATGGTTTGAGCTACACCTCTTACAAATATAGCAACCTGAAGGTTTCCCAGTCTGATTTCCGCCACGGCGACATCATCAAGGTGAGCGTGGATGTGAAGAATACGGGTAAGGTTGCGGGCAAAGAGAGCGTTCTTCTGTTCAGCAGCGACCTTATTGCCAGCATGGTTCCTGATGGTCGTCGCCTCCGTGCTTTCGATAAAATAGAGCTTCAGCCGGGCGAAACAAAGACTGTCACCTTCAATTTGAATGCCGATGATCTTGCTTTCGTAGGTTATGATGGCAAGTGGGTATTGGAGGAAGGCGATTTCAAACTGATGATTGCCGACCAGAGTGCAGATATACATTGTGATAAAACTTATCAATGGCAATCGGCTAACAGATAAGCCAATCATATTGGTAAATGGTAAAGTGAGTTTATAAAGGAGTGTACCCATTTTGTGGTACACTCTTTTTTTTTGACTTCGTCACTCAAAAAAACACTTTGACAAAGATGTATCCGCTTGCCTTTTGCATCCTGAGCGGGCAACGCGTGTGCACCCGTAATAATATGAGCAATCTTTCTTCTGGCATATACGTCGTGGCTGGTAAGAAGTTTGTTGTTAAGTAATGTATGAACGTCAAATATTGAAGGCGGATGCCTTGGCGGATGATTTCTGCCAAGGCATCCGCTTTCTATATGCGATAAAGTGTATAATCTGTTTCAAGTGCCGTTCGTTTATTGTAAAGTTCTTGCGCTTAATAATTTTTCTATTCTGCGGTAAACTGTTGTCCTTTATATTCTTCTTTAAACTCCGTAACCGTCTGTCCAGTTTGTTTTTTGAAGAAACGCATTAAATGTCCAGGCTCCGAGAAATTGAATTCGTATGCCAATTCACTGGTAGTTTTGTCAGTGAATAATATTTCATTCTTGATTTCTGCAAGTAGACGTTGTTTCAGCAGATGTACAGCCGTTTGCCCATATTGTGCCTGTACAGAAGCATTCAATGTGATGCGGCTGATGTTCAGCATGGCTGCATAGTCGGCCACTTGCTGGTATTGGCGAATATGTTTCTCTAAGAGTTGTTTGAACTCAAAGGCATGGTGGTTCTTGGGGGCATCAAAAGGCAGATGGTATTGAGCAGAATACCTACGATTAAGGGTCATGAGCAGATAATGAAGCAAGGATACGATGATGTGATAGCTGTCGGCAAGAGGATGGTTGAGTTCTTCTTTTATCCGCACAAGCAAACGCTCGTATTCTTGTTGTTCCATAGCAGTAGCCGACAGATAGGGTGGAAAATCTGTTTGATAGCAATAAAGCAAACGATAAGTAAAGAAAGGATCGGCAAGATAGG
This sequence comes from Leyella stercorea, assembly GCF_019052365.1. Lineage (GTDB taxonomy): Bacteria > Bacteroidota > Bacteroidia > Bacteroidales > Bacteroidaceae > Prevotella. The sequence goes on from NZ_JAHQUY010000025.1 coordinate 30,195, forward strand.
TTGAAAGAAAATCATCACGGAAAATAAGGAAACGATAATCCGTTTGGCTTTCATCAATATGCCACTCCTGATGGATGTGCGGCGAAAGTATCAGCACCGTATTGTCTTTCAACACGATATGTTGAAAGCCATAACGCAGCCACCCGGATGCTTTCCTGAAGAAAAACAACTCGAAGAAGTTGGTTTTGAAAGACGGATACTCCATCAATACGCCTCGCAAACGCTCGTGCGTATCGGTATTGATGTTGAAATCTACACCACATTCTGTTTTGCTGAAAGGAACTTGTGTAAGTTCTTGGGGATGACTCTCTAATTTCATGCAACAAAAGTACGAATAATTAATGGTTTATCAAAATGGTAGAGCACATATTATTAATGGTAGAATGTTTCTTTGATTTATGCACTACCTTTGCACTCGTAATCAAAACAAATAACATTATGAAAGAAATTAAAATTGCAGAAAAAGGTGAGAACTTCACCACGGTCAACGTAGGTAAGTTGAATGAAATTAAGGACTATGAGTTGGCTATGGGCAATTTCTCTATCCCGGGAAAGATGTTTGCTGGACATGCACTACAAGCAACAGGCGCAGAATTGTCTTTCCAAAGTCTTGCAGCTGGGCAGGATTATGGCACACGCCATACCCATAAAACCCACGAAGAGCTTTATTTCATTCTTAAAGGTGAAGGCATTTTCGATGTAGACGGCAAACGATTTCCCGTTTCAGAAGGAAGCATCGTGCGAATTGCGCCCAATGGCAAACGTGCTTTCAAAAACACAGGCAGCAGCGAAATGCTCGTGCTTTGCGTACAATATAAGGCAAATTCGTTCTCTGATGATGATGAACCTCTGAAGGATGCTATTATGTTGGAGGCCAATGTTAAACTTTAATAAACAATGAATATCCAGCAAGTAAGAAACGCAACGATAATCGTTGAATATGGGGGAAAGAAAATTCTGATTGACCCCATGTTGGGAAAGAAAGGCTGCATGCCTCCTTTCCCCTTTAGTAGAAATCAACACCTGCGCAACCCACTTCATGAACTACCTTTTCCTGTAGAAGAGATGTTAAAAGGTGTGGATGCTGTATTGCTTACCCATCTACACGATGACCATATCGATGAGGCGGCCTATGAAATGATACCTAAAGATATGCGATTTTTTGTGCAAGACGAAAACAATCGGCAGGCGGTGATGTCGCATGGATTTAATCATGTGGAAGTTGTCGGCGACAATACAAGGGTTGGGGAAGTGAACATACAAAAGGCCGAAAGCCAGCATGGTAATTTCATCATGAAGTATCCTGCTGGGCATACATCGGGTTATGTATTCACTCATCCACAAGAAAAGACGCTCTATCACGCCGGAGATACCATCTGGTATGCTGGTGTAAAGCGCAATTTGAAGCGTTTTCGCCCCGAGGTTATCACCCTTAATGCAGGTGGCAATGGCTTTCGCTTGGGTGGACGCGTTATTATGAACGATGAAGATGTGGTAAAAGTTGCTGCTGCTGCACCTAATGCAAAGATATTTGTGACGCATCTTGAAGGCGTAAACCATAATAGCGTGACGCATGAAATGGTGAGAAAGCGTGCGGAAGTGGCAGGAATTTTAGACCGCGTCTTTATTCCTGAAGACGGTGAAATGGTAGAGGATTTGTAAAGAATAAAGGAAGAAATATGGTAAAAACACTCATTGGAACGAAAGAGGTGCGTGGCATCATGATTTAAGGCCAACATTATGGGTTATATCAAATCATACTATCCCCATTTGTTCCCACTTTATGAAGAAATCTATTTGCATAAAGACCGAACATATTGGAAGCAATTGGAGCAAGAGGCTGCGAAAATGGCGCAGGAGGCTCAATGTAAGTATGTGGATAATTTATATATATGATTAAAGCATTGTTATTGATGGTCTGATACCAAACAGCAAAAATAATTATTATAAACGTAGCGGAGGCTGGAGACCTCCGCTACGTTTTCTAATCCTGGTTTCCGATTGTGAGTTTCTTCAGCGCATAGAACGAACCGTTGAAGATATTGAAGTCGACGTAGCCCTTTATGCCGGGCAGCTTTCCTGCGTCGGTGTGCTGCCAGAAGTGCCACGTGCCCTTGTATTCCACCTTATCTACATAGTAATGCGCTATCCAGTAGGGATAGTCGTCGAATACGGGTGCGTCCAGATAGTTCTCCTTAAATTTATAATATGTGTATATGATAGGCTTCACGTGGTATTTGTCCTCTACGATGTGCAGCCATGTAAGAATGTCGCGCTGGAAATCTTCCACATTGCGGTCCTGCGGCTTGTGCTCCACGTCGAGCACAGGCGGAAGGTCGCCGTTCTCCAGTCGCACTTGTTTCAGGAAGAAGTAAGCCTGGTCGCGAGCCGACGATTTGTTGCTCCAGAAGTGATAGGCACCACGAATCAGTCCGTGTTCGCGTGCCTGACGGAAGTTCTCCTTGAACTTGTTGTCGGTGCGCGACGAACCCTCGGTCGACTTTATCATGACGAAGCGCAGCGGATAGCCCTCGATATTGCTGTCGCGCAGCTTGTCCCAGTCGATAGTGCCTTGATAATGGGAAATGTCGATGCCGTGAATCTCGTAGCCGGCGGGATAGTTGGTGTCGCCGAAGAGCGCACGCCAGCGAAATCCGGTAGGACTGACGAAGTAGGAGTAGAAAGCCCACATATACACGCATACGCATATAGCAGAACTTGTCCACCATACGGCACGCGGGTTGCGAGAGAGTAGGGCGGAGAGGCTTGAGCGGCGCTTTTGCTTGGTCGTGGAGCGTCGTTTGCGTGGTTTGTATGTGCGTTTGTTTGCTTCCATATTTTTACATAAAAAAAGAAGAGCAGAATGACCATTGTCACTCTGCTCTTTCTGTATTAATTCTTTAGTTTTGAACAAGCAGAGGTTTACTTAGCCTGCTCAAGCTTCAGAGTCTTTGTAGTCTGGTCGCATACTTCTGCCGGACCCCAGTACTGAACCGGACCCGGGTAGACGTAGCAGTCGTTCTTAGCCCACTCCTCGCGGTGAGCAGCGAGGTACTTGTAAGGAGCGCCATCGAGCTCAACGAGAGCCTTGCGGATAACCGGCTTGTTAGCACCGTTACGACGCTCGATGTTCATCATCATTGTGATAGGCACACCACCTGCGATCCACTGCTCTGCAGGCGCTGTTGTGTTCTTGATGACAGACATGTAGCCAGTCTTGCCGTTGCTGATGAGGCGTGAAGCGTTGAAGCCGAGTGAGTAGCAGTAGTCAGCGTCGTAGTTAGACGGAGCTGCGCAACGTCCCTCGTAGCCGAAGAAGTGGTGCTGAGCAGAGAAGTGACCGTTGAACTTGCCCTCTTCCTTCCAAGCCTCGAGCTTAGTAGCTACCATGCGAGAGAGAAGCTTCTCAGTCTCGATGAGCGATACCTGAACGTTGCCGTGCGGGTCGCGGTCGAGGCAGAGCTGACGAGCTACGTCCTCAGGAAGCGACTCGAGAACAGCGAGGTTGTCCTTAGCGATATTGTTCTTAACGAAGTCGATCTGCTCCTCTTCGTTTGCAAACTCGCGTGACTCGCCAGTTGTCGGGTCGGTGAGCACCTCGTTGAGCTCAGCGATGAGCTTCTTGATAGCCGGGATGAACTCGATGAGACCCTCCGGGATGAGTACAGTACCGAAGTTGTTGCCGTCAGCAGCGCGGTCTGCAACAATCTTAGCGATGTATGTTACAACGTCGTCGAGCGACATCTCCTTAGTCTCGATCTCCTCAGAGATGAGGCATACGTTAGGCTGTGTCTGCAGTGCGCACTCAAGAGCGATGTGAGAAGCCGAACGGCCCATGAGCTTGATGAAGTGCCAGTACTTGCGTGCTGAGTTACAGTCGCGCTGGATGTTGCCGATAAGCTCTGAGTATGTCTTGCAAGCTGTGTCGAAACCGAAAGAAGTCTCGATCTGCTCGTTCTTCAAGTCGCCGTCGATGGTCTTCGGGCAGCCGATAACCTGAACGCCGTACTTCTTAGCTGCATAGTACTCAGCGAGTACACATGCGTTGGTGTTAGAGTCGTCGCCACCGATGATTACGAGAGCCTTGATGCCGAGCTCGCGAAGAATCTCGATGCCCTTCTCAAACTGCTCTTCCTTCTCGAGCTTTGTACGACCTGAACCGATGATGTCGAAACCGCCAGTGTTGCGGTACTGATCCATAAGCTCTGATGTGATCTCGATGTAGTTGTGGTCAACCAAGCCGCCAGGGCCGAGGATGAAACCATAGAGCTTGTTCTCTGGATTCAATGATTTAATACCGTCAAACAATCCTGAAATTACGTTGTGGCCACCAGGAGCCTGACCTCCTGAAAGGATAACGCCTACGTTGAATGCAGGAAACTCTGTCTTCTCGCCAGCCTCAAAAGTGATAACAGGCATTCCGTATGTGTTCGGGAACAACGCCTTGATCTCTTCCTGGTTACCTACTGACTGTGTTGCCTCACCCTCTACGGCCTTAACCGGACCCTGGAGAGCCTTAGGCAATTTGGGCTGATAAGCAGCTCTTGCAATCTGCAATGCACTAATTTCCATGTGAATTTAAATAATTAAAATATGTAATGTATAAATAGATACTTTTTTTGCACTGCAAAAATACACTTTTTCTGTGACATACAGAAAAAAACTAAAAGAAAACGAACAATTTGAAGTTTTTTATAAAGAATACTTGTTGCATATTATTTTTTTTCCTATCTTTGGCGTGTTAATTTAATCTTTTAATCAATAATCATTTTAATTTGTTATGGCAAACAAAAGAAACCTGAAACGCAATATCAACTATGTTTGTAGCGAACTTTTCTCAGAGGCAGTAGCTGCTTCAATGTACAGTTCAAAGACAACAGAGGAGGATGTGAACGCATTGCTCGCTTCTATCCTTGTTATACACAACGACTATGTGCGCCGCGTGTCGCACCAGGAGCCGGGCCTTGCGCCGAAGCTCTTCTACAAGGATCTTGTGAACAGCTTCAACAAGCAGGTGTCTGAGATTGTTGACCAGGTGGTTAACCTCGGCTAATCGAAATTTTAAATCAAATATAAACATAAACAAACACAATGAGTTTTTTGCAACGCATTTGCAAGACACTGTTGTATAAGCGCATGGGGTGGACCACTCATATAGAAGTGGACCACCCCGAAAAGTATATACTCTGTCTTGCTCCACATACCAGCAACTGGGACTTTATTATCGGTCTTCTCTACTCGCGTGCTGAGGGCATCAAGGCTAACTTCCTCATGAAGAAGGAGTGGTTCTTCTGGCCGCTTGGCGTATGGTTCCGCCATCTCGGTGGTATACCCGTTAACCGTTCGAAGCATACAAGCATGACCGACGCTATGGCAGAGGCTGCGCGTCGCGAGCCAAACTTCAAGCTTTGCGTTACGCCGGAAGGCACACGCTCGCTCAACCCTAACTGGAAGAAGGGCTTCTACTTCATCGCATTGAAAGCCGAACTGCCTATCTTGCTCTACGGTCTCGACTTCGAACGCAAACTGATAGAATGTACGCAGATGATTGTGCCTACGGGCGATGTGGATGCGGACATGAAGCGCATAAAGACTTATTTCAAAGACTTCAAGGGAAAGAACCCTGAATTGTTCACCGTCGGTGAACTTGACTAATATGAGAAACAGATTTTTGTCGGTTTTGGTGTTCGCAGCCGCTCTGATGGCGCTTCCTGCTACGGCAGGATCGCACAAGACGCTGTCGGCGGCTCAGCTGGATACTCGTCTTAAGAACTATGTGCTCGCCACACGAGCAAAGAATGTCGTCTACGCCGTACAGCCGTATATGGAGTCGTACAGCGTAGACGATGTTCGTCGTGTGCTCACGCTGAATGTGAGCATAGGCTTTGCCACGCAGAACTTTACGGAGAAAAGCGTGGGCTATTATTATAAACGTCTTGCCAAGGCTTTGCCAAAACCTTATAATCGCTATCAGCTGCGCATCAACACGGCTGGTATGCCTATAGAGCAACTCGTACCTGGCGCAAAGCTGCGTAGCGGTAGCGCACCCGGAGGATGGGGACGCATCAACTACGATGGCGCGCCGTGGGTGATGAACGAGTCGCAACCCAACTTCGTGTCGCACGGACTCTTCGACCGTCACATTTCTCTTTGGCAGTCGCACGGCATCTATTTCGACCAAAAGAAGAGACGCTGGAAGTGGCAGCGTCCAAACCTTTTCTGCACCAACGAAGACCTCTTTACACAGACTATCGTTGTGCCTTATCTCATTCCGATGCTCGAGAACGCCGGCGCTGTGGTCTACACACCGCGCGAGCGCGACTGGCAACGCAATGAGGTGATAGTAGACAACGACGGGTCGAGAGGATACGTAGAGGACGACGGTCGCGAGAAATGGCGCTCTACCGAAGAACGTGGCTTCGCTTTCCATCGCGGCATGTATCGCGACGGCGAGAATCCGTTCGAGCAGGGCACAGCACGCATGGTGCGAACAACGAAGAAAAGCAACGAGTCGTGGGCGGCGTATCAGCCAACCATACAGCAGTCGGGTCGCTACGCAGTATACGTGAGCTATCAGACTGTAGCCAAGAGCGTAAGCGATGCGCAATATATCGTCGTACACAAGGGCGAACGCACTTTGTTCCGCGTAAACCAGCAGATGGGCGGCGGAACGTGGGTTTATCTCGGCACGTTCGACTTCGATGCAGGCAATAGCACCGCCAACCGTGTAATCGTTACCAACTCGTCTACGGAGAAAGGCGTTGTAACGACAGATGCTGTGCGCTTTGGTGGCGGTATGGGCAACATACAGCGTGGCGGATCGACAAGCGGCATGCCGCGCTGCCTTGAAGGTGCGCGATATAGTGCGCAATGGGCGGGCGCTCCTTACTCGGTTTATAGTAGCAAGAACGGCACTGACGACTATGCCGACGACATCAATACACGCTCGAATATGCTCAACTGGCTTGCAGGCGGGTCGGTATATGTGCCGACTCGCGAGGGAAAGAACGTGCCTTTCGAGCTTAGCCTTGCGGTGCATAGCGACGCCGGAGCCACACATGTACATGATTCTATCGTCGGTTCGCTGGCTATCTGCACCACCAACTTCAACGACGGACGTCTTGCTGCCGGCGTGTCGCGGCAGATTTCGCACGACTTCGCCAATATGCTCCTTACCGGCGTGCAGCGCGACCTTACAGCTACCTACGGCAAGTGGACACGCCGCTATCTGTGGGACCGCAACTACAGCGAGACTCGCAAGCCGGAAGTGCCTTCGGCGATTATTGAAACGCTGTCGCATCAGAACTTCGCTGATATGCGCCGCGCACTCGACCCTAACTTCCGCTTCACTCTCGCACGTTCGCTCTACAAAACCATACTGCGTTATGTGAACGGCAATCACTCGCTTGCGTGCGTTGTGCAGCCTTTGCCTGTAAGCAACTTCCGTATACAGCGAACAGCCAACAATCAGTTGCAGCTCTCGTGGTTGCCAATGAACGATCCGTTGGAGGCAAGCGCCGTGCCTACTACATATAATATATATATAGCAGAGGGCAGGGGCGGTTTCGACAATGGACGCAGCGTGACTGGCACATCGTTCACGTTCACGCCTAAGCCGAACGTGGTTTATCAGTTCCGTGTTACGGCTGTGAACCGCGGAGGCGAGAGCTTTCCGACGAACACGCTTGCAGCCTGCATCAGTGCTCAGGCAGGAGCGCGCGATGTACTTGTTGTAGACGGCTTTACGCGTCTTGCAGGTCCGGCGGTTGTTGACGACGGCACACGCCAAGGCTTCGACCTCGATGCTGATATGGGTGTTTCGCTCGGCATGAACGCAGGTTGGGTAGGCAGACAAATCGACTTCGATCGCTCGCGTGCAGGTAGTGAAGGTCCTGGCGCTTTAGGCTATTGCGAGGACGAACTTGCAGGCAAATTCTTTATGGGAAGACAACAGAACGAGTCGGTTTGCCACGTTGCGGACATCGCGGCGTCGGGTGCATACAATGTCGTAGCGTCGTCGGTTGAGGCTGTAGAGAACGGCTTTGTGAAACTTTCCGATTATCGCATCGTCGACTTGATGTTCGGATTGCAGAAAGACGATGGCTACTCGCTTGTGCGCTACAAGACCTTCTCGCAGTCGCTGCGCAAGGCGCTTGAGACTTACGTACGTGGCAACGGACGCGTACTCGTAAGCGGTGCGTATGTGGCGAGTGATATGCAGCTCGATGCTGAGCGCAGCTTCCTCTCCAATGTGTTTAAAGTAGGATTAGGCGGACAGAACAAGAATATCTCTACGAATCTTGTGAACGGACTCGGCATCAACTTCGACATCATACGCCGACCTAACGACCGTCATTACGCAGCACAGTCGGTAGACATCATCAATCCGCTTGCGCCGGCGTTCTGCGCTATGCGCTATGCCGACGGCACCGATGCTGCTGTGGCTTACGACGGCGCCGACCACAAGGCGTTTATCATGGGTTTCCCGATGGAGTGCATCAATAATGTGCGTTCGCGACAGCAGGTGATGAAGGCTGTAATGACATTTCTTGCCAAGTAATTTGGCTATTTCAAGCAAACACTATAACTTTGCATAGTTATTGAAGGAAAAACTAAAAAACATATAATATAATGTATAGAACGAATACATGCGGAGAGCTTCGTCTCTCTGATTGTGGCAAGACCGTGACTCTTGCCGGATGGGTACAGCGCACTCGCAAGATGGGTGGTATGACATTCGTTGACCTCCGCGACCGCTATGGTATCACACAGCTCGTCTTCAACGACTCTGACGACAGCGACCTTTGCGCACGTGCAGGCAAGCTCGGACGTGAGTTCTGCGTGCAGGTGACTGGCGTAGTGAACGAGCGTGAGAGCAAGAATGCAAATCTGCCTACTGGCGATATCGAGATTATCGCTAAGGAACTGAATGTCCTCTCGGAGAGTGTTACACCTCCGTTCACTATCGAGGACAACACCGACGGCGGCGACGATATCCGTATGAAGTATCGCTACCTCGACTTGCGCCGTCCGACAGTTCGCAAGAATCTCGAACTGCGTCACCGCATGACTATCCTCATCCGCAACTTCCTTGATGCGCAGAACTTCATCGAGGTGGAGACACCTATCCTCATCGGTTCTACACCTGAGGGTGCACGCGACTTCGTTGTGCCTTCACGCATGAACCCCGGACAGTTCTACGCTCTCCCACAGAGCCCGCAGACTCTGAAGCAGTTGCTCATGATCAGTGGTTTCGACCGCTACTTCCAGATTGCAAAGTGTTTCCGCGACGAGGATTTGCGTGCAGACCGTCAGCCAGAGTTTACTCAGATAGACTGCGAGATGTCTTTCGTTGACCAGGACGACGTTATCAACCTCTTCGAGGATATGGCTCGCCATCTGTTCAAGGAAGTACGCGGCGTTGAGTTGCCGGCTAAGCTGCAGCAGATGACATGGCACGAGGCTATGCGCCGTTTCGGTAGCGACAAGCCCGACTTGCGTTTCGGTATGGAGTTCGTAGAGCTCATGGACGTACTGAAGGGCACAGGCACATTCTCTGTATTCAATGAGGCAGAGTATATTGGCGGTATCTGCGTACCTGGTTGCGCCGACTACACACGCAAGCAGCTCGATCAGCTTACCGATTTCGTAAAGCGTCCGCAGGTAGGCGCAAAGGGCTTGGTTTACATCAAGTTTAACGCTGACGGCACAGTGAAGTCGTCTGTAGACAAGTTCTACACACCTGAGGTGCTCGCAAAGGTTAAGGAGACAACCGGCGCCAAGGATGGCGACCTCGTTCTTATCCTTTCTGGCGACAACGCCAACAAGACACGCGTTCAGCTCTGCTCTTTGCGTCTTGAGATGGGCGACCGTCTCGGTCTGCGCGACAAGAACAAGTTCGAGTGCTTGTGGATTATCGACTTCCCTCTCTTCGAGTGGAGCGACGAGGAGCAGCGCCTTATGGCTACTCACCATCCGTTCACAATGCCAAACCCGGACGATATCCCATTGCTCGACGAGCATCCTGAGCAGGTACGCGCTAAGGCATACGACTTTGTTTGCAACGGTATAGAGGTAGGCGGCGGTAGCCTCCGTATCCACGATAGCAAGCTGCAGGAGAAGATGTTCGGCATCCTCGGTTTCACAGAGGAGCGCGCCATGGCACAGTTCGGCTTCCTCATCAATGCCTTTAAGTACGGAGCACCACCTCACGCTGGTCTCGCATTCGGTCTCGACCGTTTCGTGTCTATCATGGCAGGTCTCGACTCTATCCGCGACTGCATCGCATTCCCGAAGAACAACAGCGGACGCGACGTGATGCTCGACGCTCCTTCTGCTATCGATCAGAAGCAGCTTGACGAACTTCAGTTGAAGGTAGATTTGAAAGCTTAGTAATCATTTTGATCACAATATACGTTGATGTAAATCAATAAATGTGAAAAATATTAAGAAAAAGTCCGGATTTCCGGACTTTTTTCGTATTTAGACGTTGCTTTTGGAAAATATTTAACTAATTTTGTAAACAAAGGGAACCCAAGCGTGTTGAACGTAAGGGACTTTATTAATGTTTTTATTAGATTATGGCAGAAAAGAAAGCAACAGAAAAGAAGGTAGCTGTAAAGAAGACAGCTACAAAGACTACAGCAACTAAGACTACTACAAAGCGTTGTGCTACAAAGAAGGCTGATGTAGTTGTGAATGTGGACGCAGAAAGCGTTGGCTTCCGCGCTGGTGATGTTTATCAGACACTGGCTGCAGCTGGCAAGGCACTGAGCGTTCAGGAAATCGCAAAGGCTGCTAACATCAGCAGCGAAGAAGTTTACCTCGGTATTGGCTGGCTCTTCAAGGAGGGCAAGGTAAAGAACGAAGAGAACCTCATCACCTTGGCATAAGCAAGGTAAAATTGCATAAGAAAGGAGCTTTTACATATCTTTATGTAACAGCTCCTTTTCTATTTCCTGACTTCGTCACTCAAAAAACATACATTTTATAACCTGTTGATAAACAATATTTTGTATTTTTGTGTCACCTAATATTGGGTGACACGAAAGATATTTTAACTATGTTTGTCCGCAAAAAGAAATATCCATCCGGCAATATCGGAGTTATTCTTGTTGAGAAAATCGGTGGCAAGATGAAGGAACTTGCTACGATTGGTGTTGCATATAATGAAGATGAGGTCGAAAATCTTGTCAATGAAGCGAAAGAATGGATTTCCAAGGAAGAATCCCGACGCCATCCACAACTCGATCTGTATGGTGAGGAGCGTGAGGCGTGCGACCGTGAACGAGAAGAAGTCCGCCGTGTTCTGTCCAATGTCAGCAACATCCTTCTCAACGGATGCGACTTGATATTTGACCGCACGTTTGACCGGATTGGTTTCAATTGTATTGACGATGAAGTGTTCCGCAAGCTAGTGAAAGCCCGTTTGGCATATCCAACGAGCAAGGCTGCTACGGTGGAATATCTGAAAAACCACTTTGACG
>NZ_JAHQUY010000169.1 GCF_019052365.1 Leyella stercorea
AAAAATTGAGGTTGAACATAAGAAACGGAAACAGAAATATAGATATAGAAAAATATATAGCCTTATTGCAAACAATAGATATAGAGAGTAATATGACAATACTGATATACAACAATACAGTAATATGCCAATACGGCAATATAGATATAAAGACTGTAACACCCAAACGAAAATGACCAAAAGAAAAGGCTATCCGCTGATAACCTTTTCTTATTGAAAATTGGAGTATATGAATGGTGGCTTTATGCCACCTTTGGAGCCTTGGTCTCTATGAGTTCTATTTTTGTAACAGCAAAGACTGTTTTATGAACCTCCTTGCCATCCTTGGTATAGGAATCAGCCTTAAAGAATCCCTCAACCTTGATAAGGGTGCCCTTTTTGAGCATATCAATTGTGGCGGTATCATCCTTCTTAATCCAAGTCTCCATGTCAAGGATAGAAGACTTCTTTACTTCCTGGTCACCCTTCTTCTCTGTAGTTCTGAAAGAGAGACCGAAACGTGCTACGCTGGCTTTCTCGAAGTTCTTAACTTTTGCGTCGTTTACTACGAAACCTGAAATAGTGAAATTGTTCATTGCGTTCATAACTGTAATTTTTTAAATGTTAATACTAATTTTACGTGCATAATAGTAGCGAACAAGGAGAAGGTGAGTCACGGCAAGAGATGTCCAATATATTTTTCACCCTTGGGTATGGAGTTTTTGATTAAGGAGCAACTGCACCCAAAAAGTCTGAAAAAAATATTGAGACAAACAGGATGTGCGCCCTTGCCAACACCGCTTGTGCTAACTTTGCAAAGTAAAATGGTTGTTAACAACTATACAAAAATTATCAGAACGCAAATGATCATAAAAATCTCACTTTAGGTTTCGATATACGACACTATGAAAACGATAAACGGAAAGCCAAGTTTCACTCCTATATCTCATTAAACTACAGAGAAGAAGGGTGCTTGGGTATATGTCTATCCTCGATATGGAGGCAATAAGAAAATGCAAACCGACACGATATGTTCAAAAAGGGATAGAGGATGTGTGAGGAATTTGGCTAATTTCTATACCAAGGATGGCAAGAACATATAAATAGCGGTACAAAGATAGAACTCCTGAAGAGGTAGCATGATAGGATTTTGTCTTCTTGTGATTTGACGCTCCTG
>NZ_JAHQUY010000170.1 GCF_019052365.1 Leyella stercorea
ATCAGGGTGACCCAAATCTGTATCTTGATGGCGTTGGCACTCTCTCCATAGAAGTATCTAAGTGGAAAATTTTGTTTCAACTGCTTGAATAGCAGCTCAATTTCCCATCTTTTGCGGTATATTGCAATAATATCTTCCATATCCATGTCCATGTCGTTTGTGAGCAACGATATGACTTTCGGCTTTTTCTTCGTGAGATCAACGTAAGTGACAATGCGGGCCTTGTGTCTGATATTCTCCCCGTCCTTTATATGCTTTTTGAACTCTACGACTTGAACTCTGTATTCCATGAGACCGCACGGTGACATATACATCATGTCAGAAAGAACCTCATATACAAGGTTTTTCTTCATTTTTGTCACGTATATGACCCCACGATTGGTAAGTTCCTCAAACTTTGAGTAGTCGATATAGGCCCTGTCCATGGCAACGATGTCTCCATCGTTATAATTCGCGGGTTTCAACATGAAACCGTCATTGGTTGCGGCAGATGTGAACCTGATGTCAGACGGTACGCCCTCGTTTGCGTGGATGTTGGTGTGCACTTTTATGCCGCCCTTCTTCTTCCCCGTCTTGGGATGCCTTCCCACGCCCTTGAATATGAGGTTGGAGAATAGGGTTATTGTAGTGGAGTCAATGATTTGCAGACGGGTGAGCCATGAGGGAACCTGCCGGTTTCGGCTGTCCGAGGAAAGCTCATCCTTGTATCTGACATACAGGCTGCGGTATGTGTCCTCAAACACGGCTTCGGGCCTGCGGGCGTTGGCGTCCGACAATGTACTGCGCCTTGGCATGGTCCTTATGCCAAGATGGGCAAGTTTGCGTGCCTCGGGAAACATGGAGTCGGTAATCTCGCGCAACGAGTCGAATCTCTTGATGACGGCGTAAAGCATAATGACCAGATGCTGGTAGGCATCAAAGTGCTTCACGTAGCGTTCTCCGTTATGTTCGCGGCTGAATTTGAGAATTTCTTCCTTGCTGAGCAATTTTATTAGCTGCCCATACATCGGCTGTCCGATAAAATGTGTACCTTTGTTCATAGTTACTTGAATTAATATTTCCAAAAAACAAAGGTAACTAAAAGGGCTGATACTTCGTGAGAAGTGTCAGCCCTAATTTATTTTGTATGAAAAGTTTTAGCGGACAGCAATA
>NZ_JAHQUY010000171.1 GCF_019052365.1 Leyella stercorea
TTTTTTCTGTTCCTTGGGAGATAGTCCCATCTGGCGATTGACACTTTTGCTTACTAATGCGGCATGATGCCGTCCTATGGATTCAGTGGCAAGCTGAGATTTTAGCCGTAGTCTTTCTTTTTCATTGGCGTACTCTTAATTTATTGTCAGAGGCGATACGACTTGAGACCTTCATCGAATGCAGCCTTGATTTCGGCTGCATAGGCATTGAAGTGTTCGTTGATGATGTTGTCCACATAACTTGCAATGGAAATCTTTCCCTTGCCTACGATACTGACAAATTTAGTCACACGCTCATGAATGTCCTCGCTGATGCCAACATGTCTGCCATATCTTGCGGTAAAACCTGCATTTGCCATGAACTTACCGACATACTGCTCAGCACGCTCTTTCTCCATTCTGTCGATTGGCTCAAATTCACCCACATCATAATTCTCATATGCTGCATCTTCATCAAAACACTCCTCCTTGTCGGAAATAGTTGACGATGTACGGTCTTGAAATGTCTCTTCAAGACAAGCGTCAATCTGTTTACCAACTTCCTCCATTGTCTCTTCATAATTTCTCATGAAAGCCTCATACAACTCCTTGGCATCTGTCGAAGTGAGTTGTCCTTTACCACAGTTTTTTGTTTTGTCTGCCATAATCATTTTTTTTATTGTTATACAAATTCTCTGCTATTGAAATACTTGTTGACTATTGAAAATCCAACCTCAACAGTTTTTGTCAGATACCTGACACATGCAATTCCATCAACGCATCTATTTTGCGTTTAATAATCTTTGAGCGTTCTGCGATTTCAGCTTGTAGCTTTTCGCTGTCCATTTCCGAGAATGTTTTGCCCACATGTGCAAATCTATCCTTTGTTGCATTGTTCTCTTCTGTTCTTTCCATAATTCTCCTTATTAAATTGTTATACAAAGTCGAGGATATTGAAGTCCTCTATACTGTCTGGCACCTTAAACTCTTTCTTTGGCTTGGAAATCTCTACAATCTTGTGAGTTTGCAAGTAGAAGGTGACGTAATCATGGATGTTCTTCTTGCACTCCTCGCTGTTCTCCATGAATTTCTCATAGAATTGGTTGCCATCCATCTCATGGAAAACCTTGCCTGCATGTCTTTTCTCCTTGTCCGTTGCTTTCGGTGCCTTGA
>NZ_JAHQUY010000172.1 GCF_019052365.1 Leyella stercorea
GTTGATTTTTCTGCTTACCATAGGCTCATGTCTTTATGATTTCACAAATCTCGTCGGACAACTCCTTGATGCCACTCCCTCGCAACAGGTTTGGGTCTGATGGAAAGATGGTGGAACGGAACACTGACTTTCTGTTCTCCGACAGCTCTCTTCTGAAACGTTTGCTGTCTGGCAGTCGTGTGTTGAGAACCGAATAGTCGAGAGACTTGAACATACCTTCATATACATCATACAAACTCGTGCGTTCTCGTTTGTCAACCATTGTCCAAAAGAAAGCAAGTTTCTTGGTGACCGACCAACCCTGTGTCAAAAAGTTGTCGTGGAACAACTGCATGAAGCTCATTGCGCTTTCTACAACAAAGCGGTCTGCGCTGACGGGTACAAAGATGTAATCCATCTGAGACAAGGTCTTCATGACGCCCTCACTTTTGATAGTCCCAGGCATGTCAAAGAAGATGAAGTCAAGTTTAACCTCTGTTTCATTCAACACTGTCTCTGCGTCGTCAAGCGCATTGACAGCATTGCTTCTCGTTACGCTGAAGGACTTCTTGCCCAGCTTTTTGAAATGCTCACAGGCTTGCGCTTTGAAATAGTCGCTGCTTTTGATGAGTTCCAGTTCCTCGTCTCGCAGGTCTGCAAGGTTGTATTGTGGCTCGTCACAGTCTATGACCGCCACATTGTAACCCTTGACATTGTGAAAGTAGTTAGCTACAAGAGCCGTGATGGTGGACTTTCCTATTCCGCCTTTCTGTGTTGCGAACGCAACAAATCTTGTCTTACTCATATCGTTAACTTTTTAAATTGTTGATTACTCGTTTCTATGATTTCCTGCCAATTCAAAGATATGAACACTTTGATGTCCATGTCTATTGGTCATTGCTCCATTATGGAGACCTTGAACTGTTGCAATGCTTCATCATTTCCATACGACAGTACGACAGTGAATCAGTAAGTCTGTACGTCAGTGGAGCATCATGGATGCAAAGAGACGCTGCAATAGTGACAGACTTATTCGTTGCTGCAAATGCTTGTTTCATCATATTTTCAAATCATTGGTTCAATGTTTGGCTGCAAAATAACAACGAAATTTCCAAAAAACAATGGTTTTCAAATCCTGTGGCAGCATGTTGCCGATAGTTGCA
>NZ_JAHQUY010000173.1 GCF_019052365.1 Leyella stercorea
AGAATATGGAAAAAATAACAGATGTAGCTTGTGTGATAAATACGATTTCAAGAAATAATTGGCAAGAACATTTGTCAATTTTATCTGTTCATTATCGCTCTTCTTCTGAACATCAAGTTTGCCGAGTAATGCTGGTAGTTCATCAGTGAGCTTAATAAGCGTTTCACGTTGTTCGTCTGTCAATACAGCTGTTGAATAATCATCAATAGCCATGAACGGCTGAATGAGCATCCATTTATAGTTGGCTCTCTGGTCTCTATCCAGACGTTGGTTGTTGATGATGTCGTTTCTGCAAGCCATTGCATTTTGGATAATGCGACGGTTGAAGCGCATTGTTAGATACAACATAGTACGGTCGTTTACATCATCAGACTTATTGCCAACTGACGAATATAAATCGTCAAAGATTGCCGTTGTAGCATTTGTCAGATTCTGTAAATCAGAGTTAGATACTTTACTGAGATAGTTCATCAAGGAACGGAAACATTTATCTTCTTCTGTGATGAATGACAAAAGTTGACGCTCCTGCTTAAATGTTTTCACCGATTTAAGCAAAATGTAATATGCAGAAATCGTCATAGGTGCGGAAGAATACATTCCTTGGTTGTCAAGACTCTCATAAAACTTAACTGCATCTTTGTAGGTTTCAGAATCCTTCACCTTCTCACGTTCCATAGCAGTGTTCAACTTTAGATACATAACATCCTTCAACGAACGAGGCTTGGAAAAAGCCAATCTTGTAATCTCGTGTCTGATGGAGTCTGATACCATGAAGTAAGCCAAGGCAACAGGACTTCTGAGTGTAATAGTAGAATCCTTGCCGAAAACGCTATAGGCTGAATCCTGAGTTTCAAGCCACTTAGCAGTCAACTTTGTCAATTCCTCATTGTCAACTTCCTTCTTTCCTTGGAGTTCTGCAAGTACCTCATGACAACCATTAACGGCTTCTGTTGAGTTGGAGAATGAAGGATGTTGGTCACATGATGTTAAGAATGATGTGACAAATAATCCAATCATAAATGTTTGTTTTACTTTCATAAATTAACTATTTTATTAACTATATACTTAATTATATTATTAATTACAAGCTGCAAAAATAGCAATAATTCGACAAGGATTCTACTATTA
>NZ_JAHQUY010000026.1 GCF_019052365.1 Leyella stercorea
AATTTTTGTGCTTTCTTTTGTCTGTTACATTTTTTTTTGGTTACTTTGCATAAAATATAAGTAACTAAAAAACTTAATTTATGATAAACACAACCGAAATAGAAAATATCTGCGGTCTGAAAAGAAGCGATTTTCAGGCTACAGTAGGCGGTAAAGAAACCGACCTTTTTATCTTGAAAAACAATCAGGGCAATGAAGTCGCTATAACAAATTATGGTGGAGCACTCGTTGCTATCATGGTTCCAGATAAGAATGGCAATAGAGCTAACGTGATTCAGGGTCATGATAACATTCAAGACGTTATAAACTCACCAGAACCTTATTTGTCTACACTCGTAGGACGCTACGGCAACCGTATCTGCAAGGGACGTTTCCAACTTCATGGCAAGGAGTATCAGTTGCCTATCAACAACGGTCCGAATTGTCTGCATGGCGGATTGAAGGGCTTCAACGCAAAGGTTTGGGAGGCTCTCCAGATGAACGAACACACTCTCGTACTCAAGTATGTAAGTCCTTATGGCGAAGAGGGCTTCTCTGGCGAGATGAAAGTAACTGTTGAATATTCGTTCACAGATGACAACGAGCTTGTTATCGAATATATGGCTACTACAAACAAGAAGACCGTTGTGAACCTCACAAGCCATGGTTTCTTCTCACTCGCAGGCATTGCTAACCCTACTCCTTCTATCGAGAATCTTGAGTGCGAAATAAATGCTGACTACTATCTGCCGATTGACGAGACATCAATTCCTACCGGAGAAGTACGTTTCGTAAAGGGTACACCGTTCGACTTCCGCACACCGAAGACTGTAGGTCAGGATATTGATGCCGACCATGAACAGATCAAGAACGGTGCAGGCTATGACCATTGCTTTGTGCTCAACAAGAAGGAAGAGGGCGAACTCAGCTTTGCAGCACGTATCAAGGAGCCGGTAAGTGGACGTACAATGGAGGTTTACACAACAGAACCTGGTGTTCAGGTTTACAGCGACAACTGGGCTGATGGTTATAAGGGACAGAACGGCGCAACATTCCCACGTCGCAGTGCTATCTGCTTTGAGGCACAGCACTTCCCCGATTCTCCTAACCATCCTTACTTCCCATCGGTGGTTCTTAATCCCGGTGGACAGTACACACAGAAGACAGTGTATAAGTTTGGAGTAGAAAAGTAAACAGACTTTATAGCGGGGGCATGCGGCCTCCGCTATTATGCATAAAACCAATGCGGAAGCTAACCCTTCCGCTACTTTATTGAATGTACTAATCAATAAAAATAACTAAAACAACAAACAAAACAATGGGAAATTCCACAACAAAAAAAGGTAATTTCGTTGCTATTCTCGCAATGATTTTCCTCTTTGCTATGATTGCCTTTGTGACAAACCTTTGCTCACCAATGGCTGTCATTTTGAAAAACAACTTCAGCGTTTCTGATACCCTTGCACAGGTAGGTAACTACGGCAACTTTGGCGCTTACTTCCTTATGGGTATTCCTGCTGGTCTTCTTATCCAGAAGTTTGGTTATAAGAAAACAGCACTTCTCGCTTTAATCGTAGGTATTATCGGTCTTCTTATCCAGTGGCTCAGTGGTTCTATGGGCTTCGTTGTTTACCTCATCGGTGCTTTCATCTCTGGTCTTTGCATGTGTATGCTCAACACAGTTGTAAACCCGATGCTTAACCTCCTCGGTGGTGGTGGTAACACTGGCAACCAGTTGGTTCAGATTGGTGGTGTGTTCAACTCTGCTGCTGCAGTTTGTGTTTATATTCTCATGGGTGCACTTATCGGCGACGCAAGCACAGCTAAGGTTTCTGCTGCTACTCCAGCATTGATGATCGCTCTTGCTATCTTTGTTTTCGCACTTGTTGTGATTTTCTTCACCAAGATTCAGGAGCCTGAGCAGCCTAAGGTTGACGCTTTGGCTAACGACAAGTATAGCTGCTTCTCTTTCCGTCACTTCAAGCTTGGTATGCTTGCTATTGCAATCTATGGCGCAGTAGAGGTTTGTCCTCCTACTTACATTCTCGCTTACCTTACCTCTGCAAAGGATGCTGCAAATCCGGGTCTTGCTATGGACGCAGGCTATGTTGGTACTCTTAGTGCTGTATACTTCATCTTCATGCTTATCGGCCGTTTCGTAGGTGGTATGATTGGCGGTAAGGTTTCTGCAAAGGCCATGATCGCTACTGTTAGCTTTGTTGCAATGGTTCTCGTTGCATTAGGTATTATGCTTCCTGTTGAGCAGACCATTAGCTTCCCTGGCATCGACTACACAACTCTCAGCTTGAAGTGGGGAGAGATTCCTGTTGGTATCTTTGCTATCATGCTTGTAGGTTTCTGTGCATCTGTAATGTGGGGTGGTATCTTCAATCTTGCTACAGAGGGTCTTGGCAAGTATACAGCAAAGGCTTCTGGTGCTTTCATGATGATGGTTGCAGGTTTCGCTGTGATGATTGGTATTCAGGGTCTTGTTATCGACCTCACACATAACTATATGGCAAGTTTCATCGTTGTACTCCTTGCTGCAGCATACATCTTCTACTACGCTCTTTGGGGTTCAAAGAACGTCAACACAGACATTCCTGTAGAATAATTGAATATATAAAGGCTTGCTCTTGCGGGCAAGCCTTTTTTCACAAATAAAACATTTATAACTAAAACCTTATTAATTATGGATATCGAATTTGTAAGAAGCCGCTTCATTAAGCACTTCGATGGTAAGACAGGCAATATTTATCAGTCACCAGGTCGTATTAACCTCATTGGTGAGCATACCGACTATAACGGAGGTTTCGTTTTCCCAGGTGCAGTAGATAAGGGCATCATGGCTGAACTTCGTCCGAATGGCACAAATACTGTTATGTGCTACTCAATTGACCTTAAAGACCGTGTAGAGTTCAAGGTTGACGATCCGCAGGGACCACGCGCAAGCTGGGCACGCTACATCTATGGCGTTATTCAAGAGATGCGTAAGCTCGGTGTTGACGTGAAAGGTTTCAATACTGCGTTTGCAGGTGACGTGCCTCTCGGTGCTGGTATGTCTTCTTCAGCTGCTCTTGAGAGCTGCTTCGCTTTTGCTATCAACGATCTCTTCGGCGATAACAAGGTAAGTAAGTGGGATATGGCTCTCGCTGGTCAGGCTACAGAGCACAACTACTGTGGTGTAAACTGCGGTATCATGGACCAGTTCGCAAGTGTATTCGGTAAGGAGGGTTGCCTCATGCGTCTCGACTGCCGCAGCCGCGAGTTCGAATATTTCCCCTTCAAGCCTGTTGGCTACAAACTGGTGCTCCTCAACTCTTGCGTGAAGCATGAGCTTGCCGGCTCTCCTTACAACGACCGCCGCAACTCTTGCGAGAATGTTGTTAAGCATATCGCTGCTAAGCATCCGGAGGCTCACTTCGAGACTCTGCGCGACTGCACATGGGAACAGCTTGAGGAGGTTAAGGCTGAAGTAGGTGAGGAAGACTACAAGCGCGCTCACTTCGTACTCGGCGAAAAAGACCGTGTTCTTGCTGTTTGTGATGCTCTTAATGCAGGCGACTACGAGACTGTTGGCAAGAAGATGTACGAAACTCATGAAGGTCTCAGCAAGGAGTATGAGGTTTCTTGTGAAGAACTCGACTTCCTCAACGACATCGCCAAGGAGAATGGCGTTACTGGTAGCCGTATCATGGGTGGCGGTTTCGGTGGCTGCACAATCAACCTCGTAAAGGACGAGCTTTATGATCAGTTCATCGCTGACGCCAAGGCTAAATACTCTGCAAAATATGGCAAGGAGCCGAAGGTAATCGACGTTGTTATCAGCGAAGGTTCACACAAGGTTTCCTAAATTAGCTCCATAACAGTTTCCTAGATTAGCTCTATAATAATATGTGTAAGGGCAATTCAATAGCGATATTGAATTGCCCTTTTATTGTGTCTATATGTATTCTCGCCGTTCGCGTACGGAATCTGATCGGGCGGCGTACGGAATCTGATCGGGCGGCGTACGGAATCTGATCGGACAGCGTACGGAATCTGATCGGGTCGCGTACGGAATCAGCATAGACAACGAACGCGAACGATGACTAAAGCCTGCATACGGCGTGTCATTCTCTTAGAATGAAATTCTCATGAATACTATCAATATTCAGCAAAAGGCAGTTGTGGTTCCTCTTGTTTGGATTTTGTTAATAATTTATTTTTGGGTTTATCGTCGCCCAAACTTACACCAAGCCCCATTAACCTTATAGGATGAGAGGCGTTAATCTCCACTTTTTGTAGTAACTTTTTTGCTAAAGGTAGAATCGTATCTTTAGATGTTAGTGGGGTAGCGCAGGTCAGGCTTCTTGTAACTTGCGTAAAGTCGGCGTATTTCACTTTTAATGTAAGTGTGTGACCAGAAAAACCGCTCTTATCAAGGCGGTTTACCAGTTCCAATGTTATGTGGTATAGTTCGATAATAACATTCGATTTCAACGAAAGGTCTTGAGCGAATGTACTTTCGCAACTAACCGATTTTCTATCATTTCGTGCTTCTACTGGACTATCATCAATACCACGTGCATAGTCATAGAACAATTGCCCACGTTTTCCAAACAAACGTGATAGGGTAGACAGCGATTGATTTCGCAACTGCCGAACTTTAAATATACCCAACGAATGCAATTCGAGTGCAGTTTTATGCCCCACAAGCCACAAGTCCTCTACCTTTAACTTGTCTAAAAACGCGATAGCATTATCAGGATGAATGATACATAAGCCGTCGGGCTTATTATAATCGGAGGCTATCTTGGCAAGCAATTTACAATAAGATACACCGGCCGAAGCCGTTAAGCCAAGTTCATCATGAATTGCAGCCTTTATTTCTTTTGCAATATCTGCAGCTAATTCAATACCTTTTTTATTTTGTGTAACATCCAAAAACGCTTCGTCAAGTGATATCGGTTCTATTAAGTCGGTATATCTTTGAAATATATTATGAATTTTATTGGAAATTTCTTTATACCGCTCAAATCGAGGTTCTATTATCAACAAATTAGGACAAAGTCTTTTTGCCATTCTAATGGATTGCGCAGAATGTACGCCATAACGACGCGCCTCATAACTCGCAGTAGAAACAACACCGCGGTCAGAATCGTGTCCAACAACGATTGCTTTCCCTGCAAGATTATTGTTATCAAGTCGTTCCACAGCAGCATAGAAGCAATCCATGTCTATATGTATTATCTTACGATAGTGTTGCATCATTTATAGTTATGAAGTTATTCATTATTCAAGTTATGCCAATAATTTACTTTGCAAGACCTATTTATCATAAACCTGTGCAAATCACATCAAATTTACAAAATATTATTGAATAATATAGTATCTTCCATGTATAAATTTATAATCTTAAAGGATAACTCTCTATAACGGACATTATGATAAATATGCGTTTTATTTTTATAAAATCATTAATCTTATCAATCCACTTCTCTACTGATAACACATCAAGATATCGATAAATCGTCGACATCTTGATGTATGTTTATTATTCCTTCTTGTTGACGTATTGTTTAGAACGGCATTCCTACGGCGAAGTGCAAAGTCATGTCCTTTAAACGTGGATTTGTTATTGGGAAATGTTGATTGTTTGTATCGTATGCAGGATCAACAGCCTTCATGCCGAAATCCACTCGCATGATAAAGTAATCCAGATTCAAGCGTAATCCTAAACCATATCCTACAGCTATCTGTTTGTAGAATTCGTTGAACTTGAATTGTCCTCCAGGTTGGTCTTTATAGTTTTTCAAAGTCCATATATTTCCTGCATCGACAAAGAATGCACAATTGAATTTCCAAAACAAGAACGTACGCAACTCCATATTCATATCAAGCTTCATATCGCCAGTTTGGTTTATGAAGTCGATACGGCCATCCTTTCCCTTGAATTTACCAGGACCAAGTGCGCGGACGTTCCAACCTCTAACAGAGTTTGCGCCACCTGAGAAATAACGCTTTTCAAATGGAAGAATTGTACTATTTCCATAAGGATAAGCAATACCAAGTCCGAAGTGCAATGCGAGTGTATTCTTTGTATCGATTTTTACGAGACGTGTATAATCAATATCTCCCTTAACATATTGTGCATAAGCAATTTTAAAGAGCGTGTACTGATTTTGGGCGTTGCGTCTAGACTTAAACAGATTTGAGATGCCGTATAGCAAGTTTCCACCTATTTCTACGTTAGAACGCAGAGCGTTTTTGGAATCGCTGAATGAATAATTCAATCCAGTTCGCAGGATAAAGATATCCTCGTAATTATATCTAAGGATGGCATTTCTATTTGAAGCATCATCAAGATATTCCTTTTTAAAAGTTGCAGAAATCCATGGCATGTGTACATAGTTTATGTCCAAGAAATCAAATCTGTATGATGGTTTCTTTCTGCCCATGCTCCAATGATAGCGCCATGCAGCAGTAAGCACTCGACGATGGAACTCCGGTCGATTCTGCATGTTGTAACTAAAGAGCAATTCAGACTTCATACGGTTCTTCTTACGAAATCTTTCGGACAGGAAAGGAGCAATAATACGCGGAAAAGCTAACTTTGTTTCGATATTATATTCCACATAATTCTCGTTCTGATAACCCTCAAGTCCCTTGATTGCCTCGTATGCACCACGCAACTGGACACTGAATGTCTCACTTCCACGGAACAAATTATTGTTTGTATAAGTCAACGAAGCTGCAGCACCAAAATCACCAGCTGTATTTGTACCTTCAGGTTGGAAAGATATGGAATTAGGCTTTCGCGTGCTTATCTGCACGTTACAATCCAAAAGATTTGTATCGGGCAGTTCCTCAAAATGAATGTTTGTATAAC
Organism: Leyella stercorea; assembly: GCF_019052365.1. Classification (GTDB taxonomy): domain Bacteria; phylum Bacteroidota; class Bacteroidia; order Bacteroidales; family Bacteroidaceae; genus Prevotella. Next base: position 6,851 of record NZ_JAHQUY010000026.1, read on the forward strand.
GAACAGCCTGCAGACGTGCAAAGTTGTTGTAAGTATTTTGGACATCCTCTGAGCAGAATAAAGCATCAGGTGCAATTACTGTATTGTTATAGAGTACACGCTTGCGTAATGGCAGTTTCTTGCCATCACCAGAACGGAAATAAATATTGTTAATGATATATTTCTTGTGCGGAGTCTCAGGGCTATTATTTGAGCTTCTATACTTTATAAGATGGAGCTCAACGTCTACCCTATTGCTCTTGCCAATAGTGTCAACTACGTAATGAATAAAATCCTTATTGAACTTGTAATAACCATTATTCAGAAGAATCTGTGCAATACGTTTGCGCTCAGCATCAAGAGTTGATGTTGAAAAAGGAATACCTCTCTTTAACAGTTTTCCTTTGAAGGCTTTCTCCTCAAGTAAGGGCAAGAGTGTTTCGTCCTCTATTACATATTTAACTGAATCAACGTAATATAAAACGTTTGGATTTATGGTATATCGAACAGTTGCCTTCTTGTTCTTTTTAGCTACAATATAAGAGGCTTCAGCTTGCAGATATCCCATTGACTTCATTGCCGATACCATGTTGTCGCATGACTTTTTCGTCTTTAACGAATCGAAAACAACAGGGCTCTCCCCTATTCTTCTCAGTGTGCGATTTATCCATTTTGTGCTGTCTCTGCCAGACAAGCTATATATGCCCAAAGGAAGCTTTATTAAAGAGAACCACTTAGAGTTTGGACGCTGCGCATAATAAGGTTCGAGCGATTTCGCATTAAAAGACTTTTCATCGCTGCTTATCGTGCAACTTTTCAAAAGACAATCGTCATCGGCAATGAACTTCGTTGAGGAACAAGAAGAGATAAAGGCTAATATAGCTATCATCCCTAACGTTATTGAAGCAGACTTTATTTTGACCTTAGACAACATCTTTACTAATAGTACTAAATTAATATTCATTATGTTTGAAAAACCATGCAAAGATACAAAAAAAACGATAAATATTGCTACCTTTGCAGAGTCTTTTACTCGAAGTGAAGATTCATAACGTATTTTGATAGTTTTAATTAAGAAGATGATAAGTAAAAACAAAATTAAATATTTACACTCACTCAAAACCAAGAAGTTTCGTGATGCTGAAGGCGTCTTTGTAGCCGAAGGTCCAAAAGTTGTTGGCGATATTTTTTCGCGTTATAAAAGCAATTTGATGTTGCTCGTAGGTACAGCAGAATGGTTGAAAGGTGAAGGACGCGCAATAGCTTCTGTCGCAAATTGCGAAATTATAGAAGTAACGGAAGAAGAGCTTACCAAAGCAAGTTTTCTATGCCATCCGCAGCAGGTGCTTGCCGTATTCAAGAAGCTCGATTCTCATGTTGATACCAATCTGCTTACAAGCAAACTTACCATTGTGCTTGACGGCGTACAGGATCCTGGCAACCTTGGCACAATAATTCGTATAGCCGATTGGTTTGGCATCGAAAACGTAATCTGTAGCGCAGATACAGCTGATGCCTACAACCCGAAAGTTGTGCAGGCAACTATGGGAAGCATAGCTCGTGTGAATGTAACATACATGAATCTTTCTGTACTGTTTGATTCGCTACCCAAAGACTTTCCTATCTACGGTACACTTCTTGAAGGCGACAATATCTACAATCAAGAACTTACAGAGGTAGGTTTGATTGTGATGGGTAATGAGGGTAAAGGCATATCCCCTGCCATTCGCAATGTCGTAAACAGAGCTTTACGAATACCTAATTATCCGGAAGGTCGTGCAACGGCCGACAGCTTGAATGTAGCAATAGCAACAGCTATTGTATGTGCCGAATTCAGAAGACGCTTCTAATATGCATAGAATCATACTGTCAATAGGCACTAATTTCAACCGCGAGTCAAACGCCAAACTCGTAAAAGAAATAATATCCGAGGCGTTTCACAAAGTGCAGTTTTCTGAAGAACTGCTTACAAATCCGGTTGGAGACGTATTAAGCGACAAGAAGTATCTCAATTTTCTTGCTTGTGGCTTTACAGAAGATGAGCCAGAGCAAATCGTTGCAAAGACCAAGCAAATGGAAACGCAATGTGGCAACACCGAGTTTCTGCGTAATGAAGGCAAAATTGCTATAGATATAGACCTCTTGAAATATAACGATCAGCGCTTTCACGAAAGTGATTGGTCAAGAGATTATGTAAAGAAGTTGATTAAACAATTCGAAGAATAAAAAACAGATATAGATTAACATAAAATGAATATGAAGACAATGTTAAGACAATTGATACTACTGCTTTGCCTGTTTGCAATCATGCCAAGCAAAGCTCAAAATAAGGACATTGAATTTGACAAGTTTTTCTGCGACAGCACATTGCGTGTAGACTACATCTTCTCAGGTGATACGCAGTCGCAGCAGATTTCCTTGGACAAGTGTAACCTTATGCCTCATTGGTATGGCAAGAGAAACAATCTTGACATACTGCCGGTTCAAGGAAATGGTCAGATTACGGTGCGCGACCATAACACGAAGCAGGTTATATACACGAACTCGTTCTCAACATTGTTTCAAGAATGGCTGACATACGACGAGGCAAAAATTACGAACAAGTCGTTCGAGAACGTATTTCTTGTACCTATGCCAAAGAATGTTGTAGACATAACTGTCGATTTGCGTGATAACCGTCAGAAAATTGTTACAACGATGACTCATGTCGTCAATCCGAACGATATATTGATCAGACACATCGGATTCAATTACGTTACGCCATACATCACATTGCAAGCGGCAGAAGACACAACGAAGTGTATTCATATTGCATACGTCGCAGAAGGCTACAACAAAGACGAAATGACTACATTCTTGGAGGATGCCCGCATCGCAACAGAGGCACTTTTCGAGCATGAACCATTCAAGTCAAAACGCAACCGCTTTAACATAATTGCTGTGGAGTCAACATCTGAAGACTCCGGTACAAGTGTTCCTTCAAAAGGTGTATGGAAGAATACAGTTTTGGGTAGCCATTTCGATACGTTCTATTCAAATAGATACCTCACAACGCTCAATCTGAAGAACCTGCACGACGCACTTGCCGGCACTCCGTACGAACATATAATCGTATTGGTGAACACTTCCGAATACGGCGGTGGCGGCATATTGAACTCGTACAATCTTAGTATGACACACCATCCGCTTTACAAGCAAGTCGTTGTACATGAATTCGGTCATAGTTTCGCAGGATTGGCTGACGAATATGCCTACGAGCAGGAGGCGTTGCCGATGTATCCACATGATGTAGAGCCTTGGGAGAAGAACATAACAACACTCGTTGATTTCCACGATAAATGGGAGAAACTCATTGCTCCGACAACACCGATACCAACACCGGTTGACTTCTACGGCAAGAAAAACAAGAAGAACAAGAAGAATGCAAAGCTGCAGCATCCGTTAGGTGTATATGAAGGTGCAGGCTACAGTCTTAAAGGTGTCTATCGTCCATCGTTCGACTGCCGTATGCGCAGCAATGCCCACCCCGACTTCTGTCCGGCTTGCCAGAAAGCGCTCAACGAACTGATCGATTTCTATACAGAATAAGCCGCAATATATGAATATATCAAAAAGAACCAGATTGGCTTTATTGGTATGTTTCATCTCTCTTTCATCTACTGTTAATGCACATAGCCGTGCACATATACATATATACGAATCGGCAACCGAGCAGACAGATGCCGAAAAGCTGTCGAGGGCTGTCGATTACTTTCAAAGCGGCAAGTTCCATGAAGCGCTGATATGGTTCTCAAAACTTGACAGCAAGTACAAGTTGAACCCACGTTTTCAGGCTTACATGGGCGTTTGTTGCTATTACGACGGCGAATATGAGCGGGCGGTAGCGACTTTAGAGCCGATACTGACCAAACTGAATGTGTTTGCCCCACACGAATTGGCAGTATATTACTATTGTGTGGCAGAAAGCTATTTTCGGCTAAAGAAGTACATAGACGCTGTGCCGCTGTTCGAAGAGCATACATTGCTATGCTATAACAATGAAAAAGGCGATTCGCTGTTGCGTATCGGTATGTGTTACAAGCACATGCGCGACATCGAAAATGCTCAGGAATACTTCATCGAAGCGCTGGCATACTATCGCCGATACAACAATCAAGACAAGTTAAACTATATAGAAAGAGAGTTAAAACGATTGGCTGACAATTAGTGGCATGTATTTTGCATGTACTATAATGCCTACATGTGCATAGGCAGAAGTTAAATATTTACGAACATAATTCAAGGATAATATATTAAATGACAAATTCGTTTTCACAAAGAGTATCAGAAAACCTATCTTTCAGCAGAGAAGAGGCTTTAAGGCTGTCTTCAGGTGCTATACGTCCCGAACATATTGTGCTTGGAATGTTGAGAGACAAGCAAAGTCCGCTGAAGGCCCTGCTTATGGGCGCCAATATAGATGTCGACAAGGTAAAGTTGCAGCTTGAGAAGAATATTCAAGAGGACAACTCTGCCGCAGCTTCGTCTGACAACGGAAACATCTCGCTCGACGAGCATGCTAACAACATTCTCAAATTATCAATACTTGAAGCCCGACTTCAGCATTCTAAGGAAGTGGACGTTGAGCATATCATACTTGCCATACTGCATGACAAAATGGCAAGTGGTGCCAAAAGCGTACTTCTTGAGAATGGTTTAACATACGAGAAAGCTATGAATTTTCTTATGCAAACAAACTCAAATGTCAAGAACGGCGTAGGATTGTCTGACGATGACGACAATCTGGTGTCGCATGACAATTTTTCTTCACATAACAACAAGAATCAGAGCGCTACTTCTGACACAACGAACAAACCAATGGGCGGCGGAACAGACAAGACACCAGTGCTTGACAAGTTCTCTACCGACCTCACACTTGCTGCAGCCCAGGGTAAACTCGACCTCGTAATCGGACGCGACAAGGAGATACAGCGTGTCACCGAGATACTGTGCCGTCGAAAGAAGAACAACCCTATACTTATCGGCGAACCTGGCGTTGGCAAGAGTGCCATAGCCGAAGGACTTGCCCAGCTTATCGCCCGCCGACGCACCTCTCCGCTGCTGTTCAACAAGCGCATCTTCCGTCTCGATATGACATCTATCGTAGCCGGAACGAAGTATCGCGGACAGTTCGAGGAGCGCATCCAGGCATTGCTGCACGAGTTGGAACAGAATCCTGACATCATTGTATTCATCGACGAAATACATACTATAATAGGTGCAGGCAGCACGCCTGGTTCAATGGATGCTGCTAATATCATGAAGCCGGCGTTGGCTCGCGGTTTGGTACAATGTATCGGTGCCACAACGCTCGACGAGTATCGCAACTCTATCGAGAAGGATGGTGCTCTTGAGCGTCGTTTCCAGCGCGTAATGATAGAGCCCTCTACCGAAGCAGAGACGCTCGACATTCTGAAGAACATCAAGGAGCGCTATGAGGACTATCATCATGTGCGCTATACCGACGAGGCGTTGGAAGCTTGCGTGAAACTGACTGGCAGATACGTCTCAGAGCGTGCGTTCCCCGACAAGGCTATTGACGCAATGGACGAGGTCGGCTCGAAGGTTCATCTGCAACATGCAGTAATTCCACCTTCAATAATTGAGAAGGAGAAGGAATTGGCAAACATCCATCAGTTGAAGATAGCGGCAGCAGACGACCAGAACTTTGAAGTGGCAGCTACTTACCGCGACCGCGAGACACAGCTTGAGAGCGAACTTAAGGTTCTGAACGACGAGTGGGTGGCTTCTGACGATGGACGCCGTGAGACAGTCACAGAGGCAGACGTCGCTAACGTGGTTTCTATCATGTCGGGCATACCCGTACAGCGAATTTCTGAATCGGAGAGTTGCGTGCTGAAGAACCTCGGCGACAGACTCAAGTCGGTTGTGGTTGCTCAGGACGACGCCATCGGCAAGATTGTGCGCAGCATACAGCGCAATCGCCTCGGACTTAAAGACCCTAACCGTCCGATCGGCGTATTCATGTTCCTCGGCTCAACCGGTGTAGGCAAGACATATCTTGCACAGACCTTGGCAGAGCTGATGTTCGGCACGAAGGACGCTCTTATTCGTATTGACATGAGCGAATACTCGGAGAAGTTCAATACCTCGCGTCTTGTAGGTGCGCCTCCGGGATATGTAGGCTACGGCGAAGGTGGACAGCTCACGGAGAAAGTACGCCGCCATCCCTACTCTATTGTTCTTCTTGATGAAGTGGAGAAGGCGCATGGCGATGTGTTCAACCTCTTACTGCAAGTGCTCGACGAGGGTCGCATGACTGACGGTAACGGCAGAATGGTCGACTTCCGCAATACGATCATTATCATGACCTCGAACACCGGCACACGCCAGCTTGTCGATTTCGGCAACGGCATCGGTTTCAACGCCGCGTTGCTTGACAATTCGAGCGAAAAGGCTAAGGAATATGCACGATCTGTGATACAGAAAAGTTTGGCACACCAGTTCGCGCCTGAGTTCCTCAACCGCCTCGACGAGATTATCACGTTCGATCAGCTCGACAATACAGCGATACGCAAGATTGTGGACATCGAGTTGTCTCGTCTGTTCAAGCGCATCAACGATATGGGCTATGCCGTTGAAATCAGCGACGAAGCAAAGACTCTGCTTGCAAACAAGGGCTACAGTCCGCAGTACGGAGCGCGTCCTCTGAAGCGTGCCATACAGACATACATCGAGGATGTGCTTTGCGAATTGCTGCTCTCCGACGACAAGAGAACAAGCAAAACCATTGCGATTGATGTTGATGGAGACGACAAGCTGAAAGTGGAGTTCAAGGAGAGTGCGGCTGAATAAGCTGTAACAGACAGAACAATTAGAAGAAAACGATTATGAGCAATAATAACAATCACCAACTTGGCGAGGCGCCTTGGTTGCACGTCATAATATCTACCGGTTTAGGTGTCGGTTTTTGGCCTTGGGGACCGGGAACACTCGGCGGTTTCGTTGCGCTACTCATCTGGATAGCCCTCTATTTCGCCCTTTCGCCTATGTGGCTTGCCATAGCCACGGTTCTGCTTGTGGTAGGTACGCTATTTGTGGGCGTTTGGACTGACAACGTCATGGAGCGCTACTGGGGTGAAGACCCTCGAACCGTAATCATCGACGAGTATTTCGGAACATGGGTGGCTACGCTTGCGGCCTTGTTCGTTGACGGTCCGTCGTATGTAGCCGTTTCTCTCGCAACGATAGGCTTTGTCTTGTTCCGCGTAATCGACATTACGAAACCGCTTGGCTGCCGTTGGGTAGACCGCCATATACACGGAGGATGGGGCTGCATGCTCGACGATGCGTTGGCTGGCTTCTACGCCATTTGCTTGACTTTGATTATCAGGTACGCAGGTTTGGTAGAATACGTACACGACCTGCTTTCATAAATAGTTATGCTGTTTTTCATAACAATAAAACATAATATAAGTAATACGCGTCGATTGGTACGAATGTTCGTATCAGTCGACGCGTTTAGTCTCTTTTATACCAACGCTTTGCTGGTACAACAAAGTCTTTATTGATTATTATGCGCGCTTTTGGCAGTGTCTTCACACAAAAGACAAGGTTGTCATAGGCATCTTGTACGTAGGTGTGCCCGAAAAGACTATCGCAATATGCGCAACCGAAGGACATGCTGGCTCCATGATGATACTTGCTGTAGCGTGGTTTTATATCGCCGACCTTCAAATTCAATTCAGGATGAGCGTCGATGTATTGCTTTACGCCATCAACTATCTCAGCAGAAAAGCAATCAATGCCACTTTCGATCTCTATTCCTTCTGCCGAAATCAACTTATTAATAAGATATATGTGATTCTTTTCGTGACACTTCCAGCAAATCTTCTGATAGAAACACACCTCAACATACTTCACCTTCATTGTTTCGGCATAACGTATGTTGCCTAAAATCATAGAACGAATGAAATCTTCAATCGGAAGCGAATATTCTTCTTCCCTAATCTTATGAAGAAGGATACTTATTTCGCCGCGTATGTCCTGAATATAAAAGCAAGGCAGCTTGCTTAATACTATTTTCCTGAACGAAGGCATTAGCATCCAGCATCCGCACACGCGTTCCTGACGCATGGCAAGATATACCTCCTCCACATTGCGCGGCAAATTGCACACATTGAAGGCTATCTTGTATGGTCCGCAATCTACCAAGACATCGGCTTTCCATTTCTCCGTCTTCACTTTCGTTGTGAACGGGAAACCGATGTCTTTGCAAATTGATTGTATTGTATCTATAACAAATGCTTTTTCCATAGGTCTGAACTCGCCTTACTGGCACGGCTTGTATTGCGACATCATGCTACGTATCTCGTTGGCTCTCTGTGCTGACAATGCAGGCACACCTTCCAACTTATACTTCTCGCCGAGCTTTTCGTATTTATACGTGCCTAATGTGTGATAAGGCAGAATTTCTATCTTCTCAACACAATCGTAATGCGACACATGCTCACCAAGTTTGCGTAGCCACTCGTCATTGTCGGTCAGGTTTGGAACCACAACATGACGCACCCATGTCTTTATCTTACGTTCCTCAAGAATATCGAGGAAAGCAAGATTGTTGTTCTGCTTTACGCCGGTAAGCGTCGGATATAGCTCCGCGTCCATTGTCTTGATGTCCAACAATACAAGGTCTGTATTGTCCAACACCTTTAAGACCTTATCCGTAATGATAGCACCACTTGTGTCGAGCGCAGTATGCAAGCCTTCGGCGTGACAAAGTCTGAAAAACTCTGCCACAAACTCTGATTGCATCAACGGCTCTCCTCCAGAAACCGTTACGCCACCGCTTTTAATGAACGAACGATACTTAACCACTTCGTCTCTCAACTGCTCTGGAGTGAACTCGTACTGGCATTTTCCGTTAGGATCCCATGTGTCCGGGTTGTGACAGAACTGGCATCTCAACGGACATCCCTGCATAAAAGTCACGAAGCGTACGCCCGGTCCGTCTACCGTGCCAAACGATTCAAAAGAGTGTATTCGTCCTATCATTTAACCCAACAGCTTTTCCAAAAATACATTAAGGTCAGAGTCGAGTCCTTCCATAAGATCCTTGCCGATAATGACAGTATCGTCGTCGGCGATATAAAGCTCGGCAACATTCTCCTTATCCTCGTTCTCAAGCACAAAGCTGTAAGGCTTAAGAATGCCGAGGCTGTCGGCTAATGCAGACTGTGCCGAGAGCGTAGCCATAAGCGTCTGCTCCACACCGGTATAGAAGTCCTCGTCGTTATTGTTTATCCATTGCTCTACAACGCAACGTGTAACCTCGTTGTCGTCGTCGTCGAACGCCAACATCTCGCCGCTGCCTTGAGAGACACGCACATGAATATCCGTAACGACAGAAGCGTCGTCGCGCGGAGGAAATTTCTGAGCAATTTTCTTCAAGAAGCGCTCTATCTGCTGTGTTGTTTGTTCGGTTGCTTTTTCCATTTCGATTTTGTTTAGATTATTATTTATGTAGAGATATTGCAAGTTGGGTGAAATGAAGTAAGTTTCACTTTACGTTGTGCATACTATCATCTGCAAATATACGCCTTTTTATTAACAACGCAAACAAATTGTGGAAAAATATCTGCGTTTTATTTGTCATTACGAATTATAATATTAATTTTGTGGTAAACTAAAGCGATATATGTTCAATATAGACGCTTATAACTAATTTCATTAAGATTGTAATTAATAGTCTATAAAACTTATTTAGTATTATGAAACAAACAATTTTGGTAACTGGCGGTACGGGCTTTATCGGTTCGCATACAACAGTGGAGCTCATTGAAGCAGGTTACAAGGTAGTAATTGTTGACGACCTCTCAAACTCAAAGATCGAGGTTCTTGATGGTATCGAGAAGATTACTGGCGTTCGCCCAGCATTCGAGCAGGTAGACCTTCGCGACAAGGCTGCTACAGAGGCTGTGTTTGCAAAGTATCCTGACATTCAGGGTATCATCCACTTTGCTGCTTCAAAGGCGGTTGGCGAGAGCGTGCAGAAACCATTGCTCTACTATCGCAACAATATCGTGTCGCTCTTAAACTTGCTCGAGCTTATGCCAAAGTATGACGTTAAGGGCATCATCTTCTCTTCAAGCTGCACTGTATATGGTCAGCCGAAGCCAGAAAACCTCCCCGTTACAGAGGATGCTCCTCACCAGAAGGCGACATCTCCTTATGGCAATACAAAGGAAATCAACGAGCAGATTATTGCCGACTATATCCACAGCGGTGCCTCTATCAAGAGCATCGTTCTTAGATACTTCAACCCGATTGGTGCTCACCCGTCTGCAGAAATCGGCGAGTTGCCTAACGGCGTGCCTAACAACCTCATTCCTTTCGTAACACAGACAGCTATCGGCATACGCAAGGAGCTTACTATCTTCGGTAACGACTACAATACTCCTGATGGCACTTGTATCCGCGACTACATTTATGTAGTAGACCTCGCAAAGGCTCACGTTGCAGCAATGGCTCGCGTGCTCGACAAGGAGACCGAACCGATTGAATACTTCAATATCGGCACTGGCAATGGTAACTCTACACTCGAAATCGTTGAGACATTCGAGAAGGCTACTGGCGTGAAGCTCAACTGGAAGTACGGTCCGCGTCGTGAGGGCGATATCGAAAAGATCTGGGGCGACTGTTCAAAGGCAAACAAGGTATTGGGTTGGAAGGCTGAGTCTAACCTTGCAGATGTACTCGCTTCTGCTTGGAAGTGGCAGCTCAAGCTTCGCGAAGACGGCGTAATGTAATAGGCTTTAAGTGGTTGTGGCTTTTTGTCATAACCACTATGACTTATATAAATGAAATAAGGCTACAGCAGAAAAGCTGTAGCCTTTTATTTGTTATTAAAGTAATGCTTAATACTCTGATCCTTCGGACTTTATAACACTTGGCCCGTCAATCACTTCAGGGGTATTGTTTCCACGGTTCACGTCGTCATATACTTTTCGCAAGTCCTCATATCGAATGCTGATGTCGCGGTTTACGGGTCGGTCTTTATCAAGCAGACTATGTGAGAAAAGCCACTCGTAGGTCTTACGCAGATAGAACAAACGAGCCGGTGCACCGTGGTTTGCACCCTGCCACCAATCGTATAGCAAACGCGTATCATTACCGCTTTCCTTCAGTTTCTCGACAACTACCTTCGACTGCTTTATAGGCACCGCACGGTCTGCTGTGCCATGTATTATCCAGAACGGCAACTTGCCCAATCCGCTCACGTCTTTCAAGGACGAACCGCCGCAGAACGCCATTCCTGCTGCTATGCGGTCGGGATACGTTGCACAAACATCCATTGTGCCATATCCGCCCAAACTCATGCCGAGCACATACACACGGGTTGTGTCACAAGCATAGTTGCGCTTCACCCAATCGAGCACATCCATTATCTTCTTAGGGTTCCAAGCGCCGCCAGGGTTTTGCGGAACAATAGTCAGCGCTTCAATCTCGCGACCCTTTACGATAGCGTCAAGCGGTCCGTAGCGACGCACACGATTAAGATTTCTGCCACAAAGGCTCGCTCCGTGGAGGAATATGATCACCGGAGTATGCTCCTGCGAATAGAAGTAGTCGATAGGTGTATACACCCAGAAGTTGTAGCCGTTAGGAATTGAATCTTTAACCGGTCTGAGGAAGTCGTAAGCCGACATGTGCAATGCCGAGAACGCCAAGAATATAGCAAATAGTATCTTTTTCATAAATAATGTTCGTATTTGGAACGATAAATCTGTGGAAGCGAAATTACCATTTATATTTCTAACAGCGAAATTTAACCAATATCTTTACCACAGATTAATAGGCTTTCACCTTTTTTAGTAAGCAAATTATGATAATATACCACGTAATAAATAAATAATATGTACCTTTGCAAAAACAATAACACCGATATGGAAGTAATTAAAACCGATATTGAAGGAGTGGTTATTATTGAACCACGCATTTTCAAGGATGCTCGAGGATATTTCTTCGAGAGTTTTTCACAGCGAGAGTTTGACGAAAAGGTAGGCCACATAGAGTTTTGTCAGGACAATGAGAGCATGTCGTCGTATGGCGTGATGCGTGGTCTTCATTTCCAGCGCCCGCCATTCACACAGAGTAAGCTCGTAAGATGTGTGAAAGGTGCCGTTCTTGATGTTGCTGTAGACATAAGAAAAGGTTCGCCAACATACGGCAAGCATGTAGCTGTAGAGTTGACAGAGGACAACCATCGCCAGTTCTTTATCCCGAAAGGCTTCGCTCACGGTTTTGCAGTGTTGAGCGAAACAGCCGTATTCCAGTATAAATGCGACAATTTCTACCATCCGGAAGCTGATGGTGGCATATCTATTCTCGACGAATCGTTAGGCATCGACTGGCGCATACCTACCGACAAGGCTATCTTGAGCGAGAAAGACACTAAGCATGCACTGTTGAAAGACTTCGATTCTCCGTTTACTTTTTAAATATCTATAACTATGAACATATTAGTAACTGGTGCCAACGGTCAGCTCGGACACGAAATGCAGCGCGTGGCACTTGGTAGCAAACACCATTATATATTTACTGATGTAGCTGAGGGCTACGAACAACTCGACATCACCAATATTGACGCCGTACGTGCGATGGTAAAGGAGCGCAACGTGAATGTTATTGTCAACTGCGCAGCCTACACCAACGTAGACAAAGCAGAAACTGACTACGACTTTGCCAATCTGCTAAACAATACAGCTGCGGGCAATCTTGCTACAGCCATGAAGGAAGTAGACGGCACGCTTATACACGTGAGCACCGACTATGTATTCCAAGGCGATCGTAATGTGCCGTGCCGTGAGGATTGGGAGACAAATCCGCTCGGCGTTTATGGCAAGACAAAGCTCGCAGGCGAGAAGTCGATAGAGGCCACTGGATGCAACCATATCATCATACGTACAGCATGGCTCTATTCGCAGTGGGGCAAGAACTTTGTAAAGACGATGCAGATGCTCACCTCTACAAAAGACTCACTCAAGGTCGTATTCGACCAGGTAGGCACCCCGACATTTGCGGGCGATCTTGCTGACGTTATCTCACATATAATCGAAACAAAACAACTTGACAAGACCGGCATCTATCACTTCTCTAACGAAGGCGTATGCTCATGGTTCGACTTTGCGAAGGTTATATGCGAACTTTCTGGCAACACTTGCGACATCCAGCCTTGCTACAGCGAGGAGTTCCCGAGTCCGGTAAAGCGTCCGCACTTCTCTGTGCTCGACAAGTCGAAACTCAAAGCTACATTCGGTGTAAAGGTTCCCTACTGGACCGATTCACTGAAAGTGTGCATCAAGCAGCTTGCAGAAGCAAACAACAAATAAGCATATCACACACTAAATTAGTAAATAATATGAAGAATATCATCATTACTGGCGGTGCCGGTTTTATCGGCTCACATGTTGTTCGACTTTTTGTCAACAAGTACCCGGAGTATAACATCATAAACCTCGACAAACTCACATATGCTGGCAACCTCGCCAACCTGAAGGACATCGAGGACAAGGAGAACTACACATTCGTTAAAGGCGACATCTGCGACTTCGAGATGGTTCTCGAGCTCATGAAGAAGCACAAGGTTGACGGCATTATCCACCTCGCTGCAGAGAGCCACGTAGACCGCTCTATTAAGGATCCGTTCACCTTCGCACGCACTAACGTGATGGGCACATTGTCGTTGCTTCAGGCTGCGAAGATATATTGGGAGAGCCTTCCAGAGAAGTACGAGGGCAAGCGCTTCTATCACATCTCTACAGATGAAGTTTATGGCGCGCTCGAACTTACAAACCCGGAAGGTATTGAGTCGCCGTTCACAACAAAAGCATCTTCTGCTCACCACCATGCTTACGGCACAGAGTTCTTCCTTGAGACCACCAAGTATACCCCCCACTCGCCCTACTCTGCCGCAAAGGCAAGCAGCGACCACTTTGTACGCGCCTTCCACGACACATACGGAATGCCGACCATCGTGACCAACTGCTCCAACAACTATGGCCCGTACCAGTTCCCGGAGAAGCTCATCCCGCTCTTCATCAACAACATCCGTCATCGCAAGCCGCTGCCGGTATACGGCGAGGGTCTGAACGTACGCGACTGGTTGTACGTAGAAGACCACGCTCGCGCTATCGACCTTATCTTCCATAAGGGCAAGGTGGCTGACACATATAATATCGGCGGTTTCAACGAGTGGAAGAACATCGACATCATCCACGTCCTCATCAACACCGTCGACCGCCTGCTCGGTCGTAAGGAAGGTGAAGACCTCAACCTCATCACTCATGTTACCGACCGTATGGGCCACGATATGCGCTACGCTATCGACTCACGCAAATTGCAGAAGGAACTCGGTTGGGAGCCGAGCCTGCAGTTTGAAGAAGGCATTGAGAAGACTGTGCGCTGGTATCTTGACAATCAGGAGTGGATGGACAACGTGACGTCTGGCGATTATCAGAACTATTACGAGTCAATGTACAAGAATAGATAAGCAATTATGAACATCGGATTTGATAACGAGAAGTATCAGAACATTCAGTCGGAGCACATCAAGGAGAGAATTTCGCAGTTTGATGGGAAATTGTACCTCGAACTTGGTGGCAAACTTTTCGACGACCATCATGCAAGCCGCGTGCTGCCGGGTTTTCAGCCCGACAGCAAGTTGCGCATGTTTCAGAAGATAAGTGACAGCATAGAGATAGTGATTGTCATTAGTGCTGCCGACATTGAGAAGAACAAGAAACGCGCCGACCTTGGCATCACCTACGACGAGGATGTGCTACGTTTGCGCAGCGAGTTCCAGAACCGTGGCTTTATGGTCGGTTCGGTTGTCATCACTCATTACAACGGACAGCCCGCCGCAATCGCCTTCAAGCAGCGTCTTGAGCGCAGCAACATCAAGACCTACTGCCACTACCTCATTGAGGGCTACCCGCATGACGTCAAGCTCATTGCTTCAGACAACGGCTTCGGAAAGAACGACTACGTAAAGACCGAGCGTCCGCTGGTTATCGTGACCGCACCGGGCCCGGGCAGCGGCAAGATGGCTGTATGTCTTAGCCAGCTCTATAACGAGAACAAGCACGGCGTAAGAGCGGGCTATGCGAAGTTTGAGACATTCCCGGTTTGGAACCTTCCGTTGAAGCACCCGGTGAACATCGCATACGAGGCAGCAACGGCAGACCTTAACGACGTCAACATGATTGACCCATTCCATCTTGAGGCTTACAACAAGATTGCGGTGAACTATAACCGCGACATCGAGATTTTCCCCGTATTGAACGCTCTCTTCGAAGGCATCTACGGCGAGAATCCATACAAGTCGCCGACAGACATGGGCGTGAATATGGTAGGCTTCTGCATCAGCGACGACAAGGTTTGCTGCGAGGCATCGAAGAACGAGATTATCCGCCGCTACTATGAGGCTACAAATAAGCTGGCTCTCGGCGCATGCAACGAAGGAGAAATCAGCAAGATACAGATGCTGTTCAACCAGGCGAAGATAACAACCGACTTCCGTCGAACCACCGTTGCAGCACGTGAGTGTCTGGAGCGTACCGGACACACTTCTTCGGCTATCGAGCTTGAGGACGGCACAATCATCACCGGCAATTCAAGTCCGCTGTTGGGCTGTAGCGCCGCCCTTCTGCTAAACGTGACGAAGCATCTTGCCGGAATCGACCATACAACAAAGCTCATTCCGCAGTCGATGATCGAGCCGATACAGTATACCAAGACCAATTATCTTGGCGGTCACAACCCTCGTCTGCATACCGACGAGGTGCTCGTGGCGCTCTCTGTGCTCTCTGAGAACGATGAGAACTGCCGCAAGGCATTGGAACAATTGCCTAAGCTACGTGGCTGTCAGGTTCATTGCACGGTTATGCTGAGCGAAGTGGACAGAAAGATATTCAAGAAGCTGGGCATAGGTCTCACATGCGAACCGGTTTTGAAGACAAAGACACGTTAGTTTCTGCCGTAAACAAGGCAAAAATGCAAACAAAGACATTGTGCTACAAGCATATATAATAATGTGTATACAAAGAAGGGCTGAATTCTGCACAAGGAATTCAGCCCTTCTTTGTATACTCTCCCTCAGTACCTGTGTTTGGTACTTGAGTTCTCCGATACATGTAATAGCATTACCCGACACCGGTAATAAAGTTACCAGATACAGGTAATCGACTTACCAGATACGGGTAACATACTACTTGCGCGGAACAAGTTTCAGTTCGGTAGGTATCTTCACCCATTTGCGGTTTACAACAATCTTGATGCGACTACCACTCTTTTGCTTAAGCACATACGAACCATCTTCAGGGTTGTAGGTAAGAGTGGCGGTGAGATCTTCCGACCCGTAATCGTTGACAATCTCGAGAGTAGCGCTATTCTTGCCGTCAATTTTGGCAGACGTGATTAGCCATTTACGTTGGTCGCGCTTGGCTCCGAAGTAGCCGGGTATCTCTCCGAAAAGCTCTTGATCAGGAACGATTACGTTGTTTTCATACAAATTTATGTCCATATACACCTTAAATTCATCGTTGTAAATGTACGTATGGAACACTTTGTCGCTCTGCGCTGTAAGTTTAACAGACACAAGGAGCACAAACATAAGGACGAATAACTTTTTCATATTGTTAATTTGTTTGTTTTAACATTGTGTAAAAATATGAGATTGTAAGATATGTGCTTAACTCTGCGCAATATGTGCTTAACTCTGCGCAAAAGTATTAAATTTACATCAAGAATACGGCTGTTTTGCAAAACAAGAGAGCCTAAAAATCGTTTTTTTATCTTTAAAATAGTATTTTTGCAAGCGACATTAAACTTTTTTATGAAAAAAGAGAATTTATTTCCAGACTACATTTTTGAATCGAGTTGGGAAGTTTGCAATAAGGTAGGAGGCATTTATACAGTGCTTTCGACAAGAGCCAAGACGCTTGTAGAGCAGCTTGGTGACAAACTCATCTTTATTGGTCCTGACTGTTGGGGTGAAAAAACAAGTCCGTATTTCATCGAAGACGACAAACTCTTCGCTTCGTGGAGAAAGAAGGCAGAGAAAGAAGGCTTGAAAGTAAAGATAGGCAGATGGACGGTGCCGGGCAATCCGGTAGCCATACTCGTCGACTTCAATCAGTATTATGCTGAGAAGGACATGATATACGGTCAGCTTTGGGAGAAGTACCACGTTGACAGCCTTCACGCATACGGCGACTACGACGAGGCTTCGATGTTCTCGTACGCAGCGGGTCTTGTTGTGGAGAGTTTCTATAACAGCGAAATCAGCAAGCCGAAAGCTAAGAAGCAAGCTAAGGTTATTTATCATGCTAACGAGTGGATGACTGGTTTGGGCGCACTCTACATCAACGACCGCGTGCCGCAGATTGCAACCATCTTCACCACACATGCTACAAGTATCGGACGCAGTATTGCCGGCAACAACAAGCCGCTCTACGAATACCTTGAGGCATACAACGGCGACCAGATGGCTGCCGAGCTGAACATGGAGAGCAAACACTCTATTGAGAAGCAGACAGCGCTCCACGTAGACTGCTTCACAACTGTGAGCGATATAACAGCCACAGAATGCAAGGAGCTTATGGATAAGCCGGTGGACGTAGTGCTGCCGAACGGCTTCGAAGACGACTTCGTGCCGCAGGGCAAGACTTTCGACAAGAAGCGTGCCGCAGCCCGCAAGCGTCTGCTCGACATAGCACGTGCTCTCTCTGGCGACGAGATTGAAGACGACGCAATCATCATCTCTACAAGCGGACGCTACGAATGGCGCAACAAAGGTATTGATGTCTTCATCGATGCTATGAATCGTCTGCGCACCAATGCAGAGAACCTTAAGAAGGACATAGTTGCCTTCATCGAAGTGCCGGCATGGGTAAACTGCGCTCGCGAAGACTTGGCAGAGCGTTTGGCTGCTATGGAGAAAGGTGAGAAATTCGACACTCCGCTCCCTACCCCAGTCATCACCCATTGGCTGAACGAGCAACAGAACGACCGTGCATTGGGCATGATGAACTGGCTCGGCATGCACAACGCCAAGGGCGAACGCGTAAAGCTGGTGTTCATTCCGTGCTACCTCACAGGCGAGGACGGCATTGTGAACCTTTCTTATTATGACACCATCCTGGGCAACGACCTCTGCATCTACCCGTCTTACTACGAGCCGTGGGGCTACACTCCTCTGGAGGCTACGGCGTTCAAGGTGCCGTGCATCACAACCGACCTTGCAGGCTTCGGCCTTTGGGCAAACACCGTTATTGGCAAGGAAGGCACCATCGAGGATGGCGTGGAGGTAATCCACCGCACAGACTACAACTACAATGAGGTGGCTGACAGCATCAAGGCGGCTGTTGAGAAGTACGCCAATGCTACGAAGCAGAAGCAGGGACGCATACGCAACAAGGCACGCGCTCTGGCAGAGAACGCATTGTGGAGCAAGTTCATTACATATTACTATGAAGCATACGACATCGCGCTGCGCAAGGCGGAGGCAAGATGCTCAAAAGCTGGCGAGTAATTAAAAGGTAAGAAAAATACAACTAAATAAATAATAATTAATAACTTATGAAAATCAAAGCAGACTATGCTAACGCTCCTCAGTGGAAGGAGGTAAACGTCAAGTCTACACTTCCCTCAGAGTTGAAGTGTCTTGATGAGCTCGCACATAACATGTGGTGGGCGTGGAACTATGAGGCTCGCAACATGTGGAAGAGCCTTGACAGCGATCTCTATGAAGAGGTTGGTCACAACCCGGTAATGCTTCTCGACCGTCTGAGCTATGAGCGCAAGGAGGCTATCGTGAAGGATAAGGCCATCATGGAATCGGTTAAGCAGGTATACAAGAAGTTCCGCGACTACATGGATGTTAAGCCAGACGCAACACGTCCATCTGTGGCTTACTTCTGTATGGAGTACGGTATCAACCAGGTTGTGAAGATCTACTCTGGTGGTCTCGGTATGCTTGCAGGCGACTATATGAAGGAGGCTTCTGACTCTAACGTAAACATGTGCGGTGTAGGCTTCCTCTATCGTTACGGCTACTTCAAGCAGACTTTGTCTATGGACGGTCAGCAGATCGCTAAGTACGACGCTCAGAACTTCAACTCTCTGCCAGTAGAGCGCGTGCTCGACGAGAACGGCCAGCCGATGGTTGTTGACGTACCTTACATGAACTATCAGGTTCACGCATACGTATGGGCTATGAACGTTGGTCGCATCAAGCTCTACTTGCTCGATACAGACAACGATATGAACTCTGAGTTCGACCGCCCGATTACACACGCTCTCTATGGTGGCGACAACGAGAACCGTCTGAAGCAGGAGATTCTCCTCGGTATCGGCGGTATACTCACACTCAAGAAGCTCGGCATCAAGAAGGAGATCTACCACTGCAACGAGGGCCACGCAGCTCTCTGCAACCTCCAGCGTCTTATCGACTACATTAAGGAAGGTCTGTCGTTCAACGAGGCTCTCGAGCTCGTTCGCGCTTCTTCACTCTATACTGTTCACACTCCGGTACCGGCTGGTCACGACTACTTCGACGAGTCGCTCTTCGGCAAGTACATGGGCGGTTTTCCGCAGATGCTCGGCATCACATGGGACGAGTTCATTGGCATGGGTCGTACAAACCCTGAGGATCACTCAGAGCGCTTCTGTATGTCAACCTTCGCTTGCAACACTTGCCAGGAGGTTAACGGCGTAAGTAAGCTCCACGGTTGGGTGAGCCAGCGCATGTTTGCTCCGATCTGGAAGGGTTACTATCCTGAGGAGAGCCACGTAGGCTACGTAACAAACGGCGTTCACTTCCCGACATGGACTGCAACAGAGTGGCGCAAGGTATACGCTAAGTATTTCGACAAGAACTACATCTACGACCAGTGCAACGAGAGCCTGTGGCACGCTATCTACAATGTGCCAGACGCAGAGATTTGGGAGACACGTATGGCGCTGAAGAAGAAGCTCGTTAACTACATCCGCGAAAAGTTTGCTGCTACATGGTTGAAGAACCAGGGCGACCCTTCACGTGTTGTTGCTCTCCTCGACAGCATCACACCGAACGCTCTCTACATCGGCTTCTGCCGCCGCTTCGCTACATACAAGCGTGCTCACCTCCTCTTCACCGACCTGGAGCGCCTTTCTAAGATCGTGAACAACCCGGAGCGTCCGGTTAAGTTTATCTTCTCTGGTAAGGCTCACCCGGCTGACGGTGCTGGTCAGGGTCTGATCAAGAAGATCTTCGAGATAAGCCAGCGTCCTGAATTCCTCGGCAAGATCATCTTCCTCGAGGACTACGACATGCAGCTCGCTCGTCGCCTTGTTTCTGGCGTTGATATTTGGATGAACACTCCGACACGTCCGCTCGAGGCTTCTGGTACATCAGGCGAGAAGGCTGAGATGAACGGCGTTGTAAACCTCTCAGTTCTCGACGGCTGGTGGGTTGAAGGCTACCGCGAGGGTGCTGGTTGGGCTCTCAAGCAGGAGCGCACATACCAGAACCAGGGCTATCAGGATCAGCTCGACGCAGCTACTATCTACTCGCTGCTCGAGAACGAGATTCTGCCGCTCTACTACAACCGTAACGAGCAGGGTTTCAGCGAGGGTTGGATCAAGACAATCAAGAACTCTATCGCAACTATCGCTCCTCACTATACAATGAAGCGTCAGCTTGACGACTACTATGACAAGTTCTACAGCAAGGAGGCAGCTAACTTCAAGAAGCTCGCAGCCAACAACAACCGTCTCGCTAAGGAGCTCGCTGCTTGGAAGGAGACCGTTGCTGAGCGTTGGGACGCTATCCGCGTGGTTAGCAAAGACGACTCTGCACTCAGCGCAGCTGAGACTGGTAAAGAGTACACTCTCCGCTACGTTATCGACGAGCAGGGCTTGAACGACGCAGTAGGTCTTGAGCTTGTATCTATCAAGACTGACAAGAATGGTGAGGAACACATCTTCAGCAAGCGCGAGTTCAAGATGGTAGGTCGCGAGGGCAACAACTACACATTCGAGGCTACATTCGAGCCTGATGTAGCTGGTGCATTCAAGAGCTGCGTACGTATGTACCCGAAGAACGAGAACCTCGTTCATCGTGAGGACTTCTGCTACGTTAAGTGGCTTGACTAATAATATTCAAGTTGACGAGTATACAAGTATACGAGTTGACATGTAAATAAGAAGACGAGTAGCCAAATAAGTGTTTTTATGGCATTCTATAAATGCTGTCAATAACGCTTATCTGTCTGCTCGTTTTTGCATTATATGCCCCATTTTATATAAAACTCAGTTAATCAGGTGCTTAATTTGTTAAACTTTTTAAATTTTATATTACCTAATATACCTAATAATATAAATAATTTGTACCTTTGCAGCCGATTTAGTCCGTAAAGGCTCAAAGAAGTTGCGGCACGATGCTTGCACGCCTTGCGGAAAAACCCGTTTATATAAATAAATAAATGTACGCAATCGTAGAGATTAACGGTCAGCAGTTCAAGGCAGAGCAGGGCAAGAAGCTCTTCGTTCACCACATCAAGGACGCTCAGGAAGGCCAGACTGTTGAATTCAACAAGGTACTGCTTGTTGACAAGGAAGGTTCAGTACAGGTAGGTGCACCTGCCGTAGAAGGTGCTAAAGTTGTATGTGAAGTTGTAAATCCTCTTGTAAAGGGTGACAAGGTCATCGTATTCAAGATGAAGCGTCGCAAGGACTATCGCAAGAAGAATGGTCACCGCGCACAGTTCACAGAAGTTGCAATCAAAGAAGTAATCGCTTAAATTTAGGAGGAACAAGAAATGGCACATAAGAAAGGTGTAGGTAGTTCTAAGAACGGACGTGAATCAGCTTCTCAAAGATTAGGCGTTAAAATCTGGGGTGGCCAGAAGTGCATCGCAGGCAACATCATCGTTCGCCAGCGCGGTACAAAGCACAACCCGGGCCTGAACGTAGGTATTGGTAAGGATGACACACTCTATGCATTGGTTGACGGCGTCGTTAACTTCCGCAAGGGTCGCAAGGACAAGAGCACTGTGTCTGTAATACCTGAAGCAGAGGCTTAAATTTAATAAAAAAACTATTCCAAACAAACATATTAATCCCAATCCTCATACACTTGAGGATTGGGATTAATGCTTTTTATACATTACTACCCTTCCGTACACTAATAAATTCTTAGTTTTTTATTAGTTTTTATGCCGTAAGAAATATTTTTTATGTAATTTTGTATCTCGAATAAGATAACGAAGAATTTTATAATTAATATTTCAGATATGCTTACACTTAAACTCATCAGTGAGGAAACAGAACGTGTTATCCGCGGTTTGAACAAGAAGCACTTCAAGGGTGCTGAGGAAGCCATTAACGAAGTGCTCGCAATCGACAAGCGTCGTCGCGAGACACAGCAGGAACTTGACTCGAACCTTGCAGAAGCAAAGAAGATGGCAGCCCAAATCGGTACTCTTATGAAACAGGGCAACAAAGAAGAGGCTGAAGAAATAAAGAAAAAAGTATCTTCTCTTAAAGAAGTGAACAAACAGCTTGAAGAAACAAAGGCACAGGCAGAGAAAGACCTCGTGGCTAAGCTTTGCACTATTCCTAACATCCCGAACGATGATGTTCCGGAAGGCAAGGACGCAAGCGACAACGTTGTCGTTAAGGAAGGTGGTGAAATGCCGAATCTCCCGGAGGACGCTATGTGCCACTGGGATCTTTGCAAAAAGTTCAATCTTATCGACTTTGATTTGGGCGTTAAGATTACAGGTGCCGGCTTCCCTATCTATGTAGGCAAGATGGCTCGCTTGCAGCGTGCTCTTGAGGCGTTCTTCCTTGATGAAGCTCGCAAGAGTGGCTACCTTGAGGTACAGCCTCCTTACGTTGTGAACGAGGCTTCTGGTTACGGTACCGGTCAGCTTCCTGATAAGGAGGCTCAGATGTACCAGTGCCAGCTCGACAACCTCTACCTTATCCCTACAGCCGAGGTGCCAGTGACAAACATCTTCCGCGACGAGATACTCGACGAGAAAGATCTGCCTATCAAGCGTTGCGCTTACTCTGCTTGCTTCCGTCGTGAGGCTGGATCTTACGGCAAGGACGTTCGCGGTCTGAACCGTCTGCATCAATTCGACAAGGTAGAGATTGTACGCATCGACAAGCCTGAGCATTCATACCAGTCGCTCAACGAGATGCTCGACCATGTAGAGGGCCTGCTTAAGAAGCTCGAACTCCCCTACCACATCCTGCGTCTTTGCGGTGGTGACATGAGCTTCACATCTGCTATCTGCTACGACTTCGAGGTATGGAGCGCCGCACAGAAGCGTTGGCTTGAGGTTTCTTCCGTATCTAACTTCGAGAGCTATCAGGCAAATCGTCTGCATTGCCGCTATCGCAATTCGGAGACAAAGAAGACCGAGCTTTGCCACACTCTCAATGGTTCTGCACTCGCTTTGCCGCGTATAGTGGCTGCAATCATCGAGAACAACCAGACACCTGAAGGCATCCGTGTACCGAAGGTACTCGTACCATACTGCGGTTTCGAGATGCTCGACGATAAGAACTTTTAATTAATTACAACAGAGATTTGAGAGTTAAGATTTGCACGTTGCGAAAGCGTATGATATTTACACGTACAACAACAGGCAGTCGTAGCTCTCAAATTTTTGTTTTAATTCATCTACAAAGCAAACATCAACAAATCTAATCCGTTACTACCTATGAACAAAATTGTCCTTAAAAAGCAACTTTCTGAAAAGGTATTCCTTTTTGAAATCGAAGCACCATTGATTGCCAAGAGCCGTAAGGCTGGTAACTTCATTATCGTCAGAGTTGGCGAGAATGGCGAGCGTGTGCCGCTTACTATTGCTGATGCAAGCATTGAGCATGGCACTATCACTATTGTGGTGCAGAAAGTTGGATTGTCATCAACAAAGCTGTGCGATCTTAACGAGGGTGACTACATCACCGACGTTGTAGGACCGCTCGGCAACCCTACCCATATAGAAAACTTCGGAACTGTAGTATGTGCTGGTGGTGGCGTTGGCGTAGCTCCAATGCTTCCTATCATCCGTGCGTTGAAGGCTGCTGGCAACCGTGTGCTTTCGGTTATCGCAGGTCGTTCTAAAGAACTTGTTATTCTCGAAGACGAAGTTCGCCAGAGTTCTGACGAACTCATCATCATGACCGACGATGGTTCGTATGGCGAAAAGGGTGTTGTGACCGTAGGTATCGAGAAGTTCATCACTCAAGAGGAGCATGTGGACAAAGTGTTCGCAATTGGTCCTCCTATCATGATGAAGTTCTGCTGCCTCATGGCACAGAAGTATAACGTACCGGTTGAGGTATCGCTCAATACTATCATGGTTGATGGCACGGGCATGTGCGGTGCTTGCCGACTCTCTATTGGCGACAAGACCAAGTTCGTATGTATCGATGGACCGGAATTTGACGGTTCGCTTGTCGATTGGGACGAGATGTTCAAGCGTATGGGCACTTTCCGCGATGCAGAACGCGAAGAGATGGAGCATTACGAAGAGCATTTGCGTGGCTTTGCAAAGCAAGAGGAACTTCACACTTGCGAGACTTGCATGGATGTAGAGCCGACAACCGAAACCATCGAAGAACTCACCAATCGCGATTCGGAATGGCGTAAGGAGCTTCGAGCTGCAATGAAGCCTGCAGAGCGCAAGGCTATAGAGCGTGTAACAATGCCTGAGCTTGACCCAGTATATCGTGCAACCACACGTACCGAGGAAGTAAACAAGGGCTTGACAAAGCAGATGGCTGTACGCGAGGCTCATCGTTGTCTCGACTGCGGAAAGCCAGCTTGTGTAGAAGGCTGCCCGGTTAACATCAATATACCGTCGTTCATCAAGAACATCGAGCGCGGACAGTTCCTCGCTGCTGCCAAGGTTCTTAAGAGCACATCTGCTCTGCCTGCTGTCTGCGGTCGTGTATGTCCGCAGGAGAAGCAATGCGAGAGCAAGTGTATCCATCTGAAGATGAACGAACCGGCTGTAGCTATCGGCTACCTGGAGCGTTTCGCAGCCGACTTCGAGCGCGAAAGCGGCAACATCGCTCTGCCCGACCTTGCTCCGAAGAACGGCATAAAGGTGGCTGTAGTTGGTAGTGGTCCTTCAGGACTCAGCTTTGCTGGCGACATGGCGAAGAAGGGCTACGAGGTTCATGTCTTCGAGGCGTTGCACGAGATTGGCGGCGTATTGAAATATGGTATTCCAGAGTTCCGTCTGCCTAATCACATCGTGGATGTTGAGATAGAGAATCTGAAGAAGATGGGCGTTGAGTTCCATACCGACTGCATAGTTGGAAAGACGATAACTGTCGACCAGCTCGAATCTGAAGGTTTCAAGGGTATCTTCGTTGGATCGGGTGCTGGTCTACCCAACTTTATGAACATCAAGGGCGAGAATGCGCTGAACATCATGTCGTCTAACGAGTATCTCACTCGCGTCAACCTCATGGATGCAGCCAACCCGCTCGCAGATACACCTCTTAATATAGGCAAGCATGTACTCGTCGTAGGCGGCGGCAACACCGCTATGGACTCTTGCCGTACTGCTAAGCGCTTGGGTGGCGACGTAACTCTTGTATATCGTCGTTCTGAGGCAGAGATGCCGGCACGTCTTGAGGAGGTGAAGCATGCAAAGGAGGAAGGTATCAATTTCCTCACGTTGCACAACCCGATAGAATATATCGCTGACGAGAAGGGCGCCGTGAAGGCAGCCGTGCTTCAGGTTATGGAACTTGGAGAGCCTGATGCAAGCGGACGCCGCTCACCGGTGCCGGTTGAGGGCAAGACCGTAACACTCGATGTCGATCAGGTAATCGTTGCAGTTGGCGTATCTCCAAACCCACTTGTTCCGAAGTCGATCGAAGGTCTTGAGCTTGGCAGAAAAAACACTATCGCCGTTAACGACCAGATGCAGAGTTCGCGTCCGGAAATCTTCGCAGGTGGCGACATCGTTCGTGGCGGAGCTACCGTTATCCTTGCTATGGGCGACGGCAGAAGAGCTGCTGCGTCTATGGACGAGAAGCTCAGAGGATAAGACAATGAACGGATAACAAACAGATAACGAAAAATAACGAACGAAATAAAGGAGTCGGAATAAAGCAACCGGCTCCTTTATTTCTGACAAAAATGACAACTTACGAGAATAATAATTGAAAGGAAACACAATGTCAGGATTCTACACAATAATTCTTCTAATATTAAGTAACATCTTTATGACTTTAGCCTGGTACGGACATCTCAAGCTACAGCAGACTGGCACGTCGAGCCATTGGCCGCTTATAGGCGTCATCGTATTCTCGTGGATGATAGCCTTCTTTGAATATTGCTGCCAGGTGCCAGCCAATCGTATCGGCTTTCAAGGCAACGGAGGACCGTTCTCACTCGTACAGCTGAAGGTTGTGCAGGAATGCGTCAGCCTCATTGTCTTTGCCGTGATAGCCAACGTCATGTTCCAGGGCGAATCGCTGAGATGGAATCATCTGCTTGCCTTTGTATTCCTCGTAGCGGCAGTATATCTTGTTTTCAAATAAGAAGCCATGCCGAAGACTCCCGAACAAATTCTATACCATAAGCTATACAAGCGTTTTCAGAAAGCCCTAACAGACTTCTCTATGCTCTCTGACGGTGACCGCATACTTATCGGTCTCTCAGGCGGTAAAGATTCGCTTTGTCTGCTTGAGATGCTTGCACAGCGACAGCGCATTTACAAGCCGCGGATAGAGGTAGAAGCCGTACATGTGCGCATGGCGAACGTGAGCTACGAATCAGACACATCTTATTTGGAGTCTTTCGCCAAAGAGCACGGCGTGAAGCTGCATATCGTGCAGACTGCATTCGACGATACCACTCCTTCTGATAAACCTGTTTGCTTCCTTTGTTCGTGGCACAGACGCAAGGCGTTGTTCCGCTTTGCGCAGGACAACGGCTTTAACAAGATAGCACTCGGACATCATCAGGACGATATCATTCACACCACAATGCTCAATACCTTCTTTGAAGGCTCATTCTCAACAATGCCTGCCGTAAAGAAGTTGGACAAGATGCCGCTGACCATTATCCGTCCGTTGTGTCTGGAGCACGAAAAGGACATCGCAGAATATGCCATGCTACGTCGCTATGCGAAGCAGGAAAAAACATGCCCTCACGAACGTGAGACCAACCGCACACAGATGAAACGTATATTTGAAGAAATAGAGAAAAACAATCCAGAAGCACGCTATTCTGTATGGCATGCCCTGCAGAAAGACGGAAAACTTGTGGAATAACGCGGTCAAATTACATTTCAGTTACAAATAGTTGTCTATAAAATTGTCTGTTTGATAGAAAATTCATACATTTGCACTAAATTTAGAACACGGACTATGAAGTTAGCAATAATGACTAAATCCACATTCTTTGTGGAAGAAGACAAAATACTTGCAGCCCTCTTCGATGTTGGGTTAGACAATTTGCACCTTTATAAGCCAGAGACTTCGCCGATTTATTCAGAGCGACTATTGTCGCTGCTGCCAGATAAAGCCTACGAGAAGATATTCGTACACGGTCATTACTATCTTAAAGATGAGTATCGTTTAGCAGGAATACATCTCGACAACGCAGCGGAGTCGGTGCCCGAAGGCTACAAAGGTAAAGTAGGACGCACTTGTCGCGACCTTGCCCAGCTTAAAGAACTCAAAAAACAATCGGCATATGTATTTCTTGGTAACATTTTCGACAGTCAGTCGGAACCATTGGAGCCATCTACGTTCACTATGAACCAGCTGGAGGAAGCTTCTGACAAGGGCTTGATTGACAAGAAAGTGTATGCTTTGGGTGGAATGAACTTTGACAATATTCAGATTGCCCGCGACTTGGGCTTTGGCGGTGTTGTCATCCGCGGAGATTTGTGGAACAAGTTCAATATACACAATCAAATGGACTACAAAGAACTCATAACATACTTTGAGAAATTAAGAAAGCTTATATATTAAAACCTAACAAATAACAACAATTTAAGATGAGTGAACAAAACTCTTTTTTGGTATTCTCAGGTACAAGCACGAGATACCTTGCAGAGAAGATCTGCGCAAGTTTGGGTTGTCCTTTAGGCAATTTGGTAGTAACCAGATTCTCTGACGGCGAGTTCGCAGTATCGTACGAGGAGTCTATCCGCGGTCGCGACGTATTCCTCGTTCAGAGCACATTCCCGAATTCAGACAATCTTATGGAGTTGCTCCTTATGATTGACGCAGCGAAGCGCGCTTCTGCACGCCACATCATCGCCGTTATTCCTTATTTCGGCTGGGCTCGTCAGGACCGTAAGGACAAGCCACGTGTTAGCATCGGTGCTAAGCTTGTTGCCGACCTTCTGAGCGCTGCAGGTATCGATCGTCTTATCACAATGGACTTGCATGCAGATCAGATTCAGGGCTTCTTTGATGTACCGGTTGACCACCTTTACGCTTCTGGTGTTATTCTGCCTTATCTGCAGAGTCTGAACCTGAAGACTGACGAATTTGTTATCGCTTCGCCTGACGTTGGCGGTTCTAAGCGTGCTAACACTTACGCTAAGTACCTCGGTTGTCCGCTCGTGCTCTGCAACAAGACCCGCGCTCGTGCAAACGTTGTTGACACCATCCAAATTATCGGCGACGTTAAGGGCAAGCACGTGATTATCGTAGACGACATGGTAGACACAGCCGGCACTATCACTAAGGCTGCCGACGTGATGAAGGAGGCTGGTGCGCTGAGCGTACGAGCATGCGCTTCTCACTGCGTTATGTCAGGCCCTGCATCTGAGCGTGTTCAGAACTCGGCATTGGAGGAGATTGTCTTCACCGACTCTATCCCCTACTCTAACCGTTGCGCAAAGGTAAAGCAGCTTTCTGTAGCCGACATGTTCGCAGAGACTATCCGTCGCGTCATCAGCAACCAGAGCATCAGCTCACAGTACCTTGTGTAAGCAGATATGAGTAGTGTGTATCGATAAAGATATGCGTAAAATATAAGCAGGAGTAGAATTGTTGTTCTACTCCTGCTTTTTTTGTGTAATATCAATTGCTGTATGCACTCTAACCATGCTCGTAGATATCGAGACCTTCCTCCTCTACTCGCTTATCAACATGTACACCTACTGACATATCTACTATCTAGAAAAAGCTTCTTGTCATTTTCTAATGACCGATTTGGGTTAAAGAAAGGTGTGACCATCGACCGTGACAAGACCTCCATCAATCTCAATGAGAACATGGACAGCCTTGTTCCTGCCAGTAAAATCTCAGACATGCCAACTGGTTGGATATGCGGTCAGTCTGCTCGTGACTTCATTAAGACCAAGACCGGACGAGGCGACAGCATGAACATCCAGGAGTCGGCAGAGTTCCAGACCTCTAAGTTCTATTGCAAGACGGACTTCGATATGAAGAAGATTGCTGAGGAAGAAGCTGACTATGCGAACTACAAGATACCGAAGTTCTACACCTTCCCATCCAAGGATGCCAAGGAGCGAATCCTATATCAGAATTTCGTAAGTGTAAACCTCGATGTCAAGAATATGATTGACGAGATAAACAAATTCAAGATAAAATGATTTTCAGAAAGATAATATTATTCCTGCTTATATCACTGAGCCTGGTTGTGAATGTCCAGGCTCGAATGCCGACAGAGCGACCGGCATCAACACCGGCATCCATATTCGAGTTGCCACCTTTCGAGCGTGCGGTATGCTGTATCAAGTTCTATGAAGGCATGCACCGAGCTAAGGACTATCCTTATATAGGTTATGGACATAAGCTCAGACCTGGAGAACGTTACTCAGCTAATATGTCAACATATGAAGCAGAGCAACTTCTTCGTAAAGACCTCAGAGAGTTATGCGCTATGTTTCGTTCCTATGGTCAAGACTCCCTACTCCTTGCTGCATTATCATATAATATCGGACCATACAAGGTGACCGGATATAAAGACAAATACCCTAAAAGTTCTGTTTTAAAGAAACTCGAAGTAGGCAACCGGAACATCAGAGACGATTATGTGAACCATTGCCATTGGCGAGGGAAACGAATCCCTTCCATTGAGCGCAGACGTTATGCAGAATTCATGTTATTATTTACTCCATGACAGAAAACGAGCCAATCAAAACTGTTTCAGACGGTATCACATTCCTATCCACTGGTAGATATTATGATGGTATCAACCGGTGGGTAGCATATAAACTGAAAGATGGAGACCATGATGCCATAGACTATGCTGCTCGCCAGATAGCAAAGCTGTTACCTCAAAATGCGATTCTCGTTCCAATTCCAGGACATCATGGAAAAGCCGAACAGACCATGCAGTTAGCAAGAGCTATCTCGTCATATACTCACCTCCCTATCGTTAAAGCCCTCGTGGTATAGAGCGAGACTCACAATATGATGCTAAGAAAAGAGGCTAGACGCTTTCTGCCGAAGACATGGGGGTCTACAGGCATAAAGACTTGCCTACAAACCGTACTCCTTATCTCATTGATAATGTAGTAGATACAGGCAATACCGCTAAGACGGCTATCAGAGCACTTGGCTGTGGAACAGTTGCATCATTTGCTATGAGCGATACTCTTGGCAGAGTCAGCAAAACACTGAATCCGTGTGAGAAATACAACTTCACATTCTGGAGTTCAAATGTCAAATATCCAACGACTGCCAATCTCAGGCTCGATTTCTCGGACAAAACAGTTCTTGAACTGATGAAAGAGAAAACATATACAGGCAAAGAATTTGCCGAATTTATCAAGAAGAAATAAGTTCAATCAAAGACAGACAATGAAAAAGATAATCGTTTTATTCATGCTGGTGATGGCAACCATCGGTGTACATGCCCAGTTTTCTATAAGCAATTCTACTCAGCGAAGAGTAATTGTTGCTTATGAACTTGGAAGCGATGGTTATTATAAAAGAGTAACCAAGAAGTCGGTTAAGCGTGTTGACAATATTGTGGGCAGCTATGCTTATGACAAGAAAGCTCAAAATCTGTATGTCATGACCTCAAACAGCAATATTGTGATCACCCTAACCAAGGACTACGCCAAGATCATCAAGAAGAACAAGTCCATCCCCCAAGTAGCAGGGGATGAACTTGATGTGCTTGTTCAAAAATACTCCAAGCAGCTGGATGATAAATATACTGCGCTAAATGAGGCACGAACAAGACATATTCAAGACTCGATAGCTAAAGCAAAGGCTGACTCCATTAAAATAGAGAAGCTCAAAGCTGAAAGATTGGCCAAACTGAAGAAAGAATGTTCAGACTATATGGAAACTCACAACTGGAGAATGGTGCCGACAGGAAATAAGTCTCTGTATTGTGATGAATGCGAGAAATCATTTTCTGAGGATTCATTATTCACTATTGGAATCAAGAATGATACCATTTATTACTTCACAAGAACTGATGGCAGACTGGGCTACACATATATAACAGGACATAAAAGTGAACTAAGCCAAAGTCTGAAAGAATACAGTCCTTTCAGGTATCACTATGAAATATTCAAAGATAGCCTTACAGATGAGTCAGAGGATTATGACATGATTACAAGTGAGCTGTCATACCATTACCTTGACGAGTATGTCAAACGTCTCAAAAAGAGAGCACCTTACGGCTTCTTTACTGATTGGGGATGGGATTCTGAATATTCATGTATATCATTCCATTTCAACTACATGAATACCAACAGAAATACGATCAAGTACATCGATGTATATTTCAAGGTAACCAACGATGTAGGCGATTTGAGGAAGACCGGCCATTTCCAGGGCACAGGACCACTTCGAGAGTTTGAATCTGCAAGTTGGGAATGGGACACTTCTTATTATTATGTGTCTGGAGACGCTTCAAATATGAATATCACCAAGGTGATACTGACATACATGAACGGTACAAAGAAAGTATTAACAGGCAAATTGCTTGTGTTTGAATAAACTATAGGGAGTTTTCGAACAATTCACGAACATACTTCAGAAGGATGACAGGGTCAAACACCTTGCCATCTTTTTTTGTTGTGGTAGTGTAAACAGAGCCGTGACACAGTTCAGTTTACACTATAGCTTCCTCCAGTTTGAACTATCCAAATTTTTCTACAAATTGCCCATTTTGGCAATTCTCTAAAGTCATAATTTAAAGAATAACAAGCAAATACAAAATTAAGCATTTCAACCACGTGGTTGAAATGCTCGCCTACATTTATCCTTTTTTAACTAGCAACCTAACCCGTTTTATCTGCAAGGTTTATTTACATTTACATTTACATTAGTGTCCCGATTTTAACGGGACACTAATGTAAATTCATTATTTTTCCTATTATATATTCTTCTTCTTCCGATTAAACCAATTGTACTGCAGAATGGCATGAAGGATATCGAAGCATGTTTCATTTACCTTATTCCTATCGCTCTATGGCATTACCTAATTTATTGCCATCAGCATCCTTCCAATCATCCCAGCCATTACTTGGTCGGCCGAGTATTATTCCACTTGCACCACTTGGACTGTCCATAGGCACATCGTGTTGAAGGATGATCTGCCCATTTTCCGTTTTGCAATGTTCATCAATGAAACTCTGACGTGATGCAACAGATTTGAAACTTGGAACCACCTTACTTGCGATGATACAACCTTTCACGAGGACAAAATGTTTAGAGTTTCTGTCATAATAACCAATCCCCTTTGCAGGACGGTCTGTTGCGTGAATATAGAACAGATGTTCTGATTGAGGCTTTGCTACTGGTGCATCAAAGATACCGCATCCATAGAAACGAGTGAGCAACTGTATATCACGGAAGAAGACTTCCATATCATTAACACGATACGGTGCAATATTAGGCTTTCGTGGATTTGAGCTATTGAGCAAGGTAAACGATTCAACACTTTGTGCAGATTCTATGCCAAGATACTCTAAATATTTCACATCGTCTCCATATATCTTATGATTATCTGATATAAAAACGAGAGCTGTCTTCCAGAAATCCTTCTTCTGAACGTGGTCATTCTTACGATTGGAAAAATCGGTAGTTTGACCAATGTATGCTTCTGGCTTTAATGCATTGGGATCACCTAGCAAAATATAAAAAGCAGGTTGACCTGCTATGTCTGCTATATCGTTGGCTACATTAATTTTATCACGTGGAATAACGTAGAGGTGACAAGTAGAGTTTGCCCCCATATAGATATTCCTAACTCCTGATAGAGTTCCATCCATCAGTTCTGTGTGGATGGTGAAGGTATTCTTTGCTTTCATAACTTTGGCTCGACTCTTATAAGTTCTGTATAGTTTACTTCCAGTAACTCTGCAATTTTCATCAATGTTTCAAGTGATGGCTGTGAAGAGTTCGTACACCATTTACTAACTGTAGCGGCATTAACTCCTAAGGCAAAAGCAAGCCATTTATTGGTTTTCTTCTTCTCTGCCAACATAACCTTTATACGATTCAAATCTTTTTTATTTTCCATAAATATATATGTTTTTATGGCTACAAATTTAATGAATAGTCTTTAAAGATGAAGCGTTTTTGTGCAATTTTACAAAAGATTATACTTGAT
Source organism: Leyella stercorea (assembly GCF_019052365.1). GTDB lineage: Bacteria > Bacteroidota > Bacteroidia > Bacteroidales > Bacteroidaceae > Prevotella. The sequence goes on from NZ_JAHQUY010000026.1 coordinate 40,473, forward strand.
TTTGCCTTAGGAGTTAAT
>NZ_JAHQUY010000175.1 GCF_019052365.1 Leyella stercorea
CTCGTGTATCTGTCTTCACATGCAACTAATCGCTATTTTATCCCGAATTGGGGTAAAATAGTGCAAGCCAAGAGTAGACACGCCCTGAATGGAAGCAGCTCATGGATTGTCTGGAACGAGGTGACGAACTGGTCATCTCGAAGTTCAGCAATGCGCTGCGTGGCGTTCGGGAGTTGGCGATGTTCCTGGAGTTTTGCAGGGTGAAGGTGATAAGGGTCATTTCCATACAAGAAAAGATCGACTCCAAGGGTGAGCTATTCCCAAGTACATCAATCGCCGATGTGCTTTTCATGTTCGGTTCGTTGTCCGAAGAGGTCGTTGCCTTGCGCGAATGTCTGTGATACGACTGCGACAATCATCGCAGCGAGAAGAATGATTCTGTTTTTCTTGTTCATAAATCGTTTTTTTTCTGTGCCTTGGGGATTGGATGATCCCGTTTGGCGGTTGATACTTTTGTTTACTCATGCGGCATGATGCCGACTTGTGGATTCAGTGGCGAGCTGAGATTTTAGCCGTAGTCTTTCTTTTTCATTGGTGTACTTTAAAATTATTGTTAGAGGCGATATGCCTTGAGTCCCTCATCAAATGCAGCCTTGATTTCGGCAGCATGGATAGCAAAATGCTCGTTGATGATGTTGTCTATGAAACTTGCTACAGTAGCCTGTCCTTTACCAACCACATTCACAAACTTCATAATTCTCTCGTGTGTCTCTTCTTTGATGCAGACTTGCTTACCGTTTCTTGCAGTAAAGTCGGCTTTGGACATAAACTTGTCTATATACCCAACTCTTTTTTCTGCTTGGGACGACACGGTTACATTCACTGTGGACTGAATACTGATGTATTCCTTTGTCGCACCATTCTTTCTTTTTCTGTTTCTTTCCATTGTTCTCTAAATTTTATTGTTATACAAAATCAAGGATATTGAAGTCCTCTATACTGTCTGGCACCTTAAACTCTTTCTTTGGCTTGG
>NZ_JAHQUY010000176.1 GCF_019052365.1 Leyella stercorea
TTTGCTGTATATTTCAATCGCGGATTAAGGTGCAAGGCTATCGCTGAATAGTTACCTGACACTTTGACATTATAAAATTTCCCAAATAAAATAGGCATGATGTTTGTATTTGATATTAATGAATTTTGAATGATACGACTCAGCCAAAAGTCCCGGCTAAGCCGCATGGATTAAAAGGGACTTAAACGTAAGCGACAATGGCATTAACGTATAAAACATTAAGTTTGAAAAAGTTCCTTTTTATTTTTCTATCATGTTTACTTTTCCAACAGCTGACAGCTCAGACCATTGTAAAATTTGACAATGGTAATAACATTATATATAAAAACTTACAAGGAAAAACTATTGTAAAGAATAAAAAATATACAATAGCATTTACTGATACGATTTCATCTATCGGCTTTGTCGGCACGAGAAAAGGTGAAATAGTTTGTATTAATAATGCAGGTAAAGAACTATTTGAAGTATATAAGATTGACAATGGTCCAGATTATGTCAGTGATGGCTTGTTCAGAATTGTAGGAAAAAATAGCAAAATAGGTTTTGCTGATACATGTGGAGCTATTGTTATTCCACCCGTTTTTTCGTATGCTACACCTTTTCACAATGGAGAGGCTAAAGTTTCTTTTGGCGGCAAGAATGAAAAACAAGGAGAATACCAATCATGGAAAAGCAACCTTTGGTTTTTGATAAAGAAGTCCAAATAGTTTTTAAAAGCATTGGATATGTTTTTTAACAGAACTAACAAAAGTAGCAGAATATTTCCAAAGCCCGCTGTCATACCTTTGCACCTGCACGATAACGGTTGATGCCAAAAGGAAAGACCTTGTGGAGGAAAGAAAATCAGAGCGACAAATGAAAATAGAAACTTCACGGAAGTTTTTGGACTGTACGATTATCGCATACT
>NZ_JAHQUY010000027.1 GCF_019052365.1 Leyella stercorea
TTAATCCGTTGTAATTCTACACACTTGTCTGTGTTTTATTTTTACAACGGATTGAACGGATTAAACGGATTTTTTTTGCTTGGTATATTTAACAACGGATTAAACGGATTTACTGCTGATATTTTTTTAACAACGAATTTATCGGATTAAACGGATTTTTTAGGGGGTGCACTTGTCTCAAGTGCACCAACCGAGCAAGAAGTGCACCAACCGAGTAAGAGAACGGATTAGATGGATGTCTGCTGCATTAAATTAACAACGGATTTATCGGATTAAACGGATTCGATGGCTGCGTAATATTAACAACGGATTTATCGGATTTACTGCTGATATTTTTTTTACAACGGATTTATCGGATTAAACGGATTCGATGGCTGCGTAAAAAAATCCGTTTAATCCGTTGTTAAAAATATCGTTGGTTGCTTAAAGAATCCGTTTAATCCCCTGACTTCGTCACTCAAAAAACACTGGTTGATAAACAATATTTTGTATCTTTGCGTCACCTAATATTGGGTGACGCGAAAGGTATTTTAACTATGTTTATCAGAAAGAAAAGGCATCGTTCCGGCAATATCGGAGTTATAGTTGTCGAGAAAATCGGTGGCAAGATGAAGGAACTTGCCACAATTGGAGTCGCATATAATGTGCGAAGATAAAGAACGAAAGTCAGGAAGTGAAAGACTGGATACAGGAACAGCCTAAGCTAGACTGCCAGATGGTTGAATATGACAAAGGAGGGGGACGTCGTCTCCTGGTCGGCTATACTGATGACCGCGCAAAGAAAGATGCTTATACCGAGAGAAGGGAATACGCAGGTTGGAAAAGGCTTACAAGCATGGTGCGCTTAATGCCAAATGACCTTAATGGCCACGAACAATGGCGCACTTATGGGGCTCATTTATATGTCACTTATGGGGTTCATTTATATGTCACTCATGGGGTACATTCACATGTCACTTATTGGGGTACGCTTATATGTCACTCTTTGAAAGACAAGGGGTTAGGCTACCTATTTTATTAGAAATATTCTAAAAAACTTGGTGCATTCTTAACAAATAACTACTTTTGCAAAAAACATTAAGAATATGGAAAATTTCAAACTTTTCGATCCTATGACAATGGACAGCAATACGCTTCCAAATGTAGCAGGTAATTATGTTTTCCTTTTACGCAAAGGAAATCAGTTACCTAAAGTAGACATTGAGCCCCAAATACCCGAAGTCACTTTAGATGGTAATACTTATCAAGCAATCTATACCGGTATTGCAAGTGAGAGTCTCAGACAGAGGGTCTACCGCACTCACTTTGTAGGCAATAACGCAAGTCGTTCAACTTTGAGGAAATCTATAGGTAGCCTTTTCGGATATGATTTAATACCACGAAAAGAGGGTGATTTAAAACATAAAAAATTCAAACTGGCTGATGAAGAAAAGTTGACAGAATGGATGATGAGCAACCTGTTACTTGCCTTTGTTGAAAATGCTGACCCTGAGTCGATGGAAGTCAAACTTATCGCAGAGCTAAATCCGCCTCTAAATCTTGACAAAAACACCAACATGGTGAATAAAGAGTTCAGAGCCTTGTTAAGTAAGTTGAGATGCAGACCTGTTATTTGATCTGCAGAACACTTCACTTCTTCTATGAAAACAACAATAAAAAAAACAATACATACACAATCTTGTTATCCTATAAATGGAGGAAAAATGGTAAAAATTATCCGTAGAAACGTCAACTTTAACAGAGAAACCAACAATTATAAATGTAAGTTTAACGATAGCTCAACCTTTGATATTTTAAGAGTAGAATGCTCTTATAATGGAGAAACAAAAGTGTATGAGATAGAGTCAAAATACCTGACAGACAGAGATACTATCAGATTCTATGCCTATCAGAACAGTGAATCATTCACTATTGTATGGCAAAAAGCTGTTGCAGATTATATAAAGGAGATAAAGTTATGAATCTCTACCAAGTAGAAATAACAACAGACGCAGACTTCGTTACCATAACTGTTAATGCAGATGATGAAAACGAAGCTGTTTCAATTGGACTCGGTATGTTTGATGCAGGACAATTAGACACAGCAGGCTCTTTTGTTGTAAATATCGCAGCCTTTCCGGCTTGTATTTAAAAAGAAATAAGTAGGTGTCTATTAGAGCTTAATCCGTTGTAATTCTACACACTTGTCTGTGTTTTATTTTTACAACGGATTGAACGGATTTTTTAGGGGGCGCACTTGTCTCAAGTGCACCAACCGAGTAAGAGAACGGATTAGATGGATGTCTGCTGTATTAAATTAACAACGGATTTATCTCTCGCACACTAACATCCGTGCAGATCCGAAATCTGTGGGAGAATATCGATTTTGCTCGGTTGGTGCACTTGAGACAAGTGCACCCCCTGGAAAGCACCCAAACTCCGTTTAATCCGCTTAATCCGTTGTTAAAAAATATCGTTGGCTGCTTAAAAAATCCGATTAATCCGTTGTTAACTTAACCAATGTTTTCTTACCTCGAATTAGGTTGATGCCTAAGAAATGGTTGTTACCACGAACAGGTAACGGCATTACATCTATGGTGTAACGATGTTACATATATGTGGTAATGGCATTTTCTCTATGCGGTAATTCTGCTTGGGATGTTTAACAACGGATTTTTGTGCTCCACCCTCCTACGAAAAAGCCACGCTTCCCGATGGAAAGCGTGGCTTTGTTTTGATTTATGCGGTGTGCGGCGTACGCCGCCCGTCACATTTCTTATTATTAAACGCTCCGATTACATGCGCTCCGGCACCTCGATGCCGAGCAGCGCCATGCCGTTCTTCAGCGTCTTGCCTACGTTCTGAGCGAGCACGAGGCGCACCACCTTCTCCTCTTCGGTGTCGGCACCGAGGATAGAGTAGTCGTGGTAGAACTGGTTGAACGCCTTTGTCAGCTCATAGCAGTAGTTGGCGATGCCGCTTGGTGAGTAGTCTTTGCCAGCCTGCTCTACAGCCGCACCGAACTCGTTGAGCTTCTGTATAAGCTCAATCTCCTTCTCGTTGAGCGGCATTGTGCCCTCGAGAGTAGTCGGGATGCTGATGCCCTCAGCCTGAGCCTTGCGCAGGATAGAGCGGATACGAGCGTATGTGTACTGGATGAACGGACCGGTGTTGCCGTTGAAGTCGATAGACTCCTCTGGGTTGAAGAGCATGTTCTTGCGAGCGTCAACCTTAAGGATGAAGTACTTCAGTGCGCCAAGACCCACGATGCGTGCAATCTCGTTGCGCTCCTCCTCGCTCATGTCCTTGAACTTGCCCAGCTCCTCGCTTGTCTGCTTGGCGTCAGCCACCATTGCTGCAATCAGGTCGTCGGCGTCTACGACAGTACCCTCGCGGCTCTTCATCTTACCGTTAGGCAGCTCCACCATACCGTAAGAGAAGTGTACGAGCTCCTTGCCCCACTTGAAGCCGAGGCGGTCGAGCAGGATAGAGAGCACCTGGAAGTGGTAGTTCTGCTCGTTGCCCACGACGTAGATCATCTTGTCGATGGGGAAGTCGTTGAAGCGCATCTCGGCTGTGCCGATGTCCTGAGTCATGTATACGCTGGTGCCGTCGCTGCGCAGCAGCAACTTCTGGTCGAGACCCTCGTTGGTGAGGTCAGCCCATACCGAGTTGTCGTCCTTGCGGAAGAACAGGCCCTTAGCCAATCCCTCTTCCACCTTCTTCTTGCCTACGAGGTAGGTGTTCGACTCGTAGTAGATCTTGTCGAAGCCCACGCCGAGCGCCTTGTATGTCTCGTCGAATCCGGCGTATACCCAGTCGTTCATCTTCTTCCAGAGCGCACGCACCTCGGGGTCGTTCTGCTCCCACTTCACGAGCATCTCGTGAGCCTCCTTGATGAGCGGCGACTCTTCCTTCGCCTTCTTCTCAGCCTGCTCCTCGTCCATGCCCTCAGCCACGAACTTAGCCTTCAGCTCAGCCACCTCAGCGCGGTAGTGCTTGTCGAACGCCACGTAGTAGTCGCCGATGAGGTGGTCGCCCTTCTTGCCCGAAGTCTCCGGAGTCTCGCCGTTGCCGAACTTCAGCCAAGCCAGCATCGACTTGCAGATATGAATACCGCGGTCGTTCACGATGTTGGTCTTCACCACTCGGTTGCCGTTAGCCTCCATGATCTGCGCCAGCGACCATCCGAGCAGGTTGTTGCGCACGTGTCCGAGGTGGAGCGGCTTGTTGGTGTTAGGCGACGAATACTCTATCATCACGAGCGGCGAAGCCTCGGTGACGGGCTTCTCGCCGAACTTCTCGTTCTGGTTCATCTCGTTGAGCAGTCCGAGCCACGCCTTCTTGTCGATGACGATGTTGAGGAAGCCGCCCACAGCGTTGAAGTCGGCGATAGCCTCGCAGTTCTGCTTGATGTACTCGCCGATTTCGCGCGCCGTCTCGTCGGGCTTCTTGCGCGAAATCTTAAGGAACGGGAACACTACGAGCGTGAGGTTGCCCTCAAACTCCTTCTTGGTCTTCTGAAGCTGCACCATCTTTTCGGGCACTTCCTGACCGTAAAGCTCTTTCACTGCCGCCAGGGCAGCGTTGATAATCTGCTGTTCTATTGTCATTGTTATATTGTATTTTTATATGCGATTACGCCGCATTACACACAACCTGTTACACCTTAATTATGTATAATGCTAAATGTTCAGTGCAAAGTTACAAATATTATTGCACAGAACGCCCCCGATAGCCGGCTTAATTGCAAACTGCGTATTGCAATACGCCATGCGTACGCCGCAATTTCTGATTATTTAACAAAAATAAGATAATGCGATGCAAATTTTGTACGTATGAAACGTGGGTTTATAGAAGATTTTTAATACCTTTGCGGTGGAATTTAAAGGATAATACAATTCACATCTAATAAATAATTATTTTTAAAAATGGCAAAGTTAGATTTGACACAGTACGGCATTACTGGTTCTACAGTAATCGCTCACAATCCTTCTTACGAGCAGTTGTTCGAAGAGGAGACAAAGGCAGGTCTCGAGGGCTTCGAAGTAGGTCAGCAGACAGAGCTTGGTGCAGTTAACGTTATGACAGGTATCTACACCGGTCGTTCTCCTAAGGACAAGTACATCGTGATGGACGAGAACTCTAAGGACACTGTATGGTGGACAACAGAGGAGTACAAGAACGATAACCACCCGATGTCTGAGGAAGTTTGGCACAAGGTTAAGGCTATCGCTAAGGAAGAGCTCTGCAACAAGAACCTCTATGTAGTAGATGGTTTCTGCGGTGCTAACAAGGATACACGTATGGCTGTTCGTTTCATCGTTGAGGTTGCTTGGCAGGCTCACTTCGTAACAAACATGTTCATCCGTCCGACAGCAGAGGAGCTCGAGAAGTTCGAGCCTGACTTTGTTGTATACAACGCTTCTAAGGCAAAGGTTGCTGACTACAAGGAGCTCGGCCTCCACTCTGAGACTTGTGTAGCATTCAACACAACAAGCCGCGAGCAGGTTATCATCAACACATGGTACGGCGGTGAGATGAAGAAGGGTATGTTCTCTATGATGAACTACTACCTCCCGTTGAAGGGCATCGCTTCTATGCACTGCTCAGCTAACTGCGACAAGAACGGTCAGAACACAGCTATCTTCTTCGGCCTCTCTGGTACAGGTAAGACTACTCTGTCTACAGACCCGAAGCGTCTGCTCATCGGTGACGACGAGCACGGATGGGACGACAACGGCATCTTCAACTTCGAGGGTGGCTGCTACGCTAAGGTTATCAACCTCGACAAGGAGTCAGAGCCGGACATCTACAACGCTATCCGCCGCAACGCTCTCCTCGAGAACGTAACAGTTGACGCTAACGGTAAGATCGACTTCGCTGACAAGAGCGTTACAGAGAACACACGTGTTTCTTACCCGATCTTCCACATCAACAACATCCAGCCGGGTTCTTCTGCACCAGCTGCTAAGCAGGTTATCTTCCTCTCAGCTGACGCATTCGGCGTACTGCCTCCGGTTTCTATCCTGACACCGGCACAGACTCAGTACTACTTCCTCTCAGGCTTCACAGCTAAGTTGGCAGGTACAGAGCGTGGCATCACAGAGCCGACTCCGACATTCTCTGCTTGCTTCGGTCAGGCATTCCTCGAGCTGCACCCGACAAAGTACGCTCAGGAGCTCGTTAAGAAGATGGAGAAGAACAACGCTAAGGCTTACCTCGTAAACACTGGCTGGAACGGCACAGGCAAGCGTATCTCTATCCGCGACACACGTGGTATCATCGACGCTATCCTCAACGGCGACATCGACAAGGCTCCTACAAAGCAGATCCCGATGTTCGACTTCAAGGTTCCGACAGAGCTTCCTGGTGTAGCTACTGAGATTCTTGATCCGCGCGACACTTACGCTGAGGCTTCTCAGTGGGAGGAGAAGGCTAAGGACCTCGCTGCTCGCTTCATCAAGAACTTCGCTAAGTACACAAACAACGAGGCTGGTAAGGCTCTCGTTGCTGCTGGTCCTCAGCTCTAATCCATACGTAAGTATGGGTCTGACAGCGTAAGCTCTTCGCTTCAGCGCAAGAGCTTGCGTCATTCGTAGACTTTACGATAAAGACCAAATAAATAAAGGTCTGCTTCCCTTGCGGGAGGCAGACCTTTTTGCTTTTATAGCCTTTGAGCCTTTGAGGCTTTTCTGAGCCTTTCTAAGCCTTTCTGAGCCTTTTTATTTTCTAAGCCTTTCTGAGCCTTCTTGAGCCTTTCTGAGCCTTTTTATTTTCTAAGCCTTTCTGAGCCAAGGAAGAACTGCTAACTAAGCCCTCCCCGATGGGGAGGGTTGGGAGGGGCTTTTACTCCGCGTACTCATTGAAGCACGGCGTGGTTGCAAGCACAGCCTGCACATCGTCTATTGTGCCCTCGAACGGACCGCTGTGTTCCAGTTTGCGTGTACACATGGCAGCCGCGAAGCGTCCAGACTCCTCTACGTCCATGCCCTGCGCACGACACCACAGATAACCAGCCGAGTAGGTGTCGCCACAACCCGTAGCGTCCACAATCTCCTTCGGCTCATAAGCCGGTATATCGTGGAACTCGCCGTCGACGAGGATGATAGAACCATAGCTTCCGAGCGTCACGCACACCTCCTTAACGCCCCATTCAGCCAGACGGAGCGCAGCCATGCGCGGGTTGCGCAGTCCGGTAATCACCTCCATCTCGTGCTCGTTCACCTTAATGATGTCGGTGTTAGCGAGTATCTCGCGCTTCTCAGCCCAGTCGATGGCGAACACCTCCTGATTGCGCACCTCGCGCAGATAGCCCTGAGCGTCGATAGAAATCTTGCCCTTCGTAGACAGATACTTCACAAGCTCCGGCGAGATGTCGTCGTTGAGCAGCGTACCGAGGTGGTAGACGCGTGCATCCACGTTCTTCATCTCCTCGATGGTGAACGGATCGGCACGCTCGAGCACACGCTGAGTGCGGTCGTTCTGGTCTTCGCCGTACTTGTTCTCGAAGTAAACGGTGTGGCTGCTTGGGTAAGTAAGCACGTCGATGCCCACGTTGCGCATGTCCTCTACAGCTTTCATCTCGCCCTCTCCGAGTTTCGTCACAAGCTGGAACGAAACATTGTCGGGCAGATGGTTTATGGCATAAGAGAAGTAAAAAGACGTGCCGCCAGCCATGTATACGGTCTGGCGCGGGGTGATGATCTTGTCTTTCGTGATGTGTCCTATGCAACAAATATCCTTCATACTTATATCTTTAAAGTTGTTTTATTTTGCGATGATTATGCTTGGCTCGTCAGTCCATACGCTGTTGGCGCCCTTCTGCAGTTGTGCTGTGCGCAGCAGCGTGCCGTTCAGCGTGTAGATGTATGCAGTCTGCGCCTTGTGTGAGTGGAGCGTTGTCCACTGCTTGCCTGCCACCTTCACTGGGAATGTGGTGCTGGAGTCGGCTGCGGCGTCCGTAATAGCGTCTGTCGGAGCGTCGGGCAGGTCAGCCACAACGTTGCCGAACTTGGTCCAGAAGCCCGTGGCGCGATAAGCAGCCTCGCTCGAAGCCGGCACGTGCAGCGTTACGTTCTGCGGACGACACTGAGCGAACGGATAGCTGTCGGTGTTGCTGCCTTCGGGCGGCGTCTGTGCGTAGCTGTAGATGTCCGTAAGATACTGGCATCCGCAGAATGCGTTGTCGCCAAGCGCCTCCAGGCTTGCCGGAAGCTTGATCTGCGTGAGCATCGGGCAGTTGCGGAAGCACTCGCTGCCGATATATCGCAGCGTCTCGGGCAGTTTCAGGTCGGCAAGACTGGTGCAACCCATGAACTGCATTGAGCGTAGCGTGTCGATGCGCAGCTCCAGGTTGAGTGCCGTCACGAACATATTGCCCACGAACGGCGACATACCGTCGGTGTTGTCGAATCCGCGTACGGTGTATTCTATGCCTTCGTAAGCGATTGTGGCTGGAATGGTGATTGCTCCGGTGTACATGTTGCCGCTCGGGAAAGTCACCTCAGCGAAGTTGCCGTCGCCGGCATATATCGCCTTGTAGTCGATGCCATCGTATGTGAAGCGCTGCGGCAGAGCGGGCAGGTCGTCGGTGAAGCGCTGGAACATGCTCCACTTGCTGCTCTGCTGGAAAGCACCGGCAAGACCCTGCTGCACGTGAACCGTCACCTTGCCAGGGTTGGCAAGTCCGTCGAAAGCGTCAGCCGCCACGCAGTCGGGCGACGACGGATGAGCGTAGATGTCCGCTAGAGCCTGACATCCGCTGAACAACTTGCTGCCGGTAGCCTGCAAGCATACGGGCAACGAGATAGATTGCAGAGCCGAGCAGCCACTGAACGTTTCGCTACCAATCTGCTTCAGCGAGCGAGGCAGCACACAACTGCTGAGACGGCTGAAGTTCTTGAACGTAGCGCCGAACAGTCCCTGCGGAGTGGTGGCGTTCTCAAGGTCAATCAGCTTCAGCGACTGCAGTGAAGAGAGATACTGCAAGTCCTCGTTGTTGAGTTCGCCCGTTATTGTGAGCGCCTCTACAGCGTCGGCGTCAGCCGTGGCCTTATTGATGGCAGCCTTGAGCTGACCGGGTTTCTCAACGTTGACGTTGCACTCAGCCACAAGCTGCTCTGCCGTGTATCCCTTCGCCTTGATGTAGAGCGTGTCGGCGGTGAGCTGCACGCCGTCGGTGTGCGCCGTGTAAGCCTTTCCGTCGAGACTCAGCATGTCGAGACTTTTCTCGACGTTGCCGTCGAAGCTCACCTTATATATATATGTAGAACCGAGGAGCGGTTTTCCGTTGTATGTCTTGTTCTGCGCATTGCTGCAATCGATGGTGGCGTTCTTCGCATCTACAACTACCTCCACCACCGGCACCTTGCGCTCGTATGCCTGCACTACGACCTCTCTGCCCAGCGCGTTGAGCACCGGCAGCCACTTCGTAGCGCCGTCCGCACACGCCATGAGCTGCAGATAGTAGCCCTTTGCGGCATTGTTCTTCGCCGTCAGTTCGAAGTCGACGGCTTGCGTGCTGCCTCCGTTCATGTCAATCTGCTTGCTGCCCAACGATTCCACTACCGATCCGTCGGCTTTACAGAGGTTCCACTGCAGCTTGCCTCGCCATGTGCTGAGCGCCGAGAGCGCCGAGAGGTGTACGCTTTGCTTTTCGCCCGCCTTCAATGAAGATATTGTGGTGCAGAATCCTTCATATTTGCCCTCGCAGTCGAGCTGTAGCGGTGCGGCTTTCTCAGCCTTCACGGGTGTGATGCCTATCACAGCCTGCTGCTTGTTGGCGAACTCGAAGTTGCGGTCGGTCGATGTTATGGCTGATATGGCGAAGAAGCCGTTGCCGCTGCCGTTCCATCCGAAGTTGAAGTGGAAGAGGTTGTCGCGGTAGCCGTCGAGCACGAAGCCGTGCGCTCCGCGTCCTTGTATCGATTCGCCGGTGTAGATAACCGGTCGGTTGCTGTCAATCTCCTTGCGCATCATGCCGTCCCACGTAGCGGCGTCGTAGTCGCTCGCTGTGAGCAGACGCGCCGTAGCTCCGTAGCGGAAGTATTGCTGCAGCGCCACGGGCACGAGTGTCTGTCGTGCTCCGCTGCTCTCCGCGTCGTAGTACATCTCGACCGACACGCCCAAGTGGCGCATGAGCACAGCCACGGCATTGGCTTGCGCGTCGTTGTACGACTCGTAGCTTACGGGCATGTTCGCCCAATCGTAGTGCGTCGAGCCGAAGTTGGCTGTCATCACCGAGTCTTTCCAGATATGCGTCTTGCTGCCGCTGCCCACGTCGGGCCACTGGTGGTAGCGCATCACGATAGCCATCGCCGTAGCGGCGCATCCCGTGGGGTAGTGCTGCGGCGTGAGGTTGTTGAACGGTGCCCACTGTCCCCAAGCTGCTGTGCTGAGCAGGCGTTCGCCCTTATAGAGAGCCGAACGGGCGGGCGTTGTAGCGGCGCTGCTGGCAGCGTTGCCCAGTGCGTTGTACTGCGCCGTGTATCCTTCGAGCAAGTCGGCGAGTCCGTCGGGTATAGCGTTGCCAGCGAGCGGTCGGTCGGTGTAGCCGAGAATGCGCTGCATGCGCTCGTCGCCCGACACGATGAGTAACTGTTTCTCACGTTCGTCGGTGAAGAGGTAGAAGGCTTCCGCCTGCTTTTCGTCGCGCGCCTTCTTCAGCAGATGGCGTCCGCTTTTGTTGTTGATGCGCAGTAGGCTGACTGCAGTTTTGTTGTCGTTAGCCAGAAAGAAGTTTTCAGCCACTTTCTGTGCCTCGGCCAAGGTTCGCTTCTGTGCGTTTGTGGGCGCTGCCACTGCCAGCAGAACGAACAATGCTGTGAATAGTTGTGCTCGCATAAGAGTCAATAGTATTTTGAATGTTATAGTATCTTAGGCTTCTATTGTGCTGAAACCCATATAGAGTATGTTTAAAAGCAACATGCAAAGTTAGATAAAACTTTTGAAAATGAGCCGTTTTTTGTGGCGTTTGTTGCGAAGGGCAGTGTTAAAACTGTCTGTATATGCGCCATGCCGCCATTGTCTGGTGCCATAAGGCCATAAAAACCAACTTGCCGCACAACGCCTCGTTGAGGGTCGTGCGGCAAGCAAATCATTAGTATGTTATGAATTTTTTTGGTGAGCCGGAGACTTCACAGCCTCAACTCGTTTGGTGTTTTAACTAAACATGATTTTATTGAGAAAGCATAGAAATTGTCTTTTTTGTCTTACTTGAGCATGGAGATGTCGTGCTGTTCCAACTGCTGTGGCACGGCGTCTGCGTCTGCCTTCTTCACCGAGTCGAGGTGAGCCGAGTCGTTGAGCGCCACCGACACTCCAGGCACGGGCTGCGTAGAGTAGACTTCCGGCATCGCCGTGTTGCTCGCATCGTTGCTCTGGAACGAGAGCTGCGCAGCCTGTGTCAGTGTGAGCACTATTGCTACCATTGCTGCCGCCTTGAAGAGTGGTGCGAAGCGTTGGCTGATGCGTATCGGCTGTGCCTTCACCTTCAGCTCCTGCGGCTCGTCGATCATGGACATGATACGCTCGTCGAAGTCGTCGCCGAGGCGGTCGGTCTTCGTTTCGGTCTGCTCGTAATTGAAGAGCGGACGATACTTTGCGAGTTCCTCCGGCACGCAAATCTGGCTGAAGAACGAGCGCAGTATCTGCTCTTCCTCAAGCGATGTCTCGCCCTTCCAGTAGCGGTCCAAGAGTTGGTTTATGTATTTATAGTCCATATTTACGATGTTGTTATATTGAGATGTTGAGGTGTTGAGATGTTGAGGTGTTTGGGTATTGAGCCTCTCGTTATATCTCTCGGGGTGTTCTTGGGTGTTTCTATATGTACGACGATTGAACGGAGAAAAGGTTACAGAGAAATTGTGCTTTTAACGCCCTTTAACAAAATTCGCTTTTAGGGGTGTCTTTTAGGGGGTATCTTTTAGGGGGTGCACTTGTCTCAAGTGCACCAACAAAGCAAAAGGAGCACCAACAAAGCAAAAGGAGCACCAACAGAATGGTAGGTGCACTTCTTGCTCTTGCAAGCGGCAAAGCCGAGCGGAGCCCGTCTTTGACCACATTATTAGTTTTACCGGACAGCAATAGTTTCTTATATTTTCGCAGTAAAACCTCACGAAAAGTCATCGTCACCCGAACGGAATCCGATTGGACGGCGAACGGAATCCGATTGGACGGCGGACGCAATCTGATTGGACGGCGGACGCAAACGGTGAGAAAAGCTTAGGCTGTGTATCACTCGAAATGTCAGTTGAACCAAAAATAAACCCCGAAGTCCATTTTTACTGAGCTTCGGGGAGGATATTTATGCTCTTTGCAGTTTTACCGGACAGCAATAATTGAGAATCAAAGTCCGTAGTTGTCGTAGCGTTCGAATTGCTGTTTTATTGTCTGTCTGGCGCGGAATATGTTCACCTTCACCTGCTCCTCCGTGATGCCGAGCACGGTGCCAATCTCCTTGTATGTCTTGCCCTCGATGTCGCGCAGCTGCATGCAGGCACGCTGCTTCTCTGGCAGAGCGTCGATGAGCTGTCGCACAATCTGCACCTTCTCGCGTTGTACGGTGCGCTCGTACGGGTTAGCCGTCGCCGTAGGGTTGCTGTCTACGGGCGTGTCGTCGAGCGACGCGTTCTGGTTCTCGTGCAGTCGCAGTCGGTCGAGCGCCATGTTGCGGCAGACGGTGAGTGCGAACGCCTCGATGTTCTCGATGGTGTCCCACGAGTCGCGACGGTTCCAGACACGTATGAGCGTGTCCTGCACGATGTCCTCAGCCTCCTCGCGGCTCAGCGTGATGCGTAGCGCGAGGCGGTAAAGGATATCCTTCATTGGCAATATGTCGCTTGCGAAACTAATCTTTTTCATTCGAGAACTTTTTATTTGTTTTTTTAGGGGGTGCACTTGTCTCAAGTGCACCATCATAATATAAGTGCACCATCCAAGTACAAGTGCACCATCCAAGTTAATAGCACTATTTTTTTGTTGGTGCAGCTGAGACAGCTGCACCCCCTGAGAGATCCAAGTTAATAGCACTATTTTTTTGTTGGTGCAGCTGGGACAGCTGCACCCCCTGAAGTAGCCAAGTTAATAGCGCCATTTTGTTTGTTGGTGCAGCTGGGACAGCTGCACCCCCTGAAGTAGCCAAGTTAATAGTGCCATTTTGTTTATTGGTGCAGCTGGGACAGCTGCACCCCCTGAAGTTAGCTGTAGCTCCTTCTATAGCGTTACGACGAACGTGGCGTGGTATCCTGCTTGTGGGCGTTCGGCGAGAGCGAGGTCGCCGCCCTGCGCCATCATCATCTGGCGAGAGAGCGAGAGACCGATGCCCGAGCCCGTGCGCTTCGTGGTGAAGAACGGTACGAACACCTCGCGCGCCACCTCAGCCGCTATCGGCGTGCCGTCGTTGCTGATGAGCAGTTGCGTGCACTGGTCGGTGCGTTGTGCGCAGATATCTATGTTGTGCGCGCCAGCCTCCGCCGCATTCTTCACGATGTTGGTCAGCACCTGGTGCATCATGCTTGCGTCGGCGCGCAGCGTCTGCATGTCGTTGATGTCCATGTGCCAGGCGAGAGTGGGATAGAGCGCTTGCAGGTTGGAGACGAGTCGCTGCAGGTCAATCTCCTCGAAGCTCACCGTCTGCAGCTGCGTCATCTTGCGGTAGCTCTCCACGAATGCCGACAGGCTGCGACTCGTGTCGTATATCGCCTGGATGCCCTCCTCGAGCGGCGTTCCCTTCACCATCTTGCTGCCTATATACGCCTGTGTGATGCTCTGTATCGGCGTCACGGCGTTCATTATCTCGTGCGTCAACACGCGTGTCAGCCGCTGCCACGACTCCACCTCGCTGCGTGCCATCAGCTTGTTAATCTCTCCGCCCATCTCGTTGAGCATCTTCTGCAGGTCGCGCTCGCCGGGCATGATGCTGTCCGTTGGCAGTCGGAACATGAAGTCGCGGTTGCGCAGCGCCTCGCGCATAAGGCGCACTCGGGTGGAGAGGCGTCGCTGGTGGAGCCACTCAAAGACGAAAAGCACTACGAGGAGTGCGGCGAGAAGAATTGTTATATATGGTGCCATGTTGTGATGTTGAGATGTTGAGGTGGTGAGATGTTGAGGTGGTGAGGTGGTGAGGTGGTGAGATGTTGAGATATGATGTTGAGATGTTGTTTTGTTGAGATGTTGAGATTTCTCACTATTGTCACCACATCACCACCTCACCATTACAACATCATATCTCACCACCACACCATCTCACCATCTCAACCTTTTAACTTCCTATACAGCGTCTGCCTCGTTATTCCTAACAGTTCCGCCGCCTTGCTCATGTTGCCGTGACACTGGTCCACCACGCGATGCACGTGCTGCTGTTCGAGTTCGTCGAGCGTCACCACCTCGCGACTCTTCTCCACCGCGTCGCGCAGCGTGCGCACCAGTTCGTCGTTGTCCCAAGGCTTTGTCACGAAGTCGGCAGCCCCGTTCTTCAGTCCCTTCACCGCCAACTGCACGTCGGCATACGCCGTCATCAGCACCACCGGTGTGTCGGGATGCAGCTTCTTCAGTGTGCGCAGCCAGAAAAGTCCGTCCTGCCCCGTGTTCACGCCTAATGAGAAGTTCATGTCGAGCAGCACCACGTCAACATGCTCCTCGCTCATAGTGGCTACGAGCCGGTCCGTATTGCTGAGTGTCACGATGCGCGTGAACACCCCTGCAAGACAAATCTTCAAGGCGGTGAGTATCGCCGGGTTGTCGTCGACGATGAGTATCGTGTTGTAATAGTTGCTCATATTAAGCACTTTATGTTTCTACTGCAAAAGTACAAAAAAAAGTGCAAGCCACTGGCACATGTGTATCATTTTCATACACTCTGCTGTATGATAATCATACAACCGCCGTTTTTCCCCTGCCAACCCCTTCCGTTTGCTTGTGTAAAGACGTAAATTTGCAGCAGAAACAAAACAGAAACGATATGAACCGATTACTCGTCACCCTATCCCTCGTGCTTGCCACGATGACCGTTGAGGCAGCAGAGCCGTGGAGCGTGGAGCGCTGCATGGAGTACGCCGCCGAGCACAGTCACACGGTGCGCCTGCAGCAGTACGACCTCGACGCAAGTCGCACCGAACGCACACGCGCCATCGGCGCCTTCCTGCCCGACGTGTATGGATCGGTAGGCGCACAGATGAACTTCGGACGCGCCATCGACCCCGAGACCAACACCTACACCGATGTTAATACCTTCTATAACGGCTACGGCTTGCAGGCGTCGCTCGTCGTCTTCGACGGCTTGCAGCGCTACAACGAACTGCGCATGGCTCGCGCCAATGTGGCGATGGGTAGGTCGGCGTTGCAGGCGGAGAAAGACGCCGTGCGACTGAGGGTGTACAAGGCGTGCATGGATTTGCTCTACTGCGAGGGTGCCGTGGAACACACCAGCCGCAAACGCGACGAGAGTCGTGCGCTGCTCCATCAAGTAGAAGTGATGGCTGAGGTGGGGCAGAAGAGCGAAGCCGACGTGGCGCAGATGCGAGCTACACTGGCTGCCGACGACTACGAGCTGACACACATGCAGAGCCAGACCACGAAGGCGCTGCTCGCGCTGAAGCAGCAGATGAACTTCCCCATCGCCGACACGCTCATCGTTGAGAAGCCTTCGGTAGACGCTCCGCTACAGTCTTCAGACAATGCGTATAATATATATAATGTGGCGCTCGCAACCAATCCGCGCATAGCGCAGGCTGAGAGCAGTGTGGCTGCAGCCCGCTACGCCTTGCGCGCAGCCCGCGGCGCCTTCCTGCCAACGCTCTCTCTCTCCGGTGGCGTCTCCACCTCGTTCTACCGCAATATGGATGTGGGTGGACACGCTCCGTTCAGCAAGCAGTTCAAGAACAACGCCGGCGAATACGTGGCTCTCTCGCTGAGCATTCCTATTTTCAACCGTCTCGGCTCCGTTTCCTCCGTTCGCTCGCGCCGCATAGCTCTCGACCGGGCACGCGAATCGCTCTGCTACGAGCGCTCCGAGCTGCAGCGCATCATTGCCGAAGCTGTCGCTGACGTGGAGAACAGCGCCAAGGAGGTGCAGAAGATGAAGGATCAGGTTGAGGCTGACAGCTTAGCCGCCTATCTCACTACGCGCAAGTTCGAGGAGGGCATGGCGTCGTCTATCGACGTGCGCACGGCGGCGGTCACGCTCCTGCAAAGCCGTGTAAAACTGCTGCAGAGCCAGCTCACAATGATGTACAACCGCCAGGTGCTGGCGTACTATGAAAAGTAAAAAAGCCCCTCCCAACCCTCCCCATCGGGGAGGGCTTAGTAAACAATGCTTAGAAAGGCATAAAGAGGCTTAGAGAGGCTTAAAAAGGCTTAGTTTAAAAAAATAACCATTATGGACCGACAAATAGAAAAGAAATCATTCCTCCGCCGCTACGCATGGTATATTGCTGCGGCTGCCGCACTCGCTGCGTTTCTCGTGTGGATAGTGCTCGGCACAACCGCCAATACGATGACTGTAGACGCCATAGACATCACCATCAGCGACGTCACTCGCGGCAAGTTCGACGACTATGTGCGTCTCAACGGACAGGTGCTGCCTATCCAGGTGGTGCAGATCTCGCCCGAGGAGGGCGGCATAGTGCGCGAGAAGGTTGTGGAGGAGGGTACACGCGTCAGAAAGGGCGACGTGATACTCCGACTCAGCAACAGCAATCTCGACCTGCAGATTCTGAATGCTGAGGCCGAACTCGCCGAGAAGCAGAACCTGCTGCGCAACACGCAGGTGGCGATGCAGCAGGACCGACTCAACAACCGCACCGAGCAGGCTACGCTCGACACCGACTGCGACCGCAAGCGCCGCGCCTACGAACAGAACGCACGCCTCTACAAGGAGCGCCTCATCAGCAAGGAGGTGTATCTGCAGAGTCGTGAGGACTATAAGCTCGCACGCCGCAAGCAGAGTCTTATCTCGCAGCGCCTGAAGCAGGACAGTCTCTACCGCCACGTGCAGATGGCGCAGATGGAGGACAACCTCGACAACATGCGCAAGAACGTGCTCTTAGTGCGCGACCGCAAGAACAAGCTCGAGGTGCGCTCGGCTATCGACGGCGAACTCGGACTGCTCGACGTTGAGTTGGGACAGAACATCGCTGCCGGACAGAACATCGGACAGATAAACGACCTCTCCGACTTCAAGGTGCAGGCGCAGATTGACGAGCACTACATCGACCGCGTGCGTCCCGGTCTCTCGGCTTCGTTCAGTCGCGACGGCAAGACCTACCGGCTGCGTGTGCGCAAGGTATATCCCGAAGTGCGCAACGGAACGTTCCGCACCGACTTTGTCTTCGTCGGCGAACGCCCGGCGCAGATGCGCAGCGGACAGACTTTCTACGTGGAGCTGGCTCTCGGCAAGTCGCAGCAGGCCACGCTCATACCGCGCGGCACGTTCTTCCAGACCACCGGCGGCAACTGGATATTCGTGCTCGACAAGTCGGGACGCAAGGCCTACCGCCGCAACATCAGCATAGCCCGCCAGAACCCGCAATACTACGAGGTAACAGACGGACTGGAACCTGGCGAGCGCGTCATCACCAGCGGATACGAAGCGTTTAAGGATAACGAGGTGCTGGTGATAAAGTAAAAGCCCCTCCCAACCCTCCCCGTCGGGGAGGGCTTAGTTACCATTGATTTCTCAAGGCTTAGAAAGGCTTAAAGAGGCTTAGTTTTCCCAAGGCTTAGAAAGGCTTAAAGAGGCTTAGAGAGGCCTATTCCCCCCCCCCAAAAAAAAAAAATAAATAGCATAAATTATGATAAAGACTCAGAACCTTACCAAGGTCTTCCGCACGGAAGAAGTGGAGACAGTCGCCCTCAACGGCGTTAGTATAAATGTAGAAGACGGCGAGTTCGTCGCCATAATGGGACCGAGCGGCTGCGGCAAGTCGACACTGCTGAACATCCTCGGACTCCTCGACAATCCCGACTCGGGCGACTATCTGCTCGACGGCGAATCCGTGGCTAACCTTAAGGAGAAGGACCGCACACGCTACCGTCGCGGACGTATCGGCTTCGTGTTCCAGAGCTTCAACCTCATCGACGAACTTACCGTTGAGGAGAATGTCGACCTGCAGCTGCGCTATATGGGCGTAGCGGCGAAGGAACGCCGCGAGCGTGTTACGGAGATTCTGCGCAAGGTGGGCTTGAGCCACCGCGCAAAGCACTATCCGCAGCAGCTCTCGGGCGGTCAGCAGCAGCGTGTGGCGATAGCTCGCGCCGTGGTGGGCAAGCCGAAACTGATTCTCGCCGACGAGCCTACGGGTAATCTCGACTCGAAGAGCGGTCTGGCTGTCATGGAACTGCTCTCGCAGCTCAATGCCGAGGGCACAACAATCGTAATGGTGACCCACTCGCAGCACGATGCGCAGATGGCAAGCCGCATCATCAACCTCTTCGACGGACAGGTTGTGGAGGGCAGTTCTTTTAGTTTATAATTGAGAATTGAGAGTTGAGAGTTGTCTCGGTTGAGAATTGAAAGTTGAGAGTTGAAAGTTATGATATGCACTATAGATGATATGTACTAATGATATTGTGTTTCGTACAATTCTAAATGATAATCATCGCTCGGCTTTGCCGCTTGCATAAGCAAGAACTCTCAAGGTAATCATAACTCTAAACTCTCAACTTTCAATTCTCAACAGAGACAACTCTCAATTCTCAACAAAATAAAACATCATAAATAATGAAGACATTCCTATATATGTTCCGCCGCTACCGCATAGCCACGCTGCTCAACCTCTTCGGCTTGAGTGTGGCTGTAGCGACGTTCTACCTGTTCATGACACAGGTGATATACAACCGCACGTACAACCACAACATCAACGACTACGAGCATACGTACCGCCTCGAAATCTACGGCAATCTGTTCGGCGACAACTGGGGTTGCACTATCTGCCGCCCGTTCGCCTCAATGCTGAAGGATGTACCGCAGGTTAAGAGCGTTGTCTATTACTGTCCGTATGTCAATAAGACCGATGTTAAGGTGAACAACCGCACCATAACCGTGCCTGTAGTGAACATGAGCAAGCCTGGCATCGAGTTCTTTACCGGCAAACTCATCTCCGGCTCAAGTAAGTCATGGGGCACTGGAGCTACTGCCATCGTTAACCGCAGCACAGCCGAGAAGATGTTCGGCACGGCGAACGCTGCTGGCAAGACGTTCGAAATCAACACCGACGATGGCGGAATGAAACCCATCACCGTGGTGGGCGTGAGCGAGGATATGCCCGACAACTGCACCATACCCAACGGCATGTATCTCTGCGATAACGAAAGCGGAATGACCGACTGGAGCGAGTGGAGCTACTATATATATGTGCGACTTGACAATGGCGCAAGTCCTGAAAAGGTAGTGCGTGGCTTGAAACAGGGCTTCATGAAAGCCCAAGGCATCAGTCCTAAAGACGAGAAAGAGTTTGACAAGCAGATGAAGTTCAGAATAACCTCCGTTGACGACGTCTATTTCTCTGGCATCGGACAGCAGGACAAGGGCAACCGCAGCCTTGTCGACGTGCTCACCGTGACTTCTGTCTTCGTGCTGTTCATCGCCCTGCTCAATCTGCTCAACTTCCAGCTCTCTGAGGTGCCGATGCGTATGCGCGGCATCAACACACGCCGTGTGATGGGAGCCTCTGTTGGCGGTCTGCGCCTTAAGATGATAATGGAGAGCGTGCTGTTCGCCTTTGTGGCTTTGATAGTCGGCGTTCTGTTTGTAGTGGCGTTCCAGCGCAGCGAGGCGTGCATGAAGCTCGTTTCGGGCGACATCAGCTTCTCGGCACACTGGTTGCTTGCCGCCGTCATGGCTGTGTCGGCACTCGTCGTGGGAGCGTTGGCGGCTGTTGTGCCGGCGTTCTACAGCACGTCGTTCGCTCCGGCTTTGGTGCTGAAAGGATCGTTCGGACTCTCGCCGCGCGGCAGACAGCTGCGTCTGGCGATAATGGCGGTGCAGTTCTGCGTGGCTTTCGTGCTCGCTATATATATAGGTGTAATGTCGAGCCAGTCGAACTACATCTTCAACTGCGACTACGGCTTCAACAAGAACGAGGTGTTCTACGCATGGCTCTCTAATGAGGCAAAGGCGAAGCGCGAGACGATACGCACCGAACTGAAGAAGCTTCCGTTCGTGGAGAGCGTGGGCTTCGCGCAGAGCGCCATCGGCGCAAGTGATGCTTATATGGGCTGGGGACGTGGCGACGATGAGCATCAGATGTCGCTGCAGGTGCTGCCCTGCGACTATGAGTATACGCAAACTATGGGACTGAAGATTCTGGAGGGTCGCAACTTCAACGAGGCTGACATGAAGACGGGTGCCTACGTGCTCAACAAGGCTGCCATGCAGCAGTACAAATGGCTCGCCGTGGGCGACTCTATCGGTCGTCAGAACGAATGGGGACCTATGGCAAACTATCTCATTGTGGGTGTCTGCAACAACTTCAAGCTGAAGTCGATGCGCAACGACAACAGTCGTGTGGCTATAGCGTTCATCATCTTCGGACCGGACATGGAGCAGTGGGGCGACCGCTGCAACCGGGTGTTCGTGCGCGTCGCAAAGGGGCAGGACAAGGTGGAGGCAAAACGCCGCATAGCCGACGTGCTCAACCGTCTTGACGCGTCGCAGAAGTACGAAATGAACTTCCTCGACAACGACCTGCAGCAGACCTACGTCGAGGAGTTCCGCTTCATATCGCAGGTGAAGTTCTTCGCCATCATCTGCATCATCATCACCGTTATCGGTGTGTTCTCGCTGACGATGTTCGAGACCGAGTATCGCCGCAAGGAGATTGGCATACGCAAGGTGATGGG
The DNA here is from genome assembly GCF_019052365.1 of Leyella stercorea. Taxonomy (GTDB): domain Bacteria; phylum Bacteroidota; class Bacteroidia; order Bacteroidales; family Bacteroidaceae; genus Prevotella. The sequence continues at coordinate 20,821 of NZ_JAHQUY010000027.1, forward strand.
TTCGTCGGTTGGTTCTATCGTGCGCCTCTTCGCCATGCGCTACACCGTGCCGCTCGTGGTGTCGTTCGCCGTTGCTGCTCCCGTGGGCTGGTGGCTCAGTATGCAGTGGCTGCAGAGCTTCGCCGAGCACACGCCGCTCCACTGGTGGCTCTTCCCGCTCAGCTTCGTCGGTGTCTCTGCCGTTGTCATTGCGACGGTCGTGGCGCAGTCGTGGCGCGTAGCGACGCAGAACCCGGTGGAAAGCATCAAGACAGAGTGATGGTGAGATGGTGAGGTGGTGAGATGTTGAGATATGCTGTTTTGAATTGTTTGGCGAAAATATCCACCATATCTGCCAGCATCGCCGTAACACTCACGGTATAAGAACAATAAAGGCTGGTAGATAGACTGGGAAATGCAAAATCTTCCAGTCTATCTACCAGCCTTTCTGTCAGTCGTTACTTGCTGTGATATATTCTTCCACAGAACTTCTCCCCCTTAAAGCACCATAACTTCTGTGTAAATCTGTGTGATCTGTGGGAGGCTCTTCTCTGCAAGAAGATTCTGTGCGTTCCGTGCCTTCTGTGGGAGAACCACTTCTTGCTTGGTTGGTGCAGCAGAGACTGCTGCACCCCCTAGGATTGCATCTGTAGGAGGCTATTCCAAGAATGAGGGTGCGTGGATATGGCAAGAACTGAAAGTCAGCGGCGCGTAGCGGAAAGCTAATGCCATACCCTCCTATTGCACGACTCTCCGCGCTTTACGCCTCGCGGTGCTCTGCGATAGCCTTTTTGATGAGCATCTCGAGCTCCTCGCAGAGTTCGGGGTTGTCCTTCAGCAGAGTCTTTGTAGCGTCGCGACCCTGCGCCAGCTTCGAGCCATTGTAGCTGTACCACGAGCCCGACTTCTGGATGATGCCGTACTCTACGCCGAGGTCTACAATCTCGCCAACCTTTGAGATGCCCTCGCCGAACATAATCTCGAACTCGGTCTTGCGGAACGGAGGCGCCACCTTGTTCTTGATCACCTTCACGCGCACCTGATTGCCGATGATCTGGTCGCCGTCCTTGATGCCCGTCACCTTGCGGATGTCGAGGCGCACCGAAGCGTAGAACTTCAGGGCGTTACCGCCGGTGGTTGTCTCGGGGTTGCCGAACATCACACCGATCTTCTCGCGCAACTGGTTGATGAAGATACACGTAGTATTGGTCTTCGAGATTGTAGAGGTGAGCTTGCGCAGTGCCTGCGACATAAGACGAGCCTGCAGACCCACCTTGTTGTCGCCCATGTCGCCCTCAATCTCCGCCTTCGGAGTGAGCGCAGCCACAGAGTCGATGACGATGATGTCGATAGCCGATGAGCGGATGAGCTGGTCGGCAATCTCGAGTGCCTGCTCGCCGTTGTCGGGCTGCGAGATCCAGAGGTTGTCTACGTCTACGCCGAGCTTTGCTGCGTAGAAGCGGTCGAAGGCGTGCTCGGCGTCGATGAATGCTGCGATGCCGCCTGCCTTCTGTGCTTCGGCGATGGCGTGGATGGCAAGCGTTGTCTTACCTGACGACTCCGGGCCGTATATCTCGATGATTCTGCCCTTCGGGTAGCCGCCGACACCGAGTGCGGCGTCGAGACCGATGCTACCGGTAGGGATTACCTCGACGTTCTCCACCTGCTCGTCGCCGAGTTTCATGATGGAGCCCTTGCCGAAGTCCTTCTCTATCTTTGACATCGCAGCCTGGAGGGCTTTGAGCTTGCCCGCCTGGTCGATGTTCATTTCTTCTTTTGCCATTTCTTTTTGAGTTTTGAATTTTGAATTATAATTCAATGTCTACATTGAACAGCTCGTGCCACGGCAGACCCTGCTTGTTGAGCTGCTCCATGAACGGATCCGGATCGAACTCCTCTACGTTCCAAACGCCCGGCTTGCGCCACAGACCCTTGAAGAACATCATTGCGCCGATCATAGCCGGAACACCTGTTGTGTAGCTTACGCCCTGCATGCCGGTCTCCTTGTAGGCAGCCTCGTGCGAGCAGTTGTTGTAGACGTAGTAGGTCTGCTCCTTGCCGTCCTTGATGCCACGGATGCGGCAGCCGATAGAAGTCTGTCCGTCGTAGTTCTCGCCGAGGTCCTGCGGGTTAGGCAGCACAGCCTTGAGGAACTGCAGCGGCACGATCTTCACCTTCACCTTCTCCGAAGGATTGTCGGCGAGCGGAGCCTCGTATGTTATCTCGTCGATGCGCGACATGCCGAGGTTCTGGATGCAGTCGAGGTATGTGAGATACTGCTGGCCGAAAGTCATCCAGAAGCGAGCGCGCTTGATGGTCGGGTAGTTCTTCACGAGCGACTCTATCTCCTCGTGGTGGAGCAGGTAGCTTTCCTTCGGACCCACCTCCGGGTATGTGAGCGGCTTGTGAATCTCGAGCGGAGCTGTCTCCACCCATTTGCCGTCCTCCCAGTAGAGACCCTTCTGAGTGATCTCGCGGATGTTGATCTCCGGGTTGAAGTTGGTAGCGAACGCCTTGTGGTGGTTGCCGGCGTTGCAGTCTACGATGTCGAGATACTGAATCTCGTCGAAGTGGTGCTTAGCTGCGTAAGCGGTGAAGATGCTTGTAACGCCCGGGTCGAAGCCGCAGCCTAGAATAGCTGTCAGACCAGCCTCTTCGAAGCGCTTCTTGTAAGCCCACTGCCAAGAATACTCGAAGTGAGCCTCGTCCTTCGGCTCATAGTTGGCGGTGTCGAGGTACGAGCATCCGCAAGCCAGACAAGCCTCCATAATGGTGAGGTCCTGATATGGCAGGGCGAGGTTGATGACCAGTTCCGGCTTGTAGTCGTTGAAGAGAGCCTTGAGCTGCTCAACGTCGTCAGCGTCCACCTGAGCGGTCTTGATGTTGGGGTTGCCGATTGCCTCGACAATGCGGTCACACTTCGACTTCGTGCGGCTTGCAATCATGAAGTCGGTGAAAACGTCAGCGTTCTGCGCAATCTTGAACGCTGCAACTGTAGCGACGCCACCGGCGCCGATCATAAGTACTTTTCCCATTGTTTCTATTTTTTTAGTTTGTTGTTTTTTTTGTTTTACTATGGGCTAGGTTTTTCTGGGTTTTCTAGGTTAACTAGTTTTTCTAGAACACCTAGAACACCTAGAAAGCCTATTCCCCTAGCACTCCAGCCCACCGCTTTACAGCTCGTTGCCCTTTATTCCGAGGGCGTTCATGAGCGAGTAGCCTAAGATTTCCTGCTTGAAGTTGCCACCTTCGAGGGGCTGCATGGCGAAGAGCGTAATGCGCTTCTCCTCGTCGTCAACGTCGCGCAGGGCGTGGCGCAGAGCGTCCCAGAGAGCGGGGTGCTCAGCGTTGGGGATAGCCATCACGCGGTGCACGTCCTTGTGGTTGACCACGGTCTTGAGGATGTCGAGGAAGAAGTCGTCGTGCTTCACCACCTCCTCTACGGGGTAGGAGCTGAGCACGAACTCGCCCAGTCGGTCCTTGAACGCCTTTGCGTTGAGGTCTGCCTCGTAGTTGCCGGGCGCGAAGTTCTCGAGCGCAGCCTTCTCCTTAGAGTGGATGAAGATGACCTGCGTCTCGCCCTCGCTGTCGCGGCTCTCGCGCATTCCGCCGTCGAGCGCCACGCAATCGATCCAGCGTGCGAGGTCGGCTTTCGGGATGCGTCTGCCGAGCATGCGTTCGAAGTTGACAGAGAGGTTGAAGGCTACGGAGTCGACATAGTCGCCGTCTACGAGGATTATGTTGCGACTCCAGTTGGTATTGTTGAATTGCTGTATGTCCATTTCTTTTTTATTCGTAGCGGAGGTCTCCGGCCTCCGCAGCAAGCAATAATATTTGTTCTATTTGGTGATGCGGAGGCCGGAGACCTCCGCTACGGAGTACTACTTCACTATTTCCTTTGTAACCCTGCGCTCGCCGTCGGCGTATGTCACGCTCTTCAGCACGATGGCGCCCTTAGCAGGTGTCGCGATTTGTGCACCCTCCATAGAGTAGTAGCGTGTGCTGACCGACTGCTTCGCTGCGGTGTTGCTGCTGATGCCCGTCGGGTCGAAGTCGTAGAGTGCGCGGTCGGAAGCGGTCGCTGTGCCGTCGACGGTGTAGACGCTCTCCACGTGCAGCTTCTTAGCCTGCAGATTGTGGAAGTAGACCACCTTCTGCGTGCCGTTGTTCACGAAGTCGAAGTTGTCGGTGAAGCCGAACGGAATCTCGTCCATGTCCTTTGTGAGGTGGGTGTAGAGGTCGGTGGTGAACGTATAGCGCTTGCCGTCGGCGTAGATGCGGTAGCTCAGCTTGTCGGCGTTGATATACTCGCCGTCGACGTCCTCGGTCGGCATGTTGAACACGAGCGCCGAGTTCAGATCGTCCCACTGCAGGTCGGTCGGCATGGCAGGCTTGGCAGCGTGGTCGCCGGCGTAGTAGGTCATCGTCACGCCCGTGGCTGTCGTCACGAAGTTCTTAAGGTCGTATGTCGTCTCGCAGAGAAACGCCTTTTCGGGCGTCATCGTGAGCAGCTTGCGGTCGTCGGAGAAGTTGAAGTTGATTGTGCGGAGGAACTCGTAGTTCATGTCCTCGTCCACGCTCACCGGCGCAATGCGGTAGAAGAAGAGGTCGGCGTCCTTCACAATCTGGAACGACGGGATGGAAGCCGTTGTGCCGCTGTACGTGCCCTCGTACACCTCCTCGGGCGACTTCGAAGCGAGTCCGCTGATGAAGAACTTGCCGTCGCTGAACGCTATCTTCACCTGGCGCGACGCCTTCACGCCGTTCGCATCCGTACCGCTGAGCACGTAGGTCTGCGGCTTCACACCCTTTGGGAATTCGAAGCGCACCAGTTCGCCGAGCGGTCGCAGCTCCATCGTGTAGAAGAATCCGAAGAAGCCAGCCTCGTCCTCCGTCTCTGCGTCCTCGTAGATGGCGAAGATGTCGCCGTTCTGCGTTGTCAGCTCGCCCTGAGAGCCGATGGCGAGGCGCGCCTCCTTCTCGAAGCTCGTTATGTTGCCCTCCTCGTCGGCGTGTACAATCTCAAGGTAGAGCGTCTTGGCGTCGTTCTGCACGAGCACCTGACCCGCCTTGATGACAATCTCCTCGCCCACCTTCTCGCCCTTCAGCCAGCTCTCCTTGGCTCCGCGGTAGTCGCGGTTGCCGCCCGGCGTGAGTCCGTTGAGATAGTAGGTGGTGCCGTCCTGGCGCACCGTCACCTTGCCGTTCGTATACTGCTGCTCGTAGAAGCCGTTGTTCTCGGTGTACGCCATGATGTACGCCTCGTCCTCGCCCTCGGGGTCGAAGATGGGCTTCTCGTCCTTAGGCACGCTCAGCTTGTGCATCAAAGCCTTGCTGGGAGCCTTCAGCACGCGCTCTGCAGGAGCAGCTGCATTGTTGGCTGATGTTGTTTTCAGAAGTGGTGCGTTGCCCGATACGGCGTCTTTGAACGACTGCGCGTTGGCAACTATTGCGGTGAGCACGAAGCCCAGCAGGAGTAGAGTCTTCTTCATAATCCGAATCGCTTAAAAGGTTATTATCAAAATTGCTTGAAAGGTTTAATTTTAGGTTTTGCAAGTCAACGACATACAAGACCAGTTTTAGATGACAAAGTTAGCGAGAATTATCCGAAAAACCAAGTTTTTTAGGCGCCATGTTGATGATAAAAACAAACAGACAAAACAAGTATCTTGTTACAGCAGCGTGGTAAGCCCATTACCGCGTATCGGCTACAATATTACAGCCCCGCGGTAACAGCAGTTCCGCCCCACGGTAATCGGGGCTTCTCTGTATAAAAAAAAGGAACAAGGAGGTTTGTACTTAGACATATTCACTGTCTAATACAATTCTCCTTGTTCTCTTTATCGTAGATAGTCATTCTTTCTATGACATTGCATAGAAATTATTTGTATCTTTTGTTGCAGTCTGGGCATACCCAACGCCAACCCATTATTGGTTCATATCTTTTTCCGTGGCAATAATTGCACGGATCGCAGAGAGAACCATCTCTTCTACATTGCTCTTTTGTCTTGTTCGCTGTTCCATACCAGCCTTTACCTTTGCAGCCTTGACATTCTTTCTTGCCGACCTTGACATAGCGTTCTACAAGTTTTGTCTTACAGTCTGGACAATACTTTTCCACCTGTTGGAAGGTCTTTGTCTTCACCGATTCTGATGTGTTCGGTTTTGCTGCCCATGCTAATGTGGCAACAATAAGAACCAGAATTAAAAATAATTTTTTCATACAAAAATACATTTAGTGAAACATAAAATGAACTATAAGCGAGTTAGATAAACTATCTCGTATGCGGTTTTGTGCTAAATTCTGACAGTGAGTCCGACACGAACATCCCAAACGAATTTTCCTGGGAATGGTTCGGTTTCTTCATCGTATGTGACAACCTCCTTGAAGTTTCCTATACCTAAGCTCAATCCGCCAAAGAAACCGAATCTATAATTAGCATCAAAATAATAACGATAATCGAAATCGAAATTAAGAGAATAATCGGCTCTTACTGCATTGTCGGAGAATGAAAATCCGAAAGTCATCTGGCTTTGGTCTTCGTCGTCGCCATACATAAAACCAAATCCAGCAAACCAGTTCATTTTGTCAGAGTTTCTACCTTTGAAAAGCCAGTCTTTGCCTACTCCGCCATATGTAGTAAATGCATATTCGTTGCTGGTCATCAGTCGTAATTCGGCAAACTCTCCGAACATTCGTGATGCTCCAACACTTATACCCAAGTGCATTCCAGACCAATCCATCCCTCTGACACCATCTGATAGTGTATTTATGAGCGATACCGTGTGGTCGCTATACTTATTGTTGCCTGGTATCGTGCTTGGATCAATAAGCGGTTTGTGTTTGTTGTTCGTGGGCTGAGTCTCAGAATCGTCTGTGATATAATCATTACTGTTGTCATACGACGAGTCTGTATCGTCGTATTCCGATTCATTCTCATCACTCTCATTCTGGTTTGAAGTTGTCGGGAATAAGGTTGTAAGTTCATAGGTGCGTACAGTAGTCTGTCCAGTTCCAACAGACACCGACCCACCAGTATCCATTATCTTTCGATTCTGACAATCGAAAGCTTCCCACCAAGACAAAGCCTTTGGGATTCTCAACTCTGAAGTCAACGTGTAAGTGCCGTATGGCGTTTTTATAGTTATAGGTGTACATACTTCGTCACCTGCCTTAAATACCGTGACGTAATCATTGTCATCATTTGAATTAAAACCAAATGCAGACAAGGATATCGTTAAAAGGAAAAATGATAATAACAATGTCCTTAATTTAGAACAACATTCTTTAGAAAGTCTCATATGTTTTAGTTTGTGCCTTACCAACTCCTAAAAAGGCTGATTAATAATAGTTGGCGTATATATACAAAAAGACGTGGAGCCACACTGTTACCCGTTCCACGATTCGTGGGCCTTCGCATTGCCCTGTCTGTCGAAACGAGCAACGCTGATACAACGCCAATACAACGTCAAATCTCATGCAACAATCAAAATGATAAGAAATCGCGCGTAAATACCAATATATACAGCATATAGCAAGTATTTAATAAAGTATGTATTTTGTTATTTGTTTGTTACTTTGCCATTTAATTTTATTATTTATCATAGTTAATGGTTCGTAATTGGTTCTTATTTTGGGTAACAAATCCAATTATTTTTCGTATCTTTGCACCGCGAGTAACAAATCTCGCAAAATGACAATAAGTAGAATAAATAACAAAGTAACATGAGAAGTAACAATGAACCTGTGCGCATACGCTACAAGGATTTGGCGAATGGCACAAAGTCGATTTATCTCGACACTTACAAAAGTGGAAAGAGGTCGTATGAGTTCTTGAAGCTTTATCTGCTTCCCGAGGACGATGACAAGGCTAAGGCAGTCAATGCCGAGACCTTGCAGAAGGCAGAAGCTATCAAGAACCAACGAGTGCAAGAAATCCTGTCGGGAAAGTTGGAAACAGTGAAGGCTTCCTTGGAGCATCCTGCTTCTACAACAACTTCAAGCAAGAAGACCGCACGTTTAAGTAAGAAGAAAAAAGTCGGCAGTGATAAAACTGGCAAAAGTGTCAAGGGAAAGGAAAGTGAGGTAAACGAAGTCGTTGGAGCCGTTTCTGGCAGAGAAGGACACCAATGGAAGTTTATTGACGATGACGGTGAGGACAGAGCCATAGATGGAACAATCAAAAAACATAGAGGCAGACCCAACAAGCGTGAAGCTGTCACTCTTCGTTTCAAGGACCTTGCCAACGGCAGTAAGTCGCTCTACTTCGACATATATTATAATGGTGAGCGCAAGTACGAGTTTCTGAAGCTCTATATCAACCCAGAGATTACCGAGGCTGACAAGCAGAATAATGCCTTGGTCATGGAAACCGCAGAGCGTCTGAAAGAACGCAAGATGCGAGAGGTTGTCAATGGAGAGACTTTCACGGATCCTTCTGACGAGCTGAACCAAGTGGAGAAAGTTGAGGAATACACCAGTTCTGTGATAGTCCGTAGTCGCAAGATGCGCAATGGAGACCGTTCCCTCTTCCTTGATATATATTATGGTAAGGGACAACGTGCCTATGAGTCAGTTGGTCTTTACCTTCGTAAGGATGACAGCGAGGATAAACACAAGGAAATCTGGAAAGAAGCTGAGAAAAAGGCCAAGGAACGCATGAAGGCATTGAAGGACGGAACCTTTGAGAAGCGTGTCGGCAGAAGAGGCTACAAGCCGCATGGAGAAGATCCAGATGCCAACGTGGACAAATACAAGGAGTATCTTGCCACTAAGAAGGTGAAGACAGAGATTGCCGTTGCAGAGACTGAGCGCAAGAGAAATTCCAAGACCAAGGAGCCTGTGAGAATCCGCTTCAAGGAACTTGCCAACGGCAACAAGTCGGTCTATCTATCCATCAATGTCAACGGTCGCCGTACCTATGATTATCTGCGCCTTTATCTCATACCAGAGGTTGACGCAGCTGCCAGGGAGCAGAACAAGCAGACAATGCAAGCAGTCTATGCTATCAAGGCACAACGCATCATGAGCATCACTAACGGTATCGCAGGGCTCAAAGACAAGTCAAGAATCAAAATGCGACTTGTGGATTGGTTGGAGATATTCCGTGACGCACAAGTGGAGCGAGGAAGACAATCTGCCCGAAACTGGGTGAACAGCGTGCTGAATGCAGTGAGAGAACACTCGCCAAATGTGACACTCGCAGAGATGACCAAGGAATACTGCAATGGTTTCATGGTGTTCTTGTTGAACGACTATATCACCTACAAGCACACCCATCCGTCCAAGTCCACGGTGATGAACTATCTCAAATGCCTCAAAGCAGCCTTCAACATGGCTATTGAGGAAGAGATAATGGACGACAATCCCGTATTGCGTCTTCGCATGGATGTTCTGAAAGGTGGCGGCACCAAGCGAGAGTACCTGACCGTTGACGAGGTGAAGAGACTGATTGACACCCCTTGCAAGCGTGAGGATATCAAGGCGGCGTTTCTGTTTTCATGCTTCTGCGGACTCCGTATCAGTGACGTGAAGAGTTTGAAGTGGAAGAACATCATCACCGAGGGTGACAAGACACGAGTTGAGATATTGCAGTACAAGACCAAGCAGCCTCTCTATCTTCCTCTCAACAAGCAAGCCCTTCGTTGGATGCCTGAGCGTGGATCTGCAAGTGACGAGGACAATGTGTTTCCAACACTGCCAAGCAAGAACTACGACTGCATCCCGGAATGGAGCCGTGCGGCAGGTATCAGCAAGCATGTAACCTACCATGTCTCAAGGCACACGTTCGCCACGATGGAGCTGACCATGGGCGCAGACCTATACACTACAAGCAAACTTCTCGGTCATACGGAGGTGCGCACGACACAAATTTACGCAAAAATCATCAACAAGAAAAAGGACGAGGCTGTTTCTCTGTTGGACAGTGCGTTCGAATAATAAAAATGGAACATAATAATACATCAAACAACCAAGGACGAGAAGACTCCTCGTTCTCTCTTTTTACCCCAATGCAATGAATGCACCTTCGCTAACGGTGTAGGTGGCATTTGTGGTACCAACAAATTGTGGCTGTTCTTCAAGGAAGCCCATGAGTGCTATCAGACGGAAGTCATAGGATGCGGTAAACTGTATCACCGCTACAAAAAGGACTTTCTCAACAGCCATTCCTATACGGACTGCCAGTATGCGGCAGGAAAGAACGAGCACAAGAAGAACTTCTACATCATGGAGGAGTTTCTTGAAGAACGTGAGGATTTGGTAGTCATATTCTTTACCAAAGTGGATTTCGAGTATCATGACTACAAGGCTCTTCATCACAAGTTCAACACCACGGAGCCGCCTCCAAATGGTCAGTATCTCCATGGTAAACCACCGTCAATATTACAAACAGCACAAGAAACCAAACCGAAACAGGACTTTCAATGTTACTTTGATTCTACTCAGTTGAACCTCATTGCGCGCCATGCCAATGAGGTTCATTTGTTCTCAGCCGATGTGTCGGAAGAGGATATGCGAAAACTCTTCTCGTGCCAAGTTTGCAAGCAGCTAAAGGCGAGAAGTAACAGACGTGTGGCATTCTTCTTTGACATGCTCTGCAGCAAGAACTTGATTTGCAAGCAATGGCAATCGGTCATTGCCAAGCATAAACTCATCCTGTCTTCATCAACAGACAAGCCACTTACAACAACCAAGCTGTCCTCAGCAACCAGTGATGCCAAAAGTACCAACGCCAGTATCTATGAGGCTATCCGCAAGAAAGTGCAAGAAATAGCAGAATGCGGTAAAAATGATAGCAAGGACACCATCTGACAGATGAAAACCTTGACAGTTGGCTTGATAGTCGGTTGACAGTCAAGCGCCCTTCCATCCGATTGGGCAGAAATGCCCTTACCTTTGCCCTCCGTAATCAGAAACCTGGTTATGGAGGGCGACCTCGTTATGTGTAACGATAAATAAAATTACGACAATGATTGGACAGACAACAAATCAGGCAAACAATCCGCCAAAGGATGGTGCGATACTACCGCCAACGATAGACGTGGATAAACACGAGTTGACAGAACAAGAACTGGCAGACATGACACCAATGAGACTTGCCGAGCGCATTCAACAGATGGAAGAAGCATTCAAGCTGCTTGGACCAGTGGAGGATGTGCTGAACCGCATCAAGTGCTTGGAGAAATGGCTCTTTGCAGGAAAAGACGTGCTCACCCTTGACGAGGCAAGCGTATTCCTTGACGCTTCAAAGAGTCAGCTTTACAAACTGACACGTACCTTTGCCATTCCCCATTACAAGCCAAACGGCAAGACCATCTATTTCAGCAAGGAAGAACTGGTGGAATGGATCAAGAAGCACCCTGTGAAAACAAAAGACGTGTATGAGCAGGATGCCATACGCTATGTGATGAACAAACCCTTGAAGAGCAGATGACGATGGAAGACATGAACGACATGAGCCTCTTTGAAGGCGCAGCGGACAATGCTGATTTGTTGGAAAAGTTGCTGAAGGCATCGCTTATCCATGCGGATGAGACCTACCAGACACCGCCACAGATAATATGGGTGGACAACTCGACCATAGCCACGCTTGGCAACTTCAGTGCCTCCACAGGCAAGGCGAAGAGCCGAAAGACGTTCAACGTGTCCGCTTTGGTTGCTGCCTCGCTTGCTAACGGAAAGGTGCTGCAATATACGGCAAAACTACCCGATGACAAGCGTAAGATACTCTACGTTGATACGGAGCAGAGCCGTTTCCACTGTCACAGCGTGATGCAGCGCATCCTCCGGCTTGCAGGATTGCCCGACAACATGAACAGTGAGAACCTTGTGTTCTTCGGACTGCGAGAGTACAGTCCCAACCTCAGACTGCGACTGATAGAATATGCCTTGCAGACGCAAAAGGGCTTTGGCTTGGTCATCATTGACGGCATAAGGGACTTGATGCTCGACATCAACAATCCGAGCGAGTCCGTCCATATCATCAACAAACTGATGCAGTGGTCAAGCCGCTATGACCTGCACATCCATTGCGTCTTGCACCTGAATAAGGGTGATGACAATGTAAGAGGTCACATTGGCACGGAACTCAGCAACAAGGCAGAGACGGTACTGGTGATAAGTAAGAGCAATTCGATGGCGAATGTGAGTGAAGTGAAACCGCTCAACATCCGAGACAAGGACTTTGTCCCTTTTGCGTTTCAAATAAATAAGGAGGGATTGCCAGAGATTGCCAAAGACTATGTGGTTGACTCTACCACAGCCAAACAGCCTAAGATGACAATAGCCGACATTACCGATGAGCAGCATGACAAGGCACTTGGAATGGCTTTCGGCAAGAAAGTGGTGTCAGGTTATGAGAATGTGATAAACGCATTGACGAAAGGATATACAACTATTGGTTTTGCCAGAGGTAGAACAGTGATGTCAAAGTTGCTGACCTTCCTATTGAAGAGCAAACTGGTGGTGAAGTGTGGCAATAACGAGTATTGCAGAATGAAGGATTATCCTTCGCTTCCGCTGCTTGAAGAGCAGGAGGTGAAGAAGTGAGGATGAAGCGAAAATCACTTCAAAAACCACTTCATTCACCTCGGTGTATATATAATAGTAGAACGGACGGATTTTGTGAAGTGGCATCATATTTAACTACAAAATGACTTCACAAAACCGTTCATTCACTCTGGTGTATATATAATAAGCGCACGAATGAACAAAAAATGAATGAAAGATGAACATACAACAAGCAAAGGAAATCAAACTCACGGACTATCTGAGCGCATTGGGACATCAGCCCAAACGATGCAGCAAGTCCACATCTTATTATCTGTCGCCATTGCATGCGGAGACAAAGCCATCGTTCAAGGTGAACTTCAGCCGAAACCAATGGTATGACTTTGCTCTTGGCAAGGGTGGCAACATCATTGCTCTTGCCCAACTTCTCTACAATACGGATGATGTGGGTGCTGCATTGCAGCATATAACAGCGGACATGAACAACCCAAAGTCCACAAAGGCAAAACCTCCCATACCGACACAAGTAGAGACAAACAAAATGGACAAGGTACATATCCAAGACTTGTCCTACCCTGTGCTTATGTCGTATCTGCGTTCACGCCATGTGGATGCGGACATGGGTAAACGCTATTGCAAGGAGATCTGGTACACGTTTAAGGGCAAGCGGTATTTTGGCATAGCCTTTCCAAATAACCGGGATGGGTATGAACTGCGTAACCCATATTATAAAGGTTGTTTGGGCGAGAAAGACATATCCTTGATACATTCACAGCAAGTTGGAGTGCAGGACAGATGCTGCATCTTCGAGGGGTTTATGGACTTTCTTTCGTACAAGACTTTGGAAAAGCGAGGCGACAATGTGATTTGCATACAAGAGCCATGTGATTATATTTTACTGAACTCCATCAGTAGCCTTGGGAAATGCATGGAACGATTGGCGTGTTACACTGCTATCCATTGTTATCTTGATAATGACCAAGCAGGAACGGTGGCTGCCCATACAATCATGGACTGTTATCAAAACAGGGCAATCAACGAATCCATAAGATATGCAGAATACAAGGATGTCAATGATTATCTTATCGGCAGAAAATCCATTATTCCGCATAAAGAGGATGTATAAAACGATAATTTTCTACGGAGAAAGTCAATATTCTCCGTAGAAAACTATATTTTGCGTGATTTTTGCGTAGATTTCCGTACAAACATACTACATTTTTGAAAATATGTAGTAACTTTGTACAGAATTAAAGATGCAAATCATGGAAAAGCGTATGACAAATCCAAAATCTGAAGGCTATATCTCTGCAAAAGATATGGCAGGAAGAGCTGCATACTATAAAGTATTGCAAGCCGCCAAGAATGGCGAACTCACCAGAATAAAAAGAGGTGTGTATGCAACCGATGACCATTTGGCAAGTCAAATGCTTGATGTGGAAAAGGTTGTTCCTGGTGGTGTGTTGTGTCTGTATTCCGCTTGGTCACATTATCAGTTGACTACACAGGTACCACAAGAATATTGTCTTGCAATAAAAAGAGGCCGAAAAATCACCCTTCCAGATTATCCCCCAATTACACTATACCATTGGAGTGATACCGCCTTTAACCTTGGAATTACGAATACAGAGATTGAGGGTTTCAAGGTGAGGATATATGACGTGGAGAAATGTGTCTGTGATGCAGTAAAGTATAGAAACAAAATCGGCATAGATGTCTGTACGGAGATTATAAAGGAATATCTGAAACGCAGAGATCGTAATGTCAGCAAACTGATGAAATATGCCTCACAACTGAGAGTTGCCAAAACATTGGGAACATATCTACAAATGGAACTATAAAATAATAAATATGACAACGAAGAATTATGCTCGCTCGGTAAGAGCGAAACTGCTTAATATATCGAAAGAAGAGAATGTCTTCTACCAATCGATATTGACACGATACTTTCAGGAGCGTCTGTTGTACCGTCTGTCGGTAAGTCCATACAAAGAACGCTTTATATTGAAAGGTGGTGCATTACTGTATGCCCATGAGCATTTGAAAGCAAGACCAACATTGGACATAGATTTCCTTGGTCAACAGATTAGCCGTGAGTTGGACAATATCAAGGAGACATTCAGAAATTTATGCGACATAGAATGTCCGGAAGACGGAGTTGTCTTTGAAAAGGACAGCATTAGCGTAGAAGAAATCACTCTCAAAAAAGAATATAATGGTGTGCGAGTGCATGTCAAGGTAGGACTTGACACGGCAAGCCAAGTTATTTCCATGGATGTAGGCTTTGGCGACATCATAACTCCTGCACCCGTTGACCTTTCTTATCCGGTGTTGCTGGACACATTACCAGAAGTTGACATCTTGGCTTACTCTTTAGAGACCGTGGTGGCTGAAAAGTATCAGGCAATGATAGACCATGCGACAGAGAACAGCCGCATGAAAGACTTCTTTGATGTGTACAGAATACTAAAAGCAGGAAATATTGACTTGGACACATTGCAAGAAGCCATCACAGCCACGTTTGAGAATAGAGGCACCGCCATCTCTACGGAATATAGCCTTTTCGAGGATTCTTTTGCGACAGATGCCAAACGAAATATTATGTGGAATAGTTATTTGAAGAAAATCAAATTCAAGGAGCCACTAACCTTCCAAGAAGTTTGGACATATATCACACAGGAACTGAAACAATACATGGAAAAATAACAGTTCACCAAGAATTTGCCAAGCTCTCCGTTTCGGAGGGCTTTTTTTATGCCCTTTTCATAAGCAAAGATTATAAGGATGTAAACGATTGTCTAATAGGGAGAAAGAAAGCATGAGGGAAGCAAAAGTGGAATATGACGATATAGCGGATATACACTGGTGGATGGTGGATCATATTCACTATCTGCCAGCCATGATATATGCTGTATTGTTGATAGATATAGTATCAATCGTTGTCATCATCAAACATAGCAAGGGGCTGGAGCAAGACGAGGTATTGGAACGATTGAAGATAGGATGCAGTGTGGCAGTGTTCCTGCTTGGGATGCTGTTGGTGTATTATATAGCATATCTGTTTTGGTAAGGTGATATGGGAAAGTTTGAAAAACGATAGTTTTCTACGGAGAATATTCATTTTCTCCGCAGAAAACTGTTGTATTGAATTTGGATGTTCAGAAGCAATGAAGCAGGAATCCCCATAACTGATTCTATCTGTAAAGCCATTTCTGTGGATAGTTGTCTTTTCCCAGAAATTGTTTCATTTAAAGCTATCAATTCGATATTAGCTTTTTCTGACAATTGCTCTACAGACAGTCCCGACGCAACAAGCTCGTCGTTTATCAGTTCTCCAACATGAGTGGGCACATAGGGAATGGCGTTTGAAAAATCATATGTAGCCATAATAAAGTACGATCATTAATTATCAACTCTAATATCATTATGAATATTGATATCGTTGTGTACATATCCTCTTTGTTCTAGTAAATCGAGACATTCGGTATATATAGTGCCACGATGTCTAGGGTCTTTTATTGTCACAACGACAACAACGTCTTGCGAAAGTACTTCTCCGTCTCTCTCCAAAGCTTGTACAGCTGCATCACGGTAGAGTCCAGTGAGTTTCAGTGCCCATTTTCTGTTTTCTCCCAATGCCTTTCTCCTGTTAGTGTCAGTCATCTTGGAAAGATCAACATAATACTTCTTGATAGGTTGATATTTATCTCCCTGTTCAATCAGCATACGTTCTTCTGCGAACTCCTTTTTGAAAGCTTTTGAGCTATAAATCGATGCATTGAGTACATTAACGGCATCTTTTGATGTTCTTGACTCATTGCGCATCATACCTTCGCCCAATTGAACATGTTCAACATGGTCATAAGTTTCCAATAGAACATCCACTTGACTTTGGCAATACTCACAACCTTGCCCCGCATTAATTACAGGATTCACAGCCATTGACAATGTAATTTCACCGATGAAATAACCGTTTTCAACCAAACTTTGTGGGTATGGAAAATCCAAAGAAACAATATTTGTTCCTTTCTGTAAAGTCTGATGAAAAACCATAGTGCACTCATCAGCATCGTTGTTAAGCATATCTGTAATAACAGATGGCAAACCGAACCCCATTTCCCTGCGAAGTTCTTCTGGCGTTTTCGATAAACCTACAGGGTAATCAGAGTTGTGAACAAGCAATGCTTTCAAAAGCAAGGGATT
Organism: Leyella stercorea; assembly: GCF_019052365.1. Taxonomy (GTDB): domain Bacteria; phylum Bacteroidota; class Bacteroidia; order Bacteroidales; family Bacteroidaceae; genus Prevotella. Next base: position 37,514 of record NZ_JAHQUY010000027.1, read on the forward strand.
GCATTCACCTCCAATCATCTGATTAAGATTAGCAGCCAAAGCTGTAATTCGCGGAGTAGAAAAACTAGTTCCACTCCAGCGGCAAAACTGTCTTCCCCATTCTGAAAACAGGGACAGATGTGTATCCATATTGCCGCCATAGTGCACCAAATCTGGCTTTACTGCATTTTCAACACCAGGACCAATGCGAGAAAAAGGACTTCTGTCATTTTCTTTAGCATCATTATTGGTAGTTTTCTTATGAGCTATAGATCCTACAACGAGACTAAGCAAAGAATCGGCGCCATCAGTAATTCTTTGATTTTCTGCTCTTGGATCAACATTACCTGCAGATTTGCAAATCAAGATTCTGTTGTCTTTCTGCAAGCTGTCCAATGCGATGCCCAAGTCGGAATATCTGTCATTATCTATCGTTTTTGTTGTACCTTGCGAGAGATTCCAGATTTTTATATCTGGATGTTTAGCGATAGCATTTTGAATGTTGGCTACCAACTCGTTTTCGTATATTTGGGTTCTGTCTGTATTGACAATACAACTCTTTATTTTACAAGGTCCACATTTCGTCAAATCTTTATTTTCAAGAAAATCACCATAGTTGATGACACTTGCAACAGCAGTTCCATGACTTCTGTTTATGTCTTCATCTTCCAAATCAGCGATATTATCTTCATCATCAATCATCCAAGGACGCAGGTAATCATTATCGCCAACACCAGAATCCAACAAGCCTACCACAGGATATGTTGCGCCTTCCAATGGTGTCATCACTTCGATGCTGGAGTTGTCTTCGTCTGGGGCAGTTTCAAATTCTATTGTAGGCATTTTTCTAACCGCCAAGACACAATCCATGGATGCAATAGCCTGAAGTGCTTCCTCTGACACATGTTCCAAGGAAAACAAGCGTAAGCTACTAGCATAATTCAGCTCTTCTAATTCAACTCCAAATTCCTTGCATTTTATACTCAAAGCAATACGAGAACGATGATTGTACTCACTATTCAGATAATCAACCAACTGCAGTTTGAGACGGTCATTTTCTTGAATGCTATCATCAACAACAGCCTTGTATCGAGAAATGTTTTCTATTGCAGACAAACCAATCTTTTTGTCTTTCGGCAGATTGGCTGTATTTACCACCTTAAAACCTCGCTCCATTTTCTTCAAATCATTGGCGGTATCAATCTTTACCAAGATTTTACCTACCGATGTGACTCCTAGGACATTTCGTTTAGAGTTTACATCCATCATTTTTCGCACTGCTGGACGATGAGATTTAGCTGTTGCTTTTTTGTTCAGTGTAATCTCTGTAAGCACAGGCATCGTTCTATTTGCATCAGAGAATAATTCTGAGAACAACTCCAATTGATCGTAAACCCTTTCTGCATTAACGGAAATAGCAGTATCATTAACCCACTTTGGTAATTCACTGCCACCACCAGCTTCCGTCAAGAAATTGTCTGTTTCTCCCCTAAAAGATACATTTTGTATAGGATATTCTTTTGCCATAATTCACTATTTTTTAGATAATACATTTCTGACCAATCTTGCACTAATATTTAGTTTTTGTACAATCTTGGCTTGACTAACTCCGTTTGTGTTAAGGAACATGATGAGTTTATCTTGTGCTTCGTCTTTTCCTTCGAACTCAAAGATAGTAACAAGTAAGTCCTCATATTCAATAGCTTTGCTTCCATTGATAACGCCCTTCACTTTTAGTTTGTTAAATATCGTAGAGATGTCAGAGGGAGACATTTTTTTTGTTAAGTCACAAACCGTTTTCATCTTTTGTCCATCCTCTACAAAAGGACAATTGAACCCAGATGTTAAGTCCAAAATTATTTTTTTTCTTGCTTCGTCATCAGGCATTCCGACTTCAATTTTTGTTGTGAAGCGTCTCCAAACGGCCTTGTCTAACAATTCGGGATGGTTTGTTGCTGCAATCAGAACGCAAGAAGTTGGCATGGAGTCAATGTTTTGAAGCAAGCTGTTGATGACACGCTTCAGTTCTCCCAGCTCGTGATTGTCGTCACGTGCCTTGGCTATAGCATCAAATTCGTCAAGAAACAAGATGCATGGCATGCTACTAGCATAGCTGAATATTTTTCTTAAGTTCTTTGCTGTACTACCAAGAAGTGATGAAACAATTCCATCCAATCTTGCTACCACCAATGGTAAATTGGTGTTTTCACTGACATAGTGAGCTATAGAGGTCTTACCACAACCAGGTGCTCCGTAAAGAAGCATGGACTTAGGCATATTAACCCCTGCCTGTTCCAGTTCGTCACTGTGCCTCACCAACTCAATGAATTCACCTACTTGCCTTCCGACATTATCAGAAAGGACAATATTGGTACGTGTTGAGTCTTCGGGAATTACTTCTACTATTTGCAATTTGCTGTCCGAATCTAAAGGTAACATACGCATGGCATCAGCTGTTGCAGAACTTCTTGTGTTAGAGTTTTGAATTTGCTCTTTGATGCAACGAGCCAATTGAATGTCGCCCTCGGCTTCAAGACGAGTAGCTAAACGATTGGAGTAACTTATGATTTTTCTCCTATCGTTATTCAATCCTCCTTCTATAATTCTTAATATATCTGATGACATATGGCTTGTTATACATGTTATTATTATTTTTTGAATACAAAAGTAATAAAATAAAATCCAATGCGGCAAACATATTGAAACATTAACTCATTTTTAACACTAAACGTACATAAAATCAAAATATCTGTACGAATACCTCTGTTTTATGTTATATTACGTATTAAACAAGTACATATTACAAGATTTAAACAGATAAGGTATTCTATACTTAAAAACATCCGTCTAAGTATAAGGAAGAAATATGCGAAAACTAACAGAAGAAGCTGATTAAAGTATGATTGAGAGTATGATATATGATT
>NZ_JAHQUY010000177.1 GCF_019052365.1 Leyella stercorea
TATATCAGAATTCATAGACCTTTCTTATGGAGGAAAACATGATGATGTATTTTGTTGTTGGCAAGTTTCACATTATCCTAATAAGATATTCTTCATTTCAAATTCAGGTGATGGAAGAATAACATTGTGTAATGTACTTCGGTTGAAATTGCATTGTAGTTTCTACCAATTTGCCCTTTCCAATGATAATGCCTCTCCTTTTTTTCTGTTTCATCATTCTTCAAAACAAGGAATAACTAGAGATGTGCTGAACTACAAAGAAGACAGATGGCAATTTTATGCAAAGGGACCAATTAATAGCATTGAAGAAATTGAATTTTACAAAAAACAGAAAAATTAGAGAACGTCTCAACAAAGAAATCCTTTTGCATTATTTGAAAAAAATGGGCATTTCTTTCTGGGATATAGACAAAAGTGTAACTGATTATTTTATAGTTAAGCGTAGTGTGTAAAGTTGCAATTGCATTGTCAGACCATTAAGTTATTATGATGATTAAGTTGTAAAAGTTAAAATAAAAATGAGGGTATGTTAGTTTGCATACCCTCATTTTATGATAGTTTATAGTCAACCTGAAATGGTTTGAGGAAATCTTAAGGTTTCATGTTCGATGGATGCGAATGCCGTTGGTCTTAATCTTGTCGAAACGAAGGATGCGCTTTCTTTTGGGTCACTCTCGCATACCGCTGCATCATCTTCACATCCTTGTGACCGAGCATCTTGCAGATGGTCTACATCGGCATACCTGCCTCCAGCGTAATGAGGCTGGCGAACGAGTGTCGTCCCGAATGGTAGGAACAGGTAAGTCCGTTCTCTTTTCCACTAGCACATCGAAAGCCTTTTGGATGGAAAGCAACAACTGCTCGATGTCCTTGTTGG
>NZ_JAHQUY010000178.1 GCF_019052365.1 Leyella stercorea
ATCGACAGCTTAAAATGTTTCTACGTTTTCCTGCTGTATTAAGTATGGCTTCTCTATAGTATGAGTCTGTCCATTAAAGGAGAAACTTGTTGTGTATGTCGTATCTTTGAATATAAGATTCGAAGTATAAGACTTTCCTTTTGGCAATTTCAACTCCCATTTTTTATCTTTTAAGCTGTCGATTTTAAATGATTGTGCATGAACTAATTGCCCATTTAGGAACAATAGAGAAAAAAAAAATATTTAAAAATTAACTTCATATTTATTTAATTACTTTATACCTGTTAATACTATATTATAATCTGAGAAAAGCACCAACATCTATCGTCTTAATGACGCCATCATTAAAGTGTAATTCCACTTTTAGTGGTGCCACATATTTTGCAGAAACAATACTTAAGTTCATAATATCTTTGGCATTGCAACCTCCTTTATAAATCTGTCTCGCTTACAAAGCTAAGCTTTTATTTTGAAATTGCAAAGAAAACGCGGGAAAATTTTGAAAAATATTGTGGCAGCTCTTGAATACACAAACATGCAAACCAAGGGTCTATACGCCACCTTTTCATCGTGGCATATAGACCATTGTTGTTTCCCATGAAGTGCGGGTGTGCACCATTTAAAAATAGTTGCTTGGTCTTTACCCAACATCGGACACCGAACGCAATCTGATAGGACGCCGAACGCAACCCGATCAGACGGCGGACGGAATCCAATCGGATTGCGTTCGGGTGACGGTGAGAAAAGCTTACGATAGAAACTTCAGTTGCTTAACCAATATTATATGGCAAAGTTACACTTCATTACTTTTTTGAAGACTTGCACCTACAATGATGGAAAGAAACAACTCAGC
>NZ_JAHQUY010000028.1 GCF_019052365.1 Leyella stercorea
ACAACTATTTGCTTTCTGATAGTTGGTTGTAAAAAAAGCACATCAACTATCAGGGACTATGATACTGTGGAGAATTATGCCACAGAATTAGAAAAACTATGTTTAAAATGCCATGATGATTCTGTTACATTCTCTTTTAAGACAAAGGAAGAAGGCTATATTACTGAATATGATTTTAAGTATTTAGGTTCGTTGAAAATAAAGAGAGATAATTTCAAAGTGATACAAAGAACCATATTGTCTGGTCTGTTACCAGAGGCTCTAAGGGCAAATGTTTCTCTCAGATTATTCTTAAAAGGAAAATTATATGGTGAATATACAGAATTTGACATGCTTCACAAAATTAAGGTTGTATCCAATACCCTTTGTTTGTACGATAAGCGTACAAAGACTAAAGCCTTTTTTAAGCTAAAGGATTCTATACCAAATAACTTGTTTTTTCCCCATGAGGAAAATGACAGTGGATTGATTGGAGAAATGTTTTATTTTAGTAAGTGTCCATAAAGGAGCACAATATGAAAAGAACGGTCGACATTTTCATGTATATACTGTTGGGATTATCATTTTGCTCGATGATAATCAGCTGGGTAGTGGTTCCCAGTCTGGATAAATATGTGCTGTTTGATAAAATAGTATATGCAACAGACCGGGTGGTGTATTATGATCCAGACTATTTGCATCAGATTCCTATTGCACATTACTGTAGGGAGCAGCTGAAGAAAACGATAACTGAGAAGGAACTTCTTTTTTTTATCGAAAACCATCCTTCAACGTTTGCCAAAATGTATGCGTTCGGAATATTGCGTGAGAAAAATCCTTCATTGAGTTGCGATGTGGCTCTCCGTCACATCCATGATATGCGGAATGTCATTGTTTATGATACATGGTACAATAACTCAGGGGGTAGAGCCTACTATGACCGACCTATGATGGAGGCAATGTTCGACATTATGCATTTTTATCCTTATTACGGATCATTGGACGTTAACGATTCGTTAAGGATGGACTGCGTATTGCTGAACACCCCAAAGGTTTATTCGTTCCTTTATTTCAAGAAACTCTACTGTAAAGCCCCTCTTTCAGAGAAACTATATTCCATAGCCAAGCGCAACTATATGGATGGATATAACAATTATGCCTTGATATACATGGCTCGGTTTCGTCGTAAAGAAGATATCCCCGTCATTATGGATGCCTTGAAAAAGAAACCATTATATTGGGATTATTATAGTCAAGACGCACTTCCAGTGGAGAAAGAATGGAATCAGAGCACCTTTTTGTGTAATATTGCGCTTATAGCTGTCAGCTATTTTCCTGACAAAGCATTCAAGCCATTGTTGGAGGAGTCATGCAAAAATTACAGAAGGAACGCCTGGACGAGAAAAGACAACGAATTGCCTTATATGACTGTATTCTCCACCAGTAAAATGGCTAATGCTTTGATGTCGTATGACGACACATGGTCATACAATGTCCTGATGAAGTTTATTATGGAAACGCCAGCAACAAAGTATGTTAAGTTAAGTAAGCTATACAGGAATATTAAAAAAGAATTTGGATTGAAAGACAAACACAAGATGCCTTACGAACAAATATTCGATGATAAGAAAAAAAGAGCGACTGAAAAGTAGATGTCTATGACGGCTGGTAGATGACTGTGATGGCTGGCAGATTTTCGCAGGATGGAGATGGTGACGGCTGGCAGATAAAAATGCTATCTACCAGCCTTCCGTTTCCATTATTGTTTTATAATATCCTCAATTTCATAGTACAATTCTCTACACCTTTGCTCTTGCATTTTATTCTTTACACCGACAGCAATCATATCCTCTATAGATGGATGAGCCGAATTGTTTACTGAAGTAGCGTGTTCGCCATTATATCCCTCTGTGCTATGAGTAAGGTCGTATGCGGGAGCCAAATGCCATTGCCATTTGTTTTCCTTGTCTTTGTTAACTATAAAGCTGAAATTCTTGCAATGATCGTCTTTGTTTTCGGCAATATAATTGAACACCATTCTACGACGGCGGAATTCGGCAGCTATCTCCTTGGCAATCTCGTCTGGATTGTCGTGTAGACAGTTGTCCAATATTGCCAATATCTTATTTGTTTCTGCCATAATAAATAGTTTATTGATAATATATTATCGATTGCGAAGTTACACTTTTTTATTGAAATGGCAAAGACTCTTCAAGATAAAAATAGGCGCGCCAATTTTGTAATTGGTAGTCATATCACGTGTTTTTGTAAAAAAATGATGTTCGTCTATAAAGGTACAAAAAGGTTTGTGAGGCTACCAACTTTTTTATGAACTATTCTTATCCCGAACTGGGGTAAGAATAGTTGCAATAAAACAGTATACAGCGGTTTTGTTTATCCCCAAACCTTCTCAGCTATGCGCTTCACAAGCTGGAGTTTTGCCCACTGCTGCTCCTCGGTTAGCTTGTTGCCGATGGCACAAGAGGCGAAGCCGCACTGCGGTGAGAGCGAGAGACGCTCAAGCGGAATGTACTTAGCAGCCTCGTGAATGCGGGCTATAACGGTATCCTCGTCCTCGAGTTCGGGACGCTTCGTAGTGATAAGTCCGAGCACCACATGCTTGTCGGGACTCACCTTAACCAACGGCTCGAAGCCGCCAGAGCGCTCGTCGTCGTATTCGAGATAGAGCACATCGACATTCTCGCGGGCGAACACCCAATCGGCAACAGAGTCGTAGGCGCCGCTGTTGAACCATGTGGAATGGTAATTGCCGCGACAGATGTGTGTAGCCACAACAAGGTCGGCAGGACGGCCTTCGAGGGCGAGGTTATTGACACGGAGGAGTTGGTCTTTTACAAAGTCGAGATTGCAGTTGAGGTTCTGGTAGCGCTGTGCTGCTGCGTCGCCTACGACGGCTCCCCATGTGCAGTCGTCGAACTGCAGATAGCGTCCGCCGGCTGCATAGAACTGGCGGATGAAGTCCTGATATAGGGCGGCAATGTCGCGTATAAGGTCGTCGGTGCTGGGATAGATGGCCTTTGTGCCAAGGAAGTTCTGGGGAATGGTGAGCTGCTGGAAGAACTGTGCCGGCGAAGGGACAGTGAGCTTGGCGATATGGCTGGCATCCTCCAACTGCTTCAGACGCTTGTAAGCCTCGATGAAGGGATGGGGCTGCGCTGTGAGTTTGCCTTTGAGGTAGACGCGGTCGAGGCGCGCCGTCTCGCCGTTGAAGGCTACGTCGCCGCCAGTCTCATGAGTTACGCCGCCGAAGCCCCAGAAGAAGTCGAGATGCCAGAATGTGCGGTTGAACTCGCCGTCGGTGAGAAGCGTGTAGCCAAGCTCTTTCTGCTTCTGCACAAGACGCGCTACATACTCGTCGCGATTGGCGTCGGAGAGGTCTGCCGGACGAAGGAAACTGCCTACTAAATCGGCTCGCTGCGGAACCTGAATACCGTTGATTGTCTTTGTCATAATCGTTGCTTTTTATTGTCTTTACTTGTTTTGTTCTGCTTGATTCGATTGCAAAGGTATGAAGACGGCGTTTACCTACAAAGAATATTTTGCAATTTCGGGAAATTATACTACTTTTGTGCTCAGTTTATCACTTATCACAGAATATTATTCTGCAAATTATGAAATTTTCGGAACTTGACGACACCGACCGCAAGATATTGCGCATACTACAAGAGGACAGTACGCTCACAGTAAAGGAGCTGGCAATGAGGGTGAATCTCTCCACTTCGCCCACCTTCGACCGCCAGAAACGACTGGAGCGAGAGGGATTCATTCAGGGCTATCACGCCATAGTGGACGCAAAGAAGACAGACAACGGCATCACCGTGCTGTGCAACATGCGCCTGAAACGCCATTCGCAGATGCTCATGGACGACTTCATGCAGGCCATACAGAGCATCGACGAGATTACGGAGTGCTATAACACGAGCGGCGAATACGACTTCACGCTAAAGATTCAGACGCGCGACATGGACACGTATCAGGAGTTCATGCGCACAAAGCTCGGAAACATCGACAGTGTGGGCTATTTCCACAGCGTGTTCGTTATGAAGGAGGTGAAAAACACGCACGGCGTACCGATCAAGTGAGCGAAAAACCGGTACGCTTGTTTTGCAGTGTCTGCGATTTGCACTATCTTTGCACACAGAAACTAAAACTCAGCAGAATTACTGATACATTTAAATAATGGAAAACTTGAAAACATACACTTTCGACGAGGCTTACAAGGCTTCGCTGAACTACTTCGCCGGCGACGAACTGGCTGCTCGCGTATGGGTGAACAAGTACGCGATGAAGGACAGCTACGGCAATATCTACGAGTGTTCGCCAGAGGATATGCACCATCGTCTGGCTAACGAGATAGCTCGCATTGAGAAGAAATACGAGAACCCGATGTCGTCAGAGGAGATTTTCGATCTGCTCGACCACTTCCGCTATATCATTCCGGCAGGCAGTCCGATGACGGGCATCGGCAACGACCACCAAGTGGCGTCGCTCAGCAACTGCTTCGTGATTGGCATCGACGGCGACGGCGATTCGTACGGTGCCATCATGCGTCTCGACGAGGAGCAGGTGCAGCTGATGAAGCGTCGCGGCGGCGTGGGTCACGACCTCTCGCAGATTCGCCCGAAGGGAACGCCGGTGAACAACTCGGCTCTCACGTCGACGGGTCTGGTGCCGTTCATGGAGCGCTACAGCAACTCTACCCGCGAGGTGGCGCAGGACGGCAGACGCGGCGCGCTCATGCTCTCGGTAAGCATCAAGCACCCGGACAGCGAGGCGTTCATCGACGCGAAGATGACAGAAGGAAAGGTGACGGGCGCCAACGTGAGCGTGAAGATTGACGACGAGTTCATGAAGGCTGCCGTAGCCGACAAGCCATACACACAGAAGTTCCCTATAGACAGCAGCAACCCGCTCGTGGAGAAGCAGATTTCGGCTAAGAAGCTGTGGGGCAAGATTGTGCACAACGCATGGAAGAGCGCAGAGCCAGGCGTGCTGTTCTGGGACACCATCATACGCGAGAGCATCCCCGACTGCTATGCCGACCTCGGTTTCAAGACCGTATCGACGAATCCGTGCGGCGAGATTCCGCTCTGCCCGTACGACTCGTGCCGTCTGCTCTCGGTGAATCTCTACTCGTACGTGGAGAATCCGTTCACGAAAGAGGCGAAGTTCAACTTCGAGCTGTTCAAGAAGCACGTAGCTAAGGCGCAGCGCATCATGGACGACATCATCGACCTTGAGCTGGAGAAGATTGACCTTATCATGTCGAAGATAGAGAACGACCCGCAGTGCGACGACATCAAGCACGCCGAGTATCACCTCTGGGAGAAGATAAAGAGCAAGAGTTCGAAGGGACGCCGCACGGGTGTAGGCATCACAGCCGAGGGCGACATGATAGCGGCAATGGGTCTGCGCTACGGTACGCAGGAGGCTACCGACTTCAGCGTGAATGTGCACCGCACACTGGCGCTGGCAGCATACCGCTCGTCGGTAGAGATGGCTAAGGAGCGCGGTGCATTCGAGATATTCAGCGCTGAACGCGAGGCTAACAACCCGTTCATCCTGCGCATAAAGGAGGCTGACCCACAGCTGTACGAGGACATGCTGAAGTACGGCAGACGCAACATCGCCTGTCTGACTATTGCACCTACGGGAACAACGTCGCTGATGACACAAACAACAAGCGGCATCGAGCCGGTGTTCATGCCCGTATACAAACGTCGCCGCAAGGTGAACCCGAACGATGCCGACGTGCATGTCGATTTCGTTGACGAGGTGGGCGACTCGTTCGAGGAGTACATCGTTTATCACAGGAAGTTCCTCGAATGGATGCGCGTCAACGGCATCGACACCGAGAAGCGATACACGCAGGAGGAGATTGACGCCCTCGTAGCCCAATCACCTTATTATAAAGCTACGGCTAACGATGTCGACTGGCTGATGAAGGTGCGCATGCAGGGCGCTATACAGAAGTGGGTGGACCACTCAATCAGCGTAACCGTGAACCTGCCGAACGACGTAGACGAGGCACTCGTGAACAAGCTCTACGTAGAGGCTTGGCGTTCGGGATGCAAGGGCTGCACCATCTATCGCGACGGAAGCCGTTCGGGAGTGATGATCGCCGTGTCGAAGAAGGACAAGAAGAAGACCGACAAGGAGAAGGAGGGTGCTACGGATATGCCTGTGAAACCGCTGCACAACGTTGTGGAGGTGCGACCGAAGGAACTGGAGTGCGACGTGGTGCGCTTCCAGAACAACAAGGAGAAATGGGTGGCTTTCGTGGGTCTGCTCGACGGCTATCCGTACGAGATATTCACCGGTCTGCAAGACGACGAGGAGGGCATCGCCCTGCCTAAGACCGTGACGAAGGGCAAGATTATAAAGCAGATTGAGCCGGACGGAAAGCGCCGCTACGACTTCCAGTTCGAGAACAAGCGCGGATACAAGACGACGGTTGAGGGTCTCTCGGAGAAGTTCAACCCTGAGTATTGGAACTACGCGAAGCTCATCTCGGGCGTTCTGCGCTACCGCATGCCTATCGACCATGTAATAAAGCTCGTAAGCTCGCTGCAACTGAAGGACCAGAGCATCAACACATGGAAGAACGGTGTGGAGCGTGCGCTGAAGAAGTATGTAGTTGACGGCACAGAGGCTAAGGGTCAGGTATGTCCGGTATGCGGACACGAGACACTTGTGTACCAAGAAGGCTGCCTCATCTGCAAGAACTGCGGTGCATCACGCTGCGGATAGTTTATTCGGTTGAAAGTTGAGAATTGAAAACAAATAGTAGGAGCCTACGGCATTCTTGCCGTAGGCACTACAATTACTTTGTTGCAATTTCACCCTTTCTACCCTTTTTACTTTTTTACCCTTTTACTTTTTTACTTTTAACATGCTTCTCACCGAATCATACATTTACGTCAACGACATACGCCTGCACGCTCTGCACGGCGTGCTGCCTCAGGAGCAGCTCACGGGCAACGACTACATTGTGAACATACGCATCGGCTACGACATCAAGAAGGCATTCGAGACAGACGACGTGGCAGACACGCTCAACTATGCTGAGGTGTACAACATCGTGAAAGAAGAGATGGGCGTGCCGTCGAAACTTATAGAACACGTGGCAGGACGTATAGCAAACAGGTTAATGGCAGAATACGCCAAAATCACCTCAATAGTGCTCCACATCACCAAATGCAATCCGCCGATGGGCGCCGACTGCCAAGGCGCTGGCGTAGAAATACATGTAAAGCGTTAAAAACTATTTTATTGTGCACGGTTTTTCAATTTATTTCCTACCTTTGCACGTAAAAAGATTAATCTCTTATTAGCTTAACGCACAGATATATGGCTAAAAAGATACTGCTCATATTAATACTCATCATATCGTTTGTGTCTGGAATGGCAGGCGCAAATAAAAAATTCACACTCGTTATCGACCCAGGACACGGCGGAAAGGACGCCGGAGCGCCTGGCACTTTCTCTGTAGAGAAGAACATTAACCTCAACGTGGCGATGGCTTTCGGACGATACGTGGAGCAGAACTGCCCCGACGTGAGAGTGGTATACACACGCAAGACCGACGTGTTCATTCCGCTGTACGAGCGCGCCAACATAGCGAACAACTGCAAAGCAGACCTCTTCATATCGGTACACACCAATGCGCTGAAGGGCGTGCATACGGCGCGAGGCTTCGAGACATACACGCTGGGCGACGGACGCTCGCACGCCAAGGAGACTAACCTGGAGGTGGCGAAAAGAGAGAACTCGGTTATCTATCTCGAGAAAGACTACAAGCAGCATTACGTAGGCTTCGACCCTAACTCGCCGGAGAGCAACATCGTGTTCGAACTGATTCAGGACAAGAACCTATCGAAGAGCATCGACTTAGCAAAGATGTTGCAGAAGCATGTCTGCCGCGATGCAAACAGACCGAACAAGGGCGTTCACCAGCAGAATCTGGCTGTGCTGCGTCTCACTTCGATGCCGGCTTGCCTCATCGAGCTGGGCTACATATCCACTCCAGACGAGGAGCGTTTCCTTAACAACAAGCAGAGCATCGACATCATGGGACGCGCCATCTACAACGCCTTCGCCGAATACAAGAACAAGTACGACAAGGGCATCACGGTGCCGTTCAAGACTATGTCGGAACAGCTGCCGGAGCCTGCAGCAGAGCCTGCTAAAGCGCCGAAGACAAGGGCCACGGACTCAACGCCAGACAATGTGGCGCAGCAGAAGCAGGAAGATAACGTAATTGTTAAGCCGTCCACAAACGAACCTCGCCCCACCCCACGCAAGCAGGTGGAGAGAAAGCCGGAGCGCATGAAGAACAATGCGCCTATCGACAACAGCCGACCGGTCTTCAAGATTCAGATTCTCGTGAGCAAGAACAAATACAAGGCTGGCGACAAGATATTCAAGGGTCTTGAAGATATAGACTGCTACGAGGAGAACGGCTTGTACAAGTACACTTGCGGCGCATCAAACAACTACAACATTGTATACAAGCGACTCAAGGAAGTGGGCGAAGACTTCAACGGAGCCTTCATTATTGCCTTCAAAAACGGCGAGAAGATCAACGTGAACGCCGGCATACGCGAGTTCAAAAACAACAGATAAACAAGAGTTATAAACATTAGAAACAAAACAACCCAAAGATATGAAAGCACTGACAAAAGAAGTAAAGATTGCATTGGTTGCAATAGCTGGAGTGATAATACTTTTCTTCGGCATGAACTTCCTCAAAGGATTGAATCTGTTCTCGTCTACCGACGACTATTTCATAGAGTTCAAAGACATCAGCGGATTGTCTTCGTCATGCCCCATCTACGCCGACGGTTTCAAGGTGGGCACCGTGAAGTCGGTTATCTACGACTACTCTAACGAGCATCCTACACGCGTAGTGGTAGGTCTCGACAAGCAGATACGCATACCGAAGGGCAGTACGGCAGAGATTGAGAGCGACCTCATGGGCAACGTGAAGGTGAACCTCCTGCTCGCCAACAATCCGCGTGAGCGTGTTATGCCAGGCGAGACAATCAGCGGCACCATTCAGAGCGGCGCTATGGGCAAAGTAGCAGCAATGGTGCCTACGATAGAGAAGATGCTGCCTAAGCTCGACAGCATTCTCGGCAGTCTGAACGCTCTGCTTGCAGACCCGGCTCTGGCTCAATCGCTGCATAACGTGCAGACCATCACGGGCAATCTCACCACTTCTACAGCCGAGCTAAACACACTCATGCGCACTCTCAACAAGGGCGTGCCTACACTCATGACAAAGGCTAACGGAGTGCTCGACAACACTACAACACTCACAAGCAACCTCGCTGCACTCGACCTCGCTTCTACTAAGCAGCAGATAGACCAAACGCTGAGCAACGTGAACGAGATAACAAACAAGATGAACAGCAAGGACGGCACAGTAGGCATGCTGCTCAACGACCCAGGCTTGTATCATCGACTCAACTCTACCGTCTCGCACGCCGATTCGCTTATGATCGACCTCAAGCAACACCCGAAGCGCTACGTTCACTTCTCTGTTTTCGGCAGAAAGGACAAGTAAAGCAGCTATAACATGGCGCAAATTGTACTATATATATAATGTATAGCAAACAGAAACAAGGTAAGTGAAGCACTTAGTATTTAGATTTTATACAAATTAAAATACATAAGTGTTTCACGCTCCTATTTAACGTACAACGTTGTTTTTCTGATATATTTAGTTGTTTCGGGCAAAATGTTTCACCAAATTGCGCAACAAACAGCATAAAAACAATTAACTTCCACGAAATCAACAAGTTAACCAGTTTGAACGCCAGCAACATGCAAGTAAAACAAAAGAAACGCTAACTTACAGATTACTAATTAATTACGATATATAATATAAGCAATTAAGTGAAAGTTATTTGCTCACCTCAAAAATAATGAGTACCTTTGCAAACGGAATTATAACAACATGGTCGAAAGACTTCTTTTAAAACAATATTAATAGCCGATGAATGTAAGTCCTAATGTGCTTTGGGACAAATGTCTTGCGCTCATTCGCGAGAATTTATCAGAGCAACAATACAACGCATGGTTCAAGGGAATCGTCTTTGAGTCCTTCAACGAGGAAACAAAGACGGTGCTGTTACGCGTACCGAGTCCTTTCGTGTACGAGTACCTTGAGGAGAACTATGTTGACTTGTTGCGCAAGGTCCTTACACGCAACTTCGGACAAGGCATCAATCTTTCGTACCGTATTGTTACAGACAACGAAAACAAGAAGACACAAACCATCGAGAGCGACGAGCCTACCGACGAAGCACTGAAGCCGCGTCAGCGCGAAGGCGCGAACCAGGCTCCTACAATGCTTGACGCTTCGCCCGTACAGCAAATCGATTCACAGCTTAACCCGCATCTCACCTTTAACAATTATCTGGAGGGAAGCAGCAACAAGCTGACACGCTCAATCGGTTTGTCTATCTCGGAGCATCCGCAGATGACCAGCTTCAACCCGTTCTTTGTTTTCGGTCCGTCTGGTTGCGGAAAGACTCACCTCATCAACGCTATGGGTGTAGAGACAAAGCGCATGTACCCTGAAAAACGAGTGCTGTACATCAGCGCACGTTTGTTCGAGGTACAGTATACAAACGCTGTGCTCCGCAATACTATCAACGATTTCATCAACTTCTACCAAACCATCGACGTGCTCATCGTAGACGACGTACAGGAATGGGAAGGTAAGACAGGCACTCAGAACACGTTCTTCCACATCTTCAACCACCTTTTCCGCAACGGAAAGCGCATAATCTTAGCTTGCGACCGTCCGCCGGTTGAGTTAAAGGGAATGAACGAGCGCCTTATAACACGTTTCTCAAGCGGTCTTATCGCTGAGATGGAGAAGCCTAACGTGCAGCTTTGTGCAGATATCCTGCGTCGACAGATAAAGCACGACGGGCTGAACATACCGGAGGACGTTATAGAGTTCATCGCTTCGACAGCTAACGGATCGGTTCGTGAACTGCAGGGCGTTATCAACTCGCTCATGGCTTATAGCGTTGTATACAACTGCGAGATAGACATGCAACTTGCGCAGCGCATCATCAAGCGTTCGGTGAAGGTGAACGAGGAGCCGCTCACTATCGACGAGATTATCGAGAGCGTTTGCCAGCACTACAATGTAACAACAGCAAACGTAAACAGCCGAAGCCGAAAGAAGGAATACGTGATGGCACGTCAGGTTTCGATATACCTTGCACAGAAATACACGAAGCTCTCTGCAAGTCGCATCGGCAGAATGGTTGGCGGACGAGACCACGCCACGGTGATTTACAGTTGCAATCAGGTGGAGCAACGACTAAAGATAGACCAGAAGTTCTCAAGTGAGATTTCAAGTATAGAGAATTCATTCAAAATGAAAAGCTGACAATTCGATTGCAAAAGCAATTTGAATTGCCAGTTTTTTTATGCTTACACTTTTTGTTTATGCATTGTTAAGCAGTAGACAGCTATCTATTTGAAAACTATCTACTGCTTCTTATTTCTTATTCCGCAACAAGCTCCATAGTTCACGTATCCAAAGCACGAAAGAAGAACCTACGATGATTATAAGCCAGTCGAGCGGTTTGAGAATTACTACGTTGAAGAAGCGCTGAACACCCGGCAATTCCACCATACAGACCTGCGTAACGAAGATAAGTGTACTGATGAAGATGAGCCCCTTGCAGCCTTTCAGATGCAATGCGCTGCGATGCGTAGCAAAAGCGCGGGCATTGAAGAGGTAGAAGAAGTGGGTCATCACGAAGATGGTGAAGAGCAGCGTCAGTTCGTACGGCGTTACGGTGCTGCTCTCGCCTATCTGCACACGCACTATGTCGGTGAGCTGCTGTATATCAGCATGCTCAAAGATATAAAGCAGGGCTACGAGCATGGCGAAGAAGAAGCCGCCTACGCCCACAATCTCAGCAAGCATCGGTCGGTTGATAATAAATGCACGACGGTCGCGAGGTCGGTCGTTCATAACCGCCTCTGACGGCGGAAGCGACGCAAGCGCCATTGCAGCGAACGTATCCATGATAAGATTTATCCACAGCATCTGCGTCACCGTGAGCGGAGCCTCCGTGCCCATCAACGCTCCACAGAGCACAAGCATACACGCCGTAACGTTCACCGTAAGCTGGAACAGCAGGAAGCGTTGTATATTCTGATAAAGCGAGCGACCCCACATCACTGCCTTGCAGATACTCTTAAAAGAGTTGTCGATGATAGTGATGTCCGAAGCCTCCTTAGCCACAGACGTGCCGTCGCCCATAGACAGTCCGACATGAGCCGCCTTCAGCGCAGGCGCATCGTTAGTGCCGTCACCCGTTACAGCCACAACCTGATTCTTGCGCTGCAACACCTCAACAAGACGCTTCTTGTCCATCGGACGTGCACGTGCTATTATTTTAATATCCATAACCAAAGCATCGAGTTGCGCATATGTGAGCGCAGCAAACTCAGGTCCGCTGATTATGTTTCTATCCGTATCCTTATCTGTCCACAACCCAACCTGGCGACCGATTTCCTTTGCCGTTTCGGCAGTATCACCAGTTACAATCTTCACGCAAATACCAGCATTCAGACACTCACCTATAGACTCCGGCACCTCGCTGCGCACGGGGTCGGCTATCGCCGTGATTCCAAGAAAGCGTAGCTTGTCGGCGTGAATGGTTCCGTCTACAATCACTTTCTCGTCGCCAATCTCCTGACAAGCGAAGCCAAGCGTACGCATGGCACGCTGCTGATACAGCTTGAGCTGCGCATCAACAGCCGACTTCGACGGCACGCCGTCTGTAGAAGCACAGAGATCGTAAACAATCTCTGGCGCTCCCTTCACATAAAGCATTCGTTTGCCAGGCATAAGAGCCGACTCAACAACGGTAGCCATATACTTGCGGTCGGTTGTGAACGGCAGTTCCTCCACCACCTTCACCTCCTCACGCAGCGCCTCATAGTCAACGCCCTTTGCGTGCAGCCACAACAGCAACGCACCCTCGGTAGGATTGCCCAATACCGAAGGCGCTGCAGGATTAGAAAAGTCGAGCGACGCAGTAGAATTGACGGCGATGCCTTCCTTTATCTCGATTGAGAAGTCTGAAGAATCAAGCAATATCTTGTTGGCGTCGACAATAGACTTGCAATCTTCGCCGCCACGATAGAAACAAGCCTCCTCAACGCTCATGCGATTCTGCGTCAGTGTGCCCGTCTTGTCGGTACAAATGACGGTAGTAGCCCCCATCGTCTCACAAGCATGCATCTTACGCACAAGATTGTTGGTCTTAAGCATACGGCGCATACTGTAGGCAAGACTCAGCGTGACAGCCATAGGCAAACCTTCGGGCACTGAGACAACGACGAGCGTCATAGCAATCATTAGCGTCTGCAAGATGTAGGCAATGAAAGCGAGTGTGTCCACATTGGCAAAGCAGAAGTCGTACTGAGCCAGATACATCACGATGCGCGCCACGACGACAGCCACACCAATGCTGCACGAAAGACGACTCACCCACAAGCCGAGCCAGTCGAGCTGCTCGCTGAGCGGCGTTTTTACGCTATTGTCTATCTGCGCAGCCTTGTAAACTTTGCCGTTCTCGGTGGCATCGCCCACAGCCGTAACCTGCATGAGAGCGTGCCCCTCCATCACCTTCGTGCCACGCAGCACGCGGTTACTGGGATAAGTGGCTTTCGAATCAAACAGCGCAGTGTCGGTGGTCTTATGGCAGAGCGGTTCGCCGGTGAGCGTCGATTCGTCTACAGATAGTTGCGTAGCAACCAACAATTCGCCGTCAGCAGGTATCTCACATCCTATACCGATGCGTACAATATCGCCAACAACCACATCGCGCTTAGCAATCTGCGTATGGTTGCCCGAACGAATCACCTCCACCGGCTCGTCGTCGTTCACCTGATTGAGCACGCAGAACTCCTTGTCGGCTTGCGTTTCGAAGTAGAAGGAGAGTCCGGTGGCAAGGAATATAGCCACGAAGATGCCTACTGGCTCAAAGAAAACCTCTGCGCCCTGATGCAGTCCGATGTACTCGTATATGGAAATGGCAACAGAGAGTACGCCGGCGATAAGAAGAATGATGATAAGCGGGTCGCGGAATTTCTCAAGAAACTGTTTCCAGAGCGGCGTAGTGGGCGGAGGCGTGAGCACGTTAATGCCGTACTTGGCACGACTTTCGCTAACTTGCTGATCTGAAAGACCAATAAAATGATGTTGTGGGTTCATTGTTGTATTTGTTTTGCTTGAACAATCAAAATACAAAATTACAACAAATAATTAAAAAATTGAGAGTTGGAGGTTGAAACCTTCAACTCTCAATTATCTTAAGTATTAGAATACGAGTTTTACGCTCTGCTTGCCAACCTTAACAACGTATTTGCCGTGATCAGCAACAGGAAGATTGACAACCTCTGCACAGCTGTTGTCAGAAGCAACGAGCATACCGTCGAGTGTGTAGAGAGCAACTGCAGCCTTCTGCGGGTTGTTTACAACGATGTTGTTACCAGCAAGACTTACAGTAGCGCCAGAAACGTTCAACTTAGCATCGTTCACACCGTTTGTAAGCGGACAGAAACCAACCTTCTGGAGATCAGAGAAGCGGCTCTCAAGGAAAGTAGCACCAGAGAACTGGTCGCCTTCAGCCTTTACCCGTACCGACTGAGCCTGATGATAGATTTCGCGCTCGTAAGCCTTTGCCGGAATGGTTACTTCTACAGATGTAGTCTCGCCAGTGCCCAGAACAAGCCAGTTGAGATAGTGGAACGGATTGAGGAACGAGTCGCCCTTCTTGTAGTTCTGATGGATGGCAACATCGCTAAGATAGAGGTTGCCCGGTGCCCATGTGCCGTAGATGCCCACGATAGAACGTGCAGTACCAGTTGTGAAGTCGCAGTCGTAGCGCTTCCAGTCGCCGCTTACATTCTTGTCGCCAGCATAAATAAGCTCGCTCTGAACATAGTCGCCCTTCTCCTCGTCATAATTGAAGAGAGCCACGGCAGCCTGCGGATAAGCCTCGTAAGCCGGCAGATACTCTGCACAAGCTCTGAGCTTAACACGGAACTTACCGTTATCCTTAGAAAGATCCATCTCCGGCGAGATGAGACCTGCGTCGCTCTTAGCCTCAACAGTCCAGAATGCGTCGATGGTGAGCGCATCCTTGTAGATAGCATAATGCTTTACAGTCCAGCCTGCCTGACCAACTTCGTCGGCAAGTGCGCCACGATCCAATGTATAAGAAGTAGGATTGTCTACAGAATACTCCACCTCCATATCATCGCTGTCATACTTCATGCCAACAAGGTTGAGCTTAGAAACCTCCATAAGGCAGTCCTCGGTAGCCTCCTGCTTGAAGTAAGAGATGTAGTTGTAGCGCTCTGCGCCGCCCACGTTCTTCCATTCTGCCGTATACTTGTCGCCGTTGATAGGACTTGAGACGCTGAGAACCGGCTCCACGATACCCTTCACCTGCACCTCTACAGACGGCATAGACACATGCTCGCCCTTCTTGGCGCTTACTGTATAATAATAGATAGTGCCAGTAACAGCATTGTCAACCGTGAACTTGTTGTCCTTAACCTCTACATCCTTCTGGATATAGTTCTGCGGTTTACCGTTAGCATCCTTGTCGTAAACGTTCAGCACATAGCTTTCAGCTCCGTCAACAGCGCTCCAGCTAAGGTCGAACTTGGCTGTGTTGTCGTCTACACGAGCGTAGTTCTTGTGTGGGTTAGGTGTCGGTGTTGCCACATACTGGTCTACCTGGAATACGCGAACATTGTCGATGAGCACCGGAGCCGAGTAGTTCACGATGTTGAACAGCGTATACTCGCCGCCCTCGTAGAACTGTATGGTGTATGTCTGCCAATCGGTAGTGAGCTGCGGCAGCTGGGTATTGCCCAGGAACTTCCAAGACGGCTGCATGTTATATGTCTCGGCAGCCTCCACCACAACCTGCTCCACAACCTCGTTGTCCTCAGGCACACGAGCATCAAACTGCAGGAAGCAGATACCAGAATTGCGCGAAACGTTGAGCATCGGAGTGTTCAGCTGACCCTGAGTCTCGTTGTCAGCCTCAAGATAGATAGAGCCACCAGCCGAATAAGCATTGTGCGAGCCCCAGCCCGGAGTCTGAGTAAAATCGTCGAGCATATTAATCCACGCATTGTCATGCATTTCATAATCGTTCAAGTCGGTGTCGTAGTCGGGCGCATCCTGCGAACCCGTAGTCATCTTAGCGAAGTCCTCCTTCACGATGTCCACCTCCTTGCCATAATCAGCAGGAGCTTTCTTCACGCTCACCAGACGCGGTGCTCTCTCAACAGATTTCGGTGCTTTCATCATCGAAGCTACGGTTGTAGACGGGAGAGTAGCCGCAGAGCGGTCTCTCATTTGTGCACCGGCTGATGCGGTCAGCATAGCGAGCGCACCAACGAGAAATACTTTCTTGGTAAAGTTCATCATATTTTTCAGGTTTTTGGTTGAGAAAATTAAGAACTTGTTCTGCGAAGCCGATGCTGTGCCGAGACTACATGCTTTGTGTCTTGCCCCGACACAGCACCAACCCTGCAAAATCCTTATTTCTTTATAAACTTACTTATCTAATTACTCTTTTTATTCTTTCTTTTCAAGACTTTCCTTTTCAAGCAGTCTTGCAGCTTGTTTTATGTCGTTGCGCAGAATGCTTATCGCTTGATAAGTTTCTTCGTTACGGTCTGATTTCCGGCAGTAGCCTTCACGATGTACATACCCGGAGCGAGGTTGCTGTTAGAAACCTCAACGCCGTCGGCAGTATAGAGGCGTACTGTGCCTGAGAATCCGTCAACGTTCAGACGGTCGCCGCTGAACGAGAAGTCGGGCACTACAACCTTCTCAGCGTCGCGGATACCAGTTGTATGCTCGCCAAGAGCCACCTTCACACCATTCTCTATTCTGCCAGTAGCAGCATCTATAACGAGGACTACGATGGCGCAGTTGTCAGCATTCTGAATAGTAGAAGGCACATCCAAAGTTGTCTTGTAAGTAAGAGTCTTGTCAGCCTCAACATCAGCAGGGATACTACCCTCAATACCATTATAGCTATAGTTCATACGAGCCACATGATCCATGTCGACAGCAGCAGGATTGCCGAGCTTTTCGAAGCCGCCCATTTCTACCGAACCACCAGCATAGTTGTTAGCCTGTGTATAGCCCTTCACGCCATCCTCAAGAAGCACGAACGAGAGGCGGTAGTCAATGCCCTTATGTTCGCTTACGAACGTAGTCAATGCTTCAACAGAAATCTTCGACTTGGTAGCGTCGGTGTATTCAGCGTTAGCTTCAACCCCCATCACTGGAACCCTTTCAGACACACTGTTGACAGCCGTCTTGAATGCATCAAAAGAAGGATCAATCGACGACTTAAGGTTACGATTGATATAACTGCTGGGATAGCCATCGAATTTTAGTTCTGCGTAAGAGTTCGTCTCCATCGCATCTTGCCTATGTACAGCAATACCGATGAAGCGGTCAGGGAAAGCCTCAGAAGCCTTATGGACAGCTACGATACCTCTCGGGCAATTCGGACACCATGTACCAGTGCCCTCCTCCACTATGATGCGCTGTACGGGCAGCGAGTTCTTCACGTTAAGACCGAGAACAAGCTCGCTGTTCGGAGCGTATGCGTCGTCCTTGCCGTTGATGCTAACCACGCGCATCTTCAGCGAGTGCTTGCCAGTAGTGCTGAACCCTTCGTGCTCGATAGCAAACGACTTGTCGATGTTCGAACCCATTGTTGTCTTGAAGTCGCAAACGGTCTCCTCGCCGCCATCAATCGAATAGCCCACCTGCAGATTGCGCACAGCTACAGAACAGAGGTTCTTCACGCTGAACTCTAACTTGCAAGGCTCGCCCTTCACAACAGCATATTCGTGAGTGTCGGTGTAGAGCATAAGGTCGAGCGGGAGGTTGTCGCCCGTGATTCTTGCCTGGATAGCAAGCGCCTTTGCCGACTCTCCCTTCTGTGTAGCGTAGTTTTGCCAGCCGTCGCCGAGGTCAGCCCAGCAGCCATTCTCAGAGAAAGTAGTAGTCATGCCCAAAGACACAGCCGAACCAGTATAGCTATAGCCGATGTAGAAGCCTTCGCCGTCAATCTCGTAAGGCGTAGTGAGCGCCACTTCGTTCCATCCCTTGTAAGCAACCGACGCCTTCTTTGTAACGATAGGGTCGGCGTTGAGGTCTTTCGTTACGAACACCTCTACGTCGTCAGCCTGCGCAGCCAAGCCATATTTCACGGCAGAAACGGTGAAGCCCTTATAAAGCTGAGCCACTTCAGCCGGAATATAGATTGCGCCCTTCGCAGCAGTCTTTGTGCCGAACGCCACCGGGTCTACGCCGTTGCAATAGCCCCAATAGGTCTTAGCCGCATTGATAGGCAGACAGAACATCATCGCCAGCAAAGCGACAACGGCTATGAATTGCTTTCTATTAATAGTCATAAGTCAGAATTTAAATTAGTTTTTTACAATCACTTTCTGAGTATAAACACGCTCGCCGTCGGTAGCCTTCACGATGTAAAGACCTGCGCCGAGGTTATGAGCAGACAC
Source organism: Leyella stercorea (assembly GCF_019052365.1). GTDB lineage: Bacteria > Bacteroidota > Bacteroidia > Bacteroidales > Bacteroidaceae > Prevotella. The sequence goes on from NZ_JAHQUY010000028.1 coordinate 18,616, forward strand.
CTTGCGACCAACTACGTCGCAAACCTCCATAATGCGGAAACCCTCATTGGCAACCACTACGCCACCTATCACGAAGAACGGACGCTCAGCGCCTACGGTTGCAGAAGTGATGCCGGTAGTCTTTGTGCAAGCCAGCTGCTGTGTGTTGTATACGCGGCGCTTCAGAGCGTCGGTGTTGAAGTTGCTTACGAATGTAACGACGCGCATGTTGTCAACGTTCCATCCGTCCTGCAGCTCTACAGAGTAGTTCTGTTCGAAGTCGTACTTAGTGATATCGAGTTTGTCGCCCCAAGCCGAACTGCTGAGCACCTTGCGGAGCACGCCGTCCTGCACGTAGCTGTTGCCCGTAGCACCTTCCTGTTCCGTACTCTTGATTTTGTCCTCAAAGAGCCATGTAGTGAGTCGCAGCTCATCCTGCATCGGCATCTCGCAGACACCTGCATGTCCGCTCACCTTGATGTTGAGCATCTTGCCGTCGAGTTTGTTGTCGATGTTCAGCGAAACGAACGAAGGCTCCTGCTTCACGGCGCTGAGGATAGCATTGGTCTGCTCCTCATAGTCGACGAAGTAAGCCGGACCCGGGTCTTCCATGCCAGAGATAGGCAGACGGTCGAAGCAAACAGCCGGCACGAACGGCTTCTTAGCCTTGCCGTAAAGTTCCTCGTAGTCGTCGTCCTCGTCAATCACGAACTGGTCGTCGACGCCTTTATAGTTGCGATGATGCTTCACCCACACGAAGTCGTCCTTGTCCTCGCGCTCGTTGAACACCGATGCGTACATCTCATCGGCAGCCGGAATGCCGTCGTAGGCTTCGGACGTGAACTGCTCGAAGAGCACCTTGCGTGCTACCGCCTTGGAGCCTTCCTTGATGCAATAGCCAAGACGGCTGAGCGTGTTGTCAGAAGGATGCGGGTCTTTCTCGCCATTCACCTCGCTGATGGTGAAGTCGGTTGTCACGTTGCCCTCCACCGGGATGGCGATGCCGTCGAGCTTCAGCTTCTGCGGAACGTTGTTCGGAATGTTCAGACCCTCGAACTTCAGTTCCTTCTTCACGGTCTGCGAAGCAGTCTTCGAGTTGGTTGAGAGCGTGAACGACGTAACCGGAGTCTTGCCGTTGTTCTGCACATAAGCGTAGTAAGAACGCGGTTCGTTCTGCGTCATGTAGTCGCTGCCGTTCGCCGGTTCTATCTTTATGAACGAGATATCGTTCTCCGGCGACTTGCTGCCTTCTATCACCGCACGCACACATACATTCTTGTTAATGCCAGCCGTGTTGTCGTACCAGTTGTCCTCGCCCGTATTGTATCCGTAGAGGTTGTTGTTAGGCACCGCATACGGACTCTGGTCGAAGAGAATACAGTCGAACGGTTCGCCTTGTTCGAGCATGAGCTGATAGCCTACATAGAGGTCCATACCTTTATATATAGTGACCGGCTTGGTCAGCTTCACGGTGTTCCAGCCCTCAGCATAGTCGGTTGTAGAACCCGAGCCGAGCGTTGTTGTGCTCATATAGTTGATATGGTTGCACACGAACACCTTAGCCTCAGAACCGCGCTTCGGCTTCACGGCGAACTCTACGGCTGTAATCTTGTCGCCCTCGTACTTGTCGAGCAAGTCGGAGGTGAAGTAAGCCGCAGCCTGGTAGATGCCCGGACCTTCCACGCCCTGCAGAATGAGCCCGCTACTGTATTCGGTCGTACAATATCCGAGTCGCATTGTATCGTCGGCTGATTGCGCAAACAAGTCTGCCCCGTTAAGGGGTAGACTTGTCAGTGCAAGCAGAAATAAAGAATTTCTGAATGATTTCATTGTCGAATGTTTTGTTTGAAATAGACATTTACTTTGTAACGTAAAGCTTCACGTTGCTCTGCTTTCCGTCGGCAGCTGTGAGGCGCACCACGTAGATGCCCTTAGCCAGACCGAGATAGAGCTGTCCGCCCTTCACGTCGGCGCTCTTCACGAGCTTGCCGTCCACGCTGTACACAGCCACCTTGCTTACTGCGTCCTCGAACGAGAGCACGCCGCTATTGCCGTCGTAGCTGAACTGTGTGCCGAGCACCTTTGTAGAGGTGATGCCGGTAGAGTTCTCAACAGCGAGGTAGAGCAATGCAGCCGACTCCCACGGAGTAGCCTTGCCGATAGTATGCTCGTACGACTCAGAGAACGAGAGTGAGCGGTTCACGCCCGAGCTGCTGTTAGCGCTGAAGACATTGAAGAGAGCACAGAAGCGCTGCTCCTTAGGCACTTCGCCCACGCGGTCGACAACGATAACGAGGTTCTGTGTCGGGTCGTACTCGAACGGAGTGTCGAGCGTGAAGGTGAGCATGTTGTCAGTACCCGGTTCGAGCACCATTGTGCCGTCGTAAACGAGTGTGAGGTCGCTCGGCTTCATTGCGTCTTCGCCAGAAGCGAAGCCCTTCATAGAGGTGTGACCCATATAGATCTTCACTTCGCTCTCGGCTGTGCGGTCGGTGAGGTTGCTGTTGCCGCTGTATACGTAACCGATGCGCTTGATCTGGTCGCCAGCCTGACCGTTGATTTCCTTAGCATAGTAGATATGCTCGGTGTGGTCGTATGTAGACCAGTAGACAACCGGACCGTGAGTATCTACGCTCTCGTCCTTCTTGCTTGTAACCACCTTGTTCCAAACAGCGTTGTCCTTGTCGAGCACCTTCAGTTCGATAGGATCAGAAACGTTGTTGTTTGCGTTAGCGTCGCCCTCGAGCACCACCTCGCCGTAGAAGTTGAAGATGCCCTCAACGGTCGGACGGAACTTAACCTGAACCTTCTTTGTAGCGTCGGGCTTGATAGCCGGCACGTCTGTAGTCTCGCCTACAACCACCTTCTCGCCGTCGACGTCGCAGAGCACTCTCACCTTATAGTTGGTCTGCTCCTTAGAGCCTACGTTGCGTACGGTTACGGTGCAGGTATTGTCGCGCTCGGCAACAGCTTCTCTCACGTCGCCAATCTCTGTAGCCTGCATATCGTTCTCCATGATTTCCTCAACCTTGAAGCCGTACAGACGGAACGAGTTGTACTCCTGATGTGTAGCGATAGAGAGACCGTAGTAGTAGATGCCGTCCTCGGGAGCGGTGAACTTATCCTCTATCCAAGAGCGCTCGTAGCCGTTGCACTCGATAGCCGGCTCGTCGGTGAGCACGGTTGCGCCGTCGAGGTTCTCGTTGGTTCTGCCCATAGTGGTCTTGAGGTCGTACGAGCAGTTCATCTCGTTCTCGTAGAAGTCGGCAGCGACGCGGTATGTCTTGCCACCCTTCAGACGGAGAGCCGGCGAGAACAATGTGCCAGAGATGTCGCTTGAGCTACCGTAAGCGGTAAGACACTTGTTCCACTCGACGAAGTTGAACTGGAGTCCGCCGTACATATAGTTGGTCCAGAGGTCTGCCTTGTCCTGAGTGTCGGTGAGCAAGTCAACCGGCGGAACGAGAGCCGCACCAGCCATCACGGCGTCGGTCTTAGCCACGCCGCCTGCGCCTGCCTTTGTGCAAGCCTGAATCAGGTAAGAATACTTAGCGATGTCGCCGAGAGTATTGTCGACGAACGAGGTAGCCTTGAGGTTCTCAGCAACCACCTTGTTGTCGGGCAGACGTGTAATCTTGTATGTGAGTTCAGAAGCTACGATGAAGCCGTTGTTCAGACCGTCGGTCGGAGCGCTCCAAGAAATCTTGAGTCCGTCGCCGCTCTTCTCGATAGCAACGTCTGCAGGAGCAGCCGGAACGTCTGAGCCTACGCAGCAGCGGATGCTGTCAGGCACGCCAAGCTCGCCCGATACGCGCGACGGAACAACATAGTATGTGTTGATGCCGTTCTTCGCCTTGCTGTCTACATACTGCATCGCCTCGCCCATCTTGCCGTCGGCAGGTACGGTGGCGACGAGTTCTGAAACGCTCGACGAGAGCAGTTCCTTAGAAGTGATGCGGTCGCTTGTAGCTACGCCGTCCTTCTTGCGGTAGATGCGCACTTCCTTAAGGGCGCTGAGCTCAGAGCCGTCCCATGCCTTCGACGGGTTGGTCCAAGAGAGCGTTGCGCTCAATGCACCTGCAGCATCTGGTGTGACGTTGAGGTTCTTCACCTGACCGGCTGCTGTCTGCTTGTCGGCAGCGAGGTACGGCATGTAAAGACCTGCGAACCAGTTGCCGGGCAGGAAGCTGCTGTGCTGAACGGCTGTGTAGCAGCTCTTCTTCGTAAGTTTGTCGGTGTCGATAGTGAAGATGCGTGTAGCGCCCGTCTCCAATGCCGGCAGCCAATAGACCATGCCCGTATTGTTGTCGATAGATACAGAACCGAACTGTGCCAGGATGATGGCAGAGTTGCTCTCGTCCTTTATCTCATGTGCAGAAATCTGCTGGAAGTCGCTGTCATAGATTGCGAGTTCGGTACCGCCGTTGTATTCAACTTCCTTGCCTTCTTCGTTTTTCTTCTTCATCCACTTCGGACGCACTACGTACATTCTGCCGTGAGCGTCGAAGCAGAACTCGTAGATGATGTCGTTATCGAAGTCCATCACCTTCTCGTACTGGCCGGTCTCTACATCAATGGTATAGAGAATGGAATGGCCTACCGAGCCGTCTTCGTTCCAGCCGTAGCCCACAGCGAAGAATGTGTCGCTCGACGGGTCGTAAGCCATGTCGTAGAGCGCATTGCGCAGCGTGCCACCATAGCCGTTGCCGTACCATGCCTTCTGCTCGTCTTCGGTGAACGAGCGGATGTGCAGGGTGTCGCCGGTCTCAAGGTCGATTCTTGAGAAGTGTTTCACCATCTGACTGAACGTATAGTCGTACGTGAAGAAACCGTAGTAATACTTGCCGTCTGAAGCACCGCATGTCAGACCGTACTGCTGACTGCCCACTTCATCATTATACTGATAGTAGCGGATAGTCTCGAAGTTGGCAGGATTCTTCGACTTGAACTTGATGAGCGAACGCTTCTTGCTCGCATCCATGCGCTCGCAGGCATAAATGGTTACGCCATCCGACTTGTCATCAATTGCAGAAGGAACCAATGATGGGGTTTCTGGTGCCCATGCCGGAGCAGCAAAGGCTGTCGCTGGTGTGAACGGCTTCGGGAACTGATGCACGCCACCCTGTCCGTAAGAAGGCAGGCAGAACAAGCCAGCCATCGCGAGACCTAACATGTAGTAGTGTTTCATAATACGATGATTTTAGTTAGATAATTTGTCGCAAATATACTATTTAATCTTGAAACCAATGACATTTCGGCTAAAAAAGTTTAACATCAGACTATAAAATGCTAAATATTTTACACAATCAGGTGACGTAACGACACTTTTCCGCTCTGTTTGCGCACACCAAAAGCTCAACACTTATCATCGGGCGGCGGACGGAATCCGATCGGACGGCGAACGGAATCTGATCGGGCGGCGGACGGAATCCAATCGGACGGCGAACGGAATCCGATCGGACGGCGGACGGAATCTGATCGGACGGCGGACGGAGCACGATGACAAAACGCTGCAAACTGGGCTAAAAAAGTAGCGGAGGTCATAAAGCTTTACACACATTATATAATATATAAGCACAACAAAAAAGTGGCTGCAACAAGCATATTGTCAGAAAAAAGCAGTAAATTTGCAGAATTAACAGCTACTTTTTAAAAACAGCATACAAGGTTGAAAGAATCTACACGAAGTATTAAAAATCAAAATATACAAGCAATGAACCGCAAACTTATCCTTTCGTCAGCAATAGCTCTTGCCAGCCTCACCGCGTCGGCACAGAGCTCAGTAAAGGCGCCTGCCCCTATCCTGCCGCTCCCCGAGCAGAAGCAGATCGACTGGCAGCGCATGGAGACCTACGCCTTCATCCACTTCGGTCTGAACACGTTCAACGACCGCGAATGGGGCTACGGCGACTCCGACCCTGCTACGTTCAACCCCACACGCCTCGACTGCGAGCAGTGGGCAAAGACGCTCGTGGCTGCGGGCATGAAGGGCGTTATTCTCACAGCTAAGCATCACGACGGATTCTGTCTGTGGCCTTTCGAGGGCAACGACTACAACGTGACACGCTCGCCCTACAAGAACGGCAAGGGCAACATCGTGCGCGAACTGTCTGACGCCTGCAAGAAGTACGGACTGAAGTTCGCGGTGTATCTCTCGCCGTGGGACCGATCGCGTGCCGACTATGCTACGCCGGGCTACCTGCCCTACTTCTACGCTCAGCTCCACGACCTGCTCACCAACTACGGCGACGTGTTCGAGGTGTGGTTCGACGGAGCCAACGGCGGCGACGGCTACTATGGCGGAGCAAAGGACTCGCGCACTATCGACCGCAAGAACTACTACAACTACCCGCATATCTTCGCCATGCTCGACAGCATTCAGCCCAACGCCGTGGTGTTCGGCGACGGCGGACCAGGATGCCGCTGGGTAGGCAACGAGAAGGGCTTCGCAGGCGAGACCAACTGGGCGTTCCTGCGCAAGAACACGGTTTATCCGGGCTACCCCAACTACCCCGAACTGCAGTACGGACACGCCGACGGCGACCAGTGGACGGCTGCCGAGTGCGACGTGTCTATCCGTCCGGGATGGTTCTACCATCCGGAGGAGGACGACCGTGTGAAGTCGCCCGAACAGCTTGCCGACCTCTACTACCGCTCGGTGGGTCACAACGCTACGCTGCTGCTCAACTTCCCCGTCGACCGCGAAGGTCTCATCCATCCCATCGACTCGGCTAACGCCGTCAACTTCCACAAGATGATTCAGCGTGAGCTGCAGCATAACCTCGTGGCTGGCATGACACCGAAGGTGAGCAACGAGCGCGGAAAGGCGTTCACAGCAAAGGCGATGACCGACGACTCATGGGACACCTACTGGGCTACTGGCGACGGCGTCACATCGGCTACCATCACGTTCGACTTCAAGAAGCCGCAGCTCATGAACCGCATCATGCTGCAGGAGTACATACCGCTCGGACAGCGCGTGAAGAAGTTCGCCGTAGAGTATCTCGACGGCAAGACATGGCGCAGCGTTGAGCAGGGCGAGGAGACAACCACCATCGGCTACAAGCGCCTGCTGCGCTTCCGCACCGTGGAGGCAAAGAGCGTGCGCGTGCGCATCATCGACTCGCGCGGACCTATCTGCCTCAACAACGTGGGCATCTACTACGGCGGCAAGGACGCACAGCTAACATGGAACCCCACAGCCGAGGCAATAAAGTCTCTGCCGTTCTCTATCCTCGGCGCCGACAAGGCTGAGTGGGATAAGGCTACCGACCGCAACCCGCAGACCGTTTGGTTCTGCAAAGGCAACGAAGTGCTCATCGACCTTGGCAGCGAGCAGGAGATTTCCGCATTGCAGTATCTGCCCGATCAGAGCGAAGGCAGACGCGGACTCATCCATACATACACCATCGCGGCGTGCGACGCCAAGGGCGGCAACGAGCGTGTGCTGAAGAGCGGCGAGTTCTCTAACCTGCAGAACAACCCTATCCTGCAGACCGTATCGTTCAACGCTACAAAGACACGCTACCTGAAGCTGCGCGCCGAGCGCATGGTCGTAGCTGGCGAAGCAATGGGCATCGCCGAACTGGGCGTCAAGTAATATTAAGATAACAATACTAATGGTAGGAGGCTACGGCAGGAATGCCGCAGCCTCCTACTGTTTGTTTTCTGCGCAATTCACTCTTCTTATTCCAACTTTTTGTATATTATTTTAAAATCTCAAATTATTTTTCTAATTTTGCACTTTAAAACAATACATATATAATAATGTCAAGAAAGAAGAAACCACTACCAATACTCGAGAACGTAACTATTGAGGCGGTTGCTGCCGAAGGAAAATCACTGGCACACGTCAACGACATGGTTGTTTTCGTGCCGTTCGCCGTACCCGGCGACGTGGTTGACTTGCAGGTGCGCAAGAAGAAGCACAGCTACTGCGAGGCTGAAGTAATACGCTTCATCAAGAAGAGCGACGTACGCACAGAGCCGATGTGCGAGCATTTCGGCATCTGCGGCGGATGCAAATGGCAGAACCTGCCCTACGAGGAGCAGCTGAAGGCTAAGCAGAAGCAGGTGTTCGACCAGCTCACACGCATCGGCAAGATAGATCTGCCGGAGTTCATGCCTATCATGGGCTCGGTGCACATCAAGGAATACCGCAACAAGCTGGAATTCGGCTGCTGCAACAAGCGCTGGCTCACACGCGAGCAGATTGCCGAGGGCACGCAGTTCGACAACATGAACGGCATCGGATTCCACATCACCGGAGCCTTCGACAAGATTCTGCCTATCGAGAAGTGCTGGCTCATGGACGACCTGCACAACAAGATTCGCAACGCCATACGCGACTATGCCTTCTCTACCGGCATGACCTTCTTCGACCTCAGACAGCAGCACGGACTGCTGCGCGACACCATGATACGCAACTCGAACACGGGCGAGTGGATGGTGCTCATACAGTTCCACTACGACGAGGAGGGCGACGAGCAGCGCGCCAAGGCGTTGCTGCAGCACATCGCCGACAAGTTCCCCGAGATAACATCGCTCATGTACGTCGACAACCAGAAGTGCAACGACACCTTCGGCGACCTCGACCTCTCTGTCTTCAAGGGCAACGACCACATCTTCGAGACAATGGAGGACCTGCGCTTCAAGGTCGGTCCGAAGAGCTTCTACCAGACCAACACCGAGCAGGCTTATCACCTCTACTCGGTGGCTCGCAACTTCGCCAAGCTCACCGGCGACGAACTGGTGTACGACCTCTATACCGGTACGGGCACCATCGCCAACTTCGTGGCTCGTCAGGCACGCGAGGTTATCGGCATCGAGTACGTTCCTGAGGCTATCGAGGACGCAAAGGTGAACTCTGAGGTGAACAACATCAGCAACACCAAGTTCTACGCCGGCGACATGAAGGACATTCTCAACGACGAGTTCATCGAGAAGCACGGACGCCCCGACGTAATCATCACCGACCCACCACGCGCCGGTATGCACCAGGACGTGATAGACACCATCCTGCGCGCTCACCCGAAGCGCATCGTCTACGTCAGCTGCAACCCGTCTACGCAGGCACGCGACCTGCAGGCGCTCGATGTGGCTTACAAGGTGATGGCGGTACAGCCTGTGGACATGTTCCCGCATACGCCGCACGTGGAGAACGTAGTTCTTTTGGAAGAAAAGCCGTAGGTTTTTCTTCCAAAAGAACAATTTTGAATTTTGAGTTTTGAATTTTGAATTGTCGGCTACGCCGATTAGGAATTAATCAATTTGGAATTTTGAATTCGCAACTCTCAACTCAAAATTCAAAACTCAAAATTGCCGAAGGCAACAATTCAAAACTCAAAATTCAAAACTCAAAACTCATAATGAAAACATTAGCAACTCTCGCACTCGCCGCTCTCACTTTCGGCAGTGTGTCAGCACAAGAGAAAGAAGCTAAGCTGAAGGTGCTCAGCGACATCAAGTTCAGCGGTTACATCATGTCGCAGTATCAGTACAGCGACAAGGAAAGCAACAAGGGCGAAAAGGATATCAACTCGTTCAACATACGCATGGTGCGTATGGCGCTCGAAGGACGACTCGCAGGCGACTTCTACTGGAAGGCGCAGCTGCAGGTGAACGGCAACACCTCTAACCTCACCGTGTCGCCACGAATGGTCGACGCGTTCGCCGAGTGGCAGAAGTACGATGCGTTCAAGGTGAAGGCGGGTCAGTTCAAGCGTCCGTTCACCTTCGAGAACCCCATGCACCCCATTACGCAGGGCTTTATGAGCTACTCGCAGAACGTCACTAAGCTCGCCGGATTCAGCGACCGCAACGGCGAACACTCAAGCAACGGACGCGACATCGGCGTGCAGCTGCAGGGCGACCTGCTCAAGGCTGCCGACGGACACCACTACCTACACTATCAGGTGGGCGTCTTCAACGGTCAGGGCACTAACATGAAGGATGTAGACCAGCGTAAGGACGTCATCGGCGGCGTATGGGTGGCTCCCGTGAAGGGTCTGCGCATCGGCGCCTTCGGCTGGACCGGTTCATATGCTCGCAAGGGCACATGGACTGAGGTAGACGCTAACGGCGTGGAGCAGACAAAGAACGGTGTGCGCTCGCTCGAGAAGAACCGCTATGCCATCAGCGCCGAGTATGCAGCTCACGACTGGACAGTGCGTTCGGAGTATATCCACAGTCAGGGCTACGGCTTCAAGACGTCTAACGCTTCGGGCAAGGAGACCGACTGCACTATCAACTACGCTGCTGGCGACAAGGCTGACGGTTTCTACGCACTCATGATTGCGCCGGTTATTAGCAAGAAACTCTATGCAAAGGCTCGCTACGACCTCTACCGCCCGCAAGCCGATTGGCACACTTCGAAGACTCAGTACGAGATCGGTGCCAACTATTGGATTGGCAAGCACGTCATGGTGGCTGCCGAATACGCGCGCGTCAACGACCGCAGTCTGAACAAGTCGAACTATAACATGTTCGACCTGCAGCTCGACGTGAAGTTCTAAACGCAAACCCCACGAGATTTTTTCTTGATTTGTCAAACAATTAAAAACTCTCATACGATGCCTGAACATAAACACAAGCACAGCCGCAGACAGCGCCGCGACGAGATAGACATCTTCCGCGAGAACAATCTGCGCGCTATACACAGAAGGAAGCAGTACGCACGAATAATGTTCGTCGTGGTGTCGATAATCGCCGCTCTCATGCTGGCGCTGGTATACGCTGCCTACTTCCTCGACAAATAAGAAACTCTCACCCTGTATAACTTTTAAAAACTGACACTACAAAGATGACAAACAAATCATTAGCAGCCCTCTTCTTCGGCTGCATCCTCACAGCCTCTGCCGCTTCCGCGCAGTCGCTGCTCCCAAAGCCGCAGTCGTTCGTTGCGGGCAAGGGCGCGTTCAGCACCGACGCAAAGCTGAAGGTTGTCAACGAGGTTGGCGCCGAGGCAGAGAACATCTACTCGAAACAGTTCACAGCCAACACCGCAGACGACGCTCGTCAGGTGGTGCGCTTCACACGTCTCGACGGCGCTTCATCGCCCGAGGCTTACCGCCTTCATGTCACTAAGGACACGCTGCTCATCAGCGCCGCTTCTGCCGACGGATTCCGCTTCGCTTGGCAGACCGTAAAACAGCTGAAGCAGAAGAACGCCGTCATGGCTTGCGACGTCGTTGACGCTCCGGCTTTCAAGTGGCGCTCGCTCATGCTCGACGTGTCGCGCCACTTCCAGCCCATTTCGTTCCTCAAGAAGCAGATCGACGTCATGGCGCAGTACAAGTTCAACCGACTCCACCTTCACCTCACCGACGCTGCCGGATGGCGCATCGAGATTAAGCGCTACCCGCGTCTCACCGAGTTCGCTGCGTGGCGCGAAGGAAAGACATGGAAGGAGTGGAGCAAGCTCGGATGCAAGTATATGCACGAGGGCGAAGCTGGCGCTTACGGCGGCTACTACACTCAGGCCGAGCTGCGCGACCTCGTGAAGTACGCCGCTGAGCGTGGCATCACCATCGTGCCCGAAATCGAGATGCCGGGCCACTCGGCTGAGGTGCTCACCGCCTACCCCGAACTCTCTTGCACGCACGAACCATACAAGCAGATGGACTTCTGCCCGGGCAGCGTCGCTACATACGACTTCCTCGAGAACGTGCTGAAAGAGGTGATGGACATCTTCCCATCTAAGTACATCCACGTCGGTGGCGACGAGGCTGACAAGGCTTCATGGCCTTCTTGTCCGCTCTGCCAGCAGAAGATGAAGGAGCTGGGCACAGACAAGGACGGTCTGCAGGCGCACCTCATCGCCCACTTCGGCAAGTTCCTCACCGAACACGGACGACAGCTCGTAGGTTGGGACGAAGTGATTGCGGGCAACCTCGAGAAGAACACCACCGTAATGGTTTGGCGCGGTCTCGAAAAGGCGCAAGAGGCCATCGACCACGGCTACGACGTAGTGCTCTCGCCCAGCGGCTACTGGTATCTCGACTACTATCAGGACGCACCCGACACTCAGCCTGAGGCTATCGGCGGTTTCCTTCCGCTCGAAAAGGTATACAGCTACGTGCCTGGCGGCACTCTGCCCGAGGACGTACGCAACAAGATCACCGGCGTGCAAGCTAACCTCTGGACCGAATACGTGCCTACAGCTGAGCATGTAGAATATATGCTCTATCCGCGTGCTCTGGCTATCGCCGAGATCGGATGGAACGGCACAAAGACCAAGAACTACCCCGAGTTCCGCAAGCGTGCCATCGTCGAGTGTGAGCGTCTGCACAAGCAGGGCGTCAACACCTTCGACCTCAAGAAGGAGCGCGGCGAACGCCCAGAGTCGTTCAAGACTACCAAGCACAAGGCGCTCGGTTGCAACATCACCTTCAACCACCGCTACGAGGACAAGTACAAGGCGCAGGGCGACAAGACTCTCGTAGACGGACAGCACGGCGGATGGACATACGGCGACCAGAAATGGCAGGGCTTCCTCGGCAACAAGGGCTACTGCCTCGACCTCACCATCGATCTCGGCAAGGTGCAGAAAATTTCGTCTGTGGCTGCCGACTTCATGCAGGCGTACGGAGCATGGGTGTTCTTCCCGTCTGAGTACAAGATTTCGTTCAGCGAGGACGGCAAGAACTTCAAGGAGGTCTACAGCAAGTCTACTCCCGTCGACCGCGACATACAGCTCGGCTTCCGCAACTTCGCATGGAAGGGCAAAGCCAGCACACGCTATATCCGCGTGCAGGGCAGCACTACCGAGGACGGTGGATGGCTCTTCACCGACGAAATCGTCGTGAAGTAACATAAGAGCCTACCCCGTAGGAGGCTACGGCATTCCTGCCGTTGCCACACCCCACAATTACAACCACAAAGAAAATCCGCTTAATCCGCTTAATCTGTTGTTAAACAACCTCAACCAAACAACCGATTAACCCGATTAAACGGATTTTTTCATCCTAACTCCCCAAAAAAACTTAAAATCTTTTTATTTTTTCACCTTTTTATTTTTTTACGTTCATATTTTCGCTATATTTGCCCCAACCAAACACAAAAACGTTAAACTAAAACCACAACCACTATGAAAACCTTAAAACTCGGAATGCGTGACGCCGCAGTAAAGATACTACAAACAGAACTCAACCGTATTGGTAACAAGCTAACCGCTGACGGAGCATTCGGCCCCGGCACACTCGCCGCTGTAAAGGCATTCCAGCAAAGTCTAAAACTCGTAGCTGACGGCATCGTCGGTTACTCTACATGGCAGGCGCTCTTCTTCCATCAGCGCCCAGCAGCCGCACGACTCACCGAAGACGACTTCCGATTAGCCGCTCTCCTACTCGACTGCGAGACAGCAGCGCTCAAGTCAGTGCAGAAAGTGGAGACAGCCGGACGCGGAGGATTCCTCGCCGCAGGCAAGCCGCAACTACTCTTCGAAGGTCATATCTTCTGGCGACAGCTGCAGCTGCGCAAAATAGATCCTGCCAAATACCAGGCAGCAAACGCCTCCATACTCTACCCGAAGTGGACAAAGACCCACTACAAAGGTGGCATCGGCGAATACGCTCGCCTCGAGCAGGCACGCAAGATAAACGCTGACGCAGCCAACGCATCGGCAAGTTGGGGAATGTTCCAGATTATGGGCTTCCAGTACGCACTCTGCGGATTCAAAACCGTAGCGCAGTTCGTAAGCGCTATGTGCCAGAGCGAACGCAGTCAGTTGCTCGCCTTCTGCCGATTCATAACAAAGAACCCGCAGATGCACGCCGCACTACAAGCAAAGAAGTGGGCTACCTTCGCACGTCTATACAACGGAAGCGAATACGCCAAGAACCAGTACGACACAAAACTGCTCAACGCTTACAAGGCGTACGCAGCTAAGTAAGACTCTCATAACAAACATCCCAACAACACGACACAAAAAAACATTAACACAAACAGACTTGGCAAGAATTTATAAGGTTCTATCTTGTCAGTAGGTCTAAGCAAAGAACCTATAACTTTTTAAAACTTAAACCTATGGATGTAGCAAACAAATCTATCGGTACACTGCAGGGTATTCCTTTTAAAAACCTTATCGGCGGTCCGCTTAGCGCTTGTATTCAAGCGCAGAACGATGCAGCAATGACAAGTATCAACTTCATCAACAATGTATGTCTGAACGAAGACAAGGAGACTGGCGAAAAGTCGGCTATCTATGTTAGCTTCAGCTTTATTCAGAATGGTCGCAAGGTGGTTATCAACGTTCCGCTGATAGCTATCGTTCCGATTCCGTATATCGCAATCAACAGCGTTGACATTAATTTCAAAGCCACAGTCAATGGTGTAGAATGCGAATCTAACGAAGACACGTATTCAGAAGAGTACAAACGAGACACAAGCACTAAGAGCCAAAAGAGAAGAGGATTCTTTCTTAACAAAAATAAGAAAGAGACAAAAATAAACACATCATTCTCTACAAAGCGCGACTCTAAGAGCACGCAGGACTCGAAGTTCAGCGTAGAGGCAACTATCGACGTTGCTGTACACGCAGGTCAGGAGTCAATGCCTGCTGGCATGGCAAAGATTCTCGAGATGCTCGGAGCGGCTATGGACCTTTGTTCACCCGACGGCGAACTGAGCGTGAACGACACAACGTTCTACGCTGAGAAGGCCCCGAGTAGTACACCGAATGACATTATATACCTGCCAGTCAAGGTTATTGCCCAGTACAAGACTCCTGAAGGCTTGTATGATGCAACAAACATCATGTGTGACAATGGCATCACTGGTGAAGAAAACAAGATGGACAAGACCAGAGAGTTTGAAATTACCCTTCCCAAAAACACTGGTGCGCAGGGTAAACAATATGTGATTTCTTGTGGTGATGTTCAAAAGGTTACGATAACCGTGTTACCAAAGCCTTAAGAAGTGGCATAAACCATCAAATGATGCCTCGTAAAGAGTGCATCTATTCGTTAACATTTAACTCTAAAGGTTATGGCAAAGATTGATACGACACCTTCTACCGTCGCGAACAATGCCTTACAGTCACTACCTTTTGGCACTCTCATCGGCGGACCGCTTTCTGCTTGTGTCGAAGCGCAGAAACAAGCGGCGCTAACATCGTGGGAGTTCATACGAGACGTAGGACTCACGGACACTGAAGACGGCGGGAAAAAGGCTATATACGTGAACTTCGAATACCGTAAAGACGGTCATTCGGCGACTCTCAGTCTGCCATTGCTGACAATTGTGCCTATTCCATACATGGCAATTCGCGAGATTGACATCGCATTCAAGGCGCGCATCTCGGCGGCATCTGCCACATCGCAGACCGACAAGAAGTCGACCGCTATGGAGATGGGAATGAAATCGAACACCAGTGTCAATATCGGCATTGTGAAATCGAGTTTGGAACTGAGCACAAGCATATCGAGTAAGAAGGACTCCACCGCTACACGCGAATCTAAGTACAGCGTGGAGTACACTATGGACGTGAACGTTAAGGCGGGTCAGGACGATATGCCGGCAGGCATGGCTAAAGTGTTAGAAATGCTGAACACCTCTATCGACTCTATCAACACAAAGGGTGAGCTGAACGTGTCTAACCAGGTGGTAAGCCTGAAGGATGGCGGCAGCACTTATATTTCGTACAAGAATACAGAGGGGTACTACGCTCCACAAGATATCAAGTTATACAAATATGAGGACTTTAAACCTGCAGAAGAATTGACATCTACTGACTTACAAAAGGCTGCTGACGACTCAGGCATTCTGTGTGTGTTCAAGAACGAGGGATTCTATTGTGCAAAGGCTGGCGAAAGAATGCTGGTCATTAACGTAACTAAATAGTAACCGACTATGTCAGATAATGAGAATAACAACAATGATTTGATGTCGGACGGTGGCTCATCACCACCTACGGATCAAGTTTCACAAACTGATGCACCAGCGGTTGGCTCTGAAAACAACGACACAAGCTCAGCGGAGAAGGAAGAAGAGAAGCCACAGGCTCCTTCTGCAGACAATGACAAAGATGAAGGTCAAGGTCAAGAAACTGAAGGAGGAGAAAAGCCTGACGGAAACAAGAAGGAAGATAAGAACGACCTTTCCGATCAACTTAAAGAAGCCGGCAAGTCTTTAACCCAAAAATATAATGAGCTTTTGGAAGCTAAAAAGAACGATAATAAAAAGGATTCCTTAGGCGATCAGATGAAAGATCTGAACGAAGTGCAGGTTGACAAAGCTTTCGTTTCCGACTCTATTAATCTGTTGGGCAAAATCTCTTTCGACGAACTTATCGGCAATCCGCTCCGTGCTGCTGTGAAAGCGCAGCGCGACCTGGCAAAGGAAACGCTTAGCTACATACGCGAAGAAGGCATAAAAGTGGACGAAGACGGACAAGGACAGATAACTTACGTTACGATGAACTTCTTCCGCGACGGCAAGCAGGTGAAGATGCGTGTGCCGCTTCTCACATTGATGCCGGTTCCGCGACTCTCCATCTCTACGATGAGCTATACGTTCAAGGCTAAGGTGAACGCTATGTCTGGAGTTGTTGCTTCGGTAGGCAGCGGTGGCACACCCATCAACGCCGGAATGTCAACAGACAACGGCAGCAAGTCGGCAGTTTCGGCAAAACCGGCTAAGGACTCTTCTGCGAAAGGCAATAACGAAGAAACTGGAGACAAGCCTGCTACTTCAACAGACAATTCCGCTGCTTCATCAAACAAAACTGCTACAAGTGCTGCTGGCGCTAAGCCTACGATAGCTACGACACCGACAATGTCCGTCGGCTACTCGTCGAAGAAAGACTCCGGCGCAACTCGCGACTCGCGCTACAGCGTGGAGACGACGATGGACATCAGCATCACAGCCAGCGAAGGCGAGATGCCACGCGGCATCGACCGATTGCTTGGAGTGCTCGACGACTCGACAGAAGTGATCGACCCGAAGGGCACGCTACAAGTTTCGGCAGATCGTATATCGCTCGTGAACAACTACGGAGTCATATCTGTATCATACCGCAACGGCAAAGGCGCTTACGCACCAACAGAAGTCACCTGCGACCCGATTGAAGGCGAAGCAAAGCCCGACATGCTGGAGAGTGGCGACGAAATGCTGCTTATCTTCAAGGCTAAAGGTGTCTACATGGTTTCCGCCGGCGAACTGACTCGCATTGTATTTGTATCATAAAAACCCATTTAAGTATGGCAAGACTACAAGATGTTATAGCCTCAGTGCTGCGCGACGTTCTGTCTGCGCAGCACCAGGCAAACCTATTAACAGAGTCGCTCGCCGACCAGTATCGTGAAGCGGGCGTCATGCACCAACTCAATCTGCCCGCCGTGACAATCGGCGACCTTGAGTTGTCGTTCCGTTTCGCAATCGAAGACACTTGCGAACTGTTCGAAGAAAAGTCGGAAGACGAAATAAAGGCGTTGGACGTGATTGTGGACGCCGAACAGCTGGCAGAACTGCCAGAGAGCGCTATACACAACATCACGCTGAAGGTGTCTACGCGCAACGGCGTAAAGATTTCTGAAACATAAAACCTCTGATAATACGACTATGGCTGATATTGACAACAACCAAAATGCGGAGAATACGCAACTGCCAGCCGAATTTAACGATTCGACTGATATGAACTTGGCAGACATGCTGAGCGCATTGATTGAGTCGACTATCGCAGCCGACCAGAAGGCAGCCGAGGATTATCTGGATGTGTTGCGTACGTATGCGTTGGAACCTGCGAACGGTTCGAACGGACACGAACGGCTGAAGATGGTCGACTTCGAGATGACCGACTCTAACGGACGCGAGCAAATAGTGTCTATTCCGAAACTCTCGCTGTTGCCGCTACCTTTGCTGCGTGTGGCAGAAGCTACGTTCGACATCGAAGCGCAAATCGACATTTCTACTGCGACAAAGCATGATGTGAAGGAATTCGAGGAGAACTACCCTATCTACAACCAAAAGAAGAAAAAGACAAGCATCGACGACCTCAGCAAGGAAGAGCAAGAAATATTGCTGAAAAAAATCAAGTCGCTTGCAGGTATTCGTGTACGACTTGGCAACCAACGCACGCCGAAAAAGAGAAATCCTTTGCTACGCAGCGGAAAGACTACAACGAACGAAACCACCTCGATGCAGAAGATGACGAACGTGAAGGTGCACATAAAACTCGAACCGGTGCTGCTGCCCGACGGCATGCGCGGTCTGCTACAAGCCACCGAGAACACTATCAAGGTGGTGGATAAACAGAACTAACAAATTAATAACAAAAACCATTAACACTTTCAGCTATGATGAACAACAATCAGCAAAAGACCCCAGGACTCAACTGTCCGCAGTGTGGAGCATTCATTCCTACATCCATCCCCGAACTGCTTTATTCAAGCGGACTTCACTGTATGCATTGCGGTCTGACACTCACTATAAACCGCAACGAATCGAAACGTGCGATGGAGATACTGAAAAACGTAAACGATGCACAGCAAAACCTGAACAAGGCAAGTTCTTTCCAACGATAAATACTATAGACTATGGCAGATGGACCTAATACAAACTCTGGTAGCAAGGTCGCGAGCGCCCTCAATTCCATTCCTTTTGGAAACATCATAGGCGGTCCGCTGGCTGCGTGCGTACGTGCTCAAGCAGAGGCTGCGCAAACCACCATCGACTTCATACGCGGCTTTACAATGACCAACTCAGAACTCGATCCGGAAGGCGTCGAGCCAATCACCGTCACCTTTACATTCATCATGAATGGAGAGAAAACACGCATGACAGTGCCGCTTATGACCATCGTGCCTATTCCATATATGCACATCGACTACGTCAACCTGAACTTCACAGCGGATATCACTGCATGCGACGACGGAAAGATGGAGGCGAAATATGCTACGGAAGGCTATACACGCACCGAGGACGACGAGCAATCGGTATCTGTTGAGAGCAAGATGGGCATCAATGTACGCGCCTCAACAAGCTCTATGCCTTCTGGCATGGCGAAGATGCTCGAATTCTTCACAAACAATCTCATCGTGCACGATACGCTCACGCCTCAGCAGGTGGAGGACATGAAACGAGAAGCTGAACGCAAACGCCTCGAACACATTAAAAATAAAGAGCGTATGGTGGGTGCTCTTGTAAATGCTTTGGCTGAATACAAAAAGCAAGAGTCTGAACGTGAAGAGCAGAGAAGGAACGAAGAACTGAAGAAACAAGAAGAACTGAGAAAGCAAGAGGAGGAACGCAAGAAGAAGGAAGAGCAGGAAAGACTTGAGAAACTGCGCAGAGAAGAGGAAGCTCGAAAGAAGGAAGAAGAACGACTCGAAAAAATGCGCATAGAGGCCGAACTGCAGAAAAAACAAGAGCAGGAAAGACTCGAGAAACTGCGCAGAGAAGAGGAAGCTCGAAAGAAGAAGGAAGAAGAAGAGCAAAAGAAGAGAGATTGGGACAAATTCATTGAGCAAAGAAAGATGGCCAACCTTGCAAGCCGCATAAGCAAAGTGCATGTTGACCCTCAAAAACCATTCGCATTGCCTCCGACAAATAGCGGAAAACCTCACCCTTGCTGTACATTCGATCCTACTCAAAGCATAAAATGGAACATTGACCGCCAGGAAAGACTGCGCAAAGCATGCAAGAAGAAAGACTGGCTGCGAAATCATCTGATACGTGCACTTTATACGGCATACTACATATACCCGTATGACATCAACTCAAAAGAAGGCAAACGTATTCTTAAAAGAGAATTGGAGGCTTTCGAAAAACGCCCCAACGGATGGTATACGTATGGCGAACCATATAACAACACCATAACCAACGGCTATCGTAGAAACGGTGCCATCGACACGGCATACACGGAGTTCGTTAGTTATATATTAGAAAACGAACGCAAACGCAATAAGTAATGGACGATCAAGAAAAAAAGCACGACAACTTTTGGCTCTCTGAGATGATACGCAATACGCTCTCCGTATGCAACACTGAACAGCAAAAGGCAACGGAGATGGCGATAGAGATGATCGGGCGTGAGGCGTTCTGCGACAACGGCGAACGCTCAGAGCCGGTCATGGTGGCTTTTGCTCTACAGATGAACGGACAAAGCTATACTATGCGTGTGCCGCTGCTCTCGCTCGTGCCGCTGCCGTTCCTACAGATTGACAACGCCAACCTCAGCTTCTTCGTCAGCATCATGTCCTCTAAGACCAACCGACTGCAGGGACTGAAGGTCTCGCTCTCGCCATCCAACAAGCAGCTCGAGGAGTCTGCCGTCTCTCAGTACGACCTGCGCAACAACATACGTGTAGAGATAAAGGCTGAAGCGCAACTGCCCTCACCCGGACTCGCCCGACTGCTGCAGATTGCCGCCGCAAACGGCATGAGCATCCGACCGCTCCACTCTGCAACGCCGCCCGACACGCCCAACAACACCCTATAAGAACAATAATATTTTTACAATAACCCTCTAAACCCAAGAATATGGCTCTACCCGTTGACAACCAAGAAAGCCTTCTTCAAGAGCTCGACTTCAACCGCATACTCGGCGCTCCGCTCTCAGCCTGCGTCAACGCGCAAGAAGAAGCGGCGCAGGCCACACTACAATACCTCAACGAGGTGGTATTCACACAGACTGGCGACGACGACTCCAGCCTCGAACCCGTCACCGTCTCGTTCTACTTCGAGTCAGCAGGACAAGTTCATCGCATCGTCATGCCGCTGCTCCTCATCGTGCCCGTACCTTATCTGCAGATAGACCGCGTCGACCTCACATTTCAGGCCACCGTCACAGAGAGCCGGATGAATCACGACACAAGAAAGCTCTCTCTGAAAGCCAAATACTCTGCGCCTGGCGACTCTGCCGAAGTGAGCAAGGAGACGAAAGCCGAGTACATGAACAAGCGCTGCATCGACATCAATCTCAGCGTTACTTCAGCCGATATGCCGATGGGCATCTCGAAGCTCCTCGAAATCTTCAACAACCAACTCGTTGAGGTGAAGCCCGACGAGCCCGAAGTGCTACCCGAGCCAACACCAGCAGAGAAGCCAAAGCCCACAGAGCAACCTACCGAAAACAAGGCTGCTACTCCAACAACACCTAAGCCCGAAAAGGAAGAGAAGAAGGAGGAGCAGAAGCCTGAAGAGCCGAAGACAGAGGAAGTGAAGCAGCCCGAAATGAAGTACAACATACTCCTGCTGGGCAAGATAACCAACGCCCAAAAGTCCGACATACTCAACATCGTCAGCAGGTATTGCCGCTCGAGCTACAAGCTCTCGCCCTCAGCGCTCAACAACATACTGAAGGCTAAGAAGCACACCATCCCCGTAGAGGACACACAGGAAAACGTCAAGACAATTATCGACGCCCTCAAGCAAAAGAAGATTGCAGCAAGCGCCGTCGAAGTATAAAAGTTGCAACCTTCGCATTCATAGTTTTTAACCCAAATCGGTCATTAGGATTTCTCTGTGTCGTACGGCAAAGAGAAATCCTTTAA
>NZ_JAHQUY010000002.1 GCF_019052365.1 Leyella stercorea
GTGGGTGGTGATGGATTCGAACCACCGAAGGCATAGCCAGCAGATTTACAGTCTGCCCCATTTGGCCACTCTGGTAACCACCCGATAGCTTTTGTCTTAAAAGCGAGTGCAAAGGTACAAATTAATTTTGATACTACAATAACTTTGCACAGTTTTTTTTCATTATCTGTAAAAACAAACGCAAAAATAGTGAAAGAGCACTTGCTTACACTATAATGCAGCTGCTATTCTCCTCACTTTTGCCAATTTATCCATAAAAGTTGCATCTTTACGTGTAGTCTGAATATTATAACGCATCTGCATCTTCAACAATGGTTCAGCGTTTATACCCAACGCAGCCTCAAATAAAAGCGCTGTCTTTTCGGTAATGGGACGTCGAGCATTAAGTATTTCGTTAAGTGCCGAATACGCAATACCCATTTCATCTGCCAACTGACGTTGGGAGATGCCTCTATATTCTATCTCATCCTTAATGACCTCTCCCGGATGTGTGGGGAAAGCAGGATTTATATTATTTGCTATCATATTTGGTGTCGACATATTATTTCTTATTTATTATCTTTGCAAAAATAGTGCAACAAATTGACATTCACAAATTTTGTGAAGATAAATTCATTTACATTAACAATAGCAATGAAAATTTGTACGACTCCCAAATTAATAGTAAATTTGCAGTAATTCGGAAACAAATCAAAAAACCTAAATAAATGAAGAGAACTTTATTGTTAGTGGCTGTTGCAGCATTGGTATGCAGCGGCACTGCCTACGGACAGCGCAAGGCGAAGCGTCAGACAAAGAAGGACGTGCCTACGATTGTTCATTCGGTTGAGGTGAAGGACATCGCCGAGGTGGTTGACTCATGGGTGGAGAACGAGCAGAAGTTTGAGGACCAGAAGCTCCCGGCACACGCTACATTCATACCCTACTCGTCTACATCGCAGATGATGCAAGACAAGTGCTACGCCATGCCGTGGCTCACGCCGGAGCGTGCCGACTACCTGCTGCTCAACGGCGAGTGGAAGTTCCGCTACACAGCTGACTGGAAGCAAGGCAAGCCCGAAGCAAAGGACTTCTATGCCGACAACGCCGACGTATCGGCTTGGGACGACATCAAGGTGCCGCTCAACTGGGAGATGGCTGGTTATGATGTGCCTGTATATAACAATGTGGGCTATCCGTTCCACAATGACCCGCCGCGCATCAAGGCGATGGACGACAACTTCGACAAGAATCCTGTGGGTTCGTACCGCCGCACGTTCAACCTGCCCGAAGGCTGGGAGAAGGAGAAGCGCGTAGTGCTCCACTTCGACGGAGCGTGCAGCGCCATCGTGGTATGGGTGAACGGCAAGTACGCCGGATTCTCTGAGGGTGCGAACACCGACGCCGAGTTCGACGTGACAGCACTCGTACGCAAGGGCGAGAACAACGTATCGGTGCGCGTGTACCGCTGGTCGGATGGTTCGTATCTTGAGGGTCAGGACATGTGGCACCTCGCCGGCATCCACCGCGACGTGTATCTCATGGCTACTCCGAAGGTGGCTGTAAGCGACCATTACATAACATCGCAGCTCAGCGAAGGCTACACCGCAGGTTCTATGAACGTGGAGCTGACCGTAGACAACTCGCTGAAGCAGAGCGCAAGCAAGACGCTCGAAGTGGAGCTGCTCGACCCTGCAGGTCAGCTCGTTGCGAAGAAGCAGCAGGCTGTGACGCTGACAGCGAAGGACGCACAGAAGACTGTTTATATAGACTTCGAGGGTCTGAACGACCTGAAGCTCTGGTCGTCTGAGCACCCGTGGCTCTACACCGTCATCGTACGCCAGCTGAACAACGGCGGCGAAGAGATGGTGTTCTCTACGAAGTACGGCTTCCGCGCCGTGGAGAAGAAGGGCAACCTCATCTACGTTAACGGCAAGCGCGTGTACTTCAAGGGCGTTAACACGCAGGACATCCATCCGCTCTTTGGTCACGCCATCGACGTGAAGACGATGCTGCGCGACGTGGAGCTGATGAAAAAGGCCAACGTAAACACCGTGCGCACATCGCACTATCCACGCCAGGCGAAGATGTACGCCATGTTCGACTACTACGGACTCTACTGCATGAACGAGGCTGACGTGGAGTGTCACGGCAACCAGAGCATCTCTAACATGCCGTCGTGGGAGGGAGCATACGTAGACCGCACGGCACGCATGGTGCTGCGCGACCGCAACCACCCGAGCGTGGTGTTCTGGTCGCTCGGCAACGAGTCGGGCGGCGGCTGCAACTTCCAGGCTACATACGACTGCGTGAAGCGCCTGCTGCCGCGTCGCGACGCATGGGTTCACTACGAGGGATACAACCACGGCGAGAAATATTCCGACTTCGGTTCGGACATGTACCCTGTGGTGAGCAAGGTGGTTGAGCAGCGCGACGGACTGAACAACAAGCCTTACTTCATCTGCGAGTATGCTCACGCTATGGGTCAGGCTGTAGGCAACCTGCAGGAGTACTGGGACGTGATAGAGAACAGCAAGGGCATCGTGGGCGGCTGCATCTGGGACTGGGTAGACCAGGGCATCTACGACACACGCCGCATCAAGGCTGGCGAACCGCTGAATGATCCGAAGACAGGCATTCCTTACTACACTTCGGGCTACGACTATACAAAGATGAACCGCGGCGACTATGGTTTCCAGGGCGACTTCATGAGCAACGGCATCATCACTCCGGGACGCGAGTGGACGGCTAAGCTCGACGAGGTGAAGTACGTGTATCGCGATGTCGACTTCGTGTCGTTCGCCAACCACAAGCTCACACTGAAGAACAAGTTCGCCTTCACCAACCTGAGCGACTACCAGCTCGTATGGAGCATCAGCGGACGCGGCGAGGGAGAGAGCAACTTGGCTCACGGCGCAGTGAAAGACCTGCAGTGCAAGCCGGGCGAAACATGCGTAGTGGAAATTCCGTACGACGTGAACGTTCCGGCTGACAAGGAGATTATCATCACCTTCAAGCTCAAAGTTAAAGACAAGACCGCATGGGCAAACCGCGCTCATGTGATTGCGGCACAGCAGTTCCGCCTCACAACAGACGCTGCTGCCAACTGTCCGTCGGTAGCCGACCCGACATACGTGCAGCAGAACCACATCGCTCTGCCCGCAATCAGCGAGAAGGGCAAACTGAAGGTGAAGGGCAACAGCGTTGAGGGCAAGAACTTCAGCATCAAGTTCGACACTGACGGTACTATCGCCGAATGGACATTCGATGGCAAGCAGATCGTCATGCCGTCAGCAGGCCCCGACTTCAACGGCTTCCGCCGCATCGCCAACGACAACATCTCGCTCGGCGCAACGGGTGGCGTAGCCGAGAACGAGAACAAGGAAGAGGGCGCGCTCACTGGTCAGAAGACGCTCGTAAAGGCTCCGAAGAAGCAAGGCAAAAACGTGGTCGTGGAGACTGCCGTATCGAACGGCAAGGACACTCACCACATACTCTACACCATCTACCCGAACGGCGAGGTGGACATGCGCGTAGCGTTCAACAACTCGTCGGAGGAGACACGCCGCGTGGGCATCACAATGCAGTTCGCACCGGGCTTCGAGGGCGTGCTCTACTACGCTAAGGGTCCGCGCTCCAACTATATCGACCGCCAGCGTGGTTCAATGCTCGGCTGGTACCGCACGTCGGTAGACAAGATGTTCGAGGAGCTGTCGACTCCGCAGACCATGGGCGACCGTCAGGGCCTGCGCGAACTGACGCTCAGAGACAACGGCAAGGGCTTGCAGCTGAACATGAAGGTGGGGGGTCAGCTCGCCTTCTCGCTCTCGCACTACGACGACCAGCAGTTCAACTACGACGTGTTCTACGGCGGCAAGCACCCGTACGACCTCACTCGCAGCGAGCAGGTGTTCGCTCACTTCGACTTCTGGCAGCGCGGCATCGGTAACCACTCTTGTGGCGGCGACTCTTGTCTGCCGCAGTTCAAGACTCCTACTGGCGAGCACGTGGTGACAATGCGCTTCACTCCGAAGACTTTCAACCCGAAAGCACGCTTCAGCGCTGACATCGTGAAGAACATCAAACCGATGGGAATTAAATAACAGCATCTTGACGCTCGTTTTTTAACAACGGATTAAACGGATTCGTTGTTAAATACGTTGCTAATCGTAGCGGAGGTCTCCGGCCTCCGCAACACCAAGTCGGCATTTGCACTAAACAAACAGCGGATTAAACGGATTTTTATTGATTGAGCAATAAAGTCCGTTTAGTCCGCTTTTTCGTGCTCTGAACACAGCATTTCCCCAGGGGGTGCACTTGTCTCAAGTGCACCAACACAGCAAGCCGTAAACCAACACAGCAAGCCATAAACCAACACAGCAAGCCATAAACCAACACAGCAAGCAGTGCACTTGAGACAAGTGCACCCCCTTTGAGGATGGGCACGCAACTTTTTGGTTCCGTGTTCGGTTTCTATAGAATGAGTTTTTTCGCGGAAGTTTTCTTGTATTATATTTGCGAGTAAAAGTAAAGGAATAAAAAGGTAAAAAAGTAAAAAAACGCAGAAAATAACATGTTTCTTTACAACAAACTCACTTACTGAAAACATAGAAAGCGGGTTAACGAATTTTTGAATGCGCCAACCGTAGCGGAGGTCTCTGGCCTCCGCAGCTCCAAGTCACAGTTATGATTGTCCTCAGCTTGCTGCGGAGACCGGAGACCTCCGCTACGGATGGATACGCACCCTAAACATCTGAATTCCGTGGAAGCACACCCAGGGGGTGCAGCTGTCTCAGCTGCACCAACCGAGCAGATGGTACGCCCTCTCGGTTGGTGCAATTCTTGATCGGTTGGTGCACTTGAGACAAGTGCACCCCCTAAAGAATTCTATGGGAAAGCAACCAACAATCTACGCTTCCTCCGTGGTATCCTCCGGCGCACGGAACAGCGAGAAGTTGACGCTGCCGTAGGCGCGGTGCTCTATGAAGCCCGGCACATCAGAGAAGTCGTTATGCTTACCGTGCTCGAAGACGAGCAGACCGCCGGGGCGCAGCATTCCCTTACCAAGGATGAGCTGCGGTATGGTAGGCAGCGTGGGCAGAGCGTAAGGCGGATCGGCAAAGATGAGGTCGTACTGCTGCTTGCACGACTTGATGAAACGGAACACGTCGCCACGGATGAGGATGTTGTCCTTCGTGCCGAGCTTCGTCATGCACTCGCGGATGAACGACGCATGGTCGCGGTCCATCTCCACGCTCACAACCGGAGCGCAGCCGCGCGAGAGCAGTTCGAGCGAGATGCTGCCTGTGCCAGCGAAGAGGTCGAGCGCCTGTGCGCCATCCATATCGATGTAGCCGTTAATCACGTTGAAGATATTCTCTTTGGCGAAGTCCGTAGTAGGACGTGCCTTGAACGAGCGCGGAATATCGAAGTGGCGCCCTTTATATTTTCCTGTTATTATACGCATGATGTAATGGTGTTGAGATGGTGTGGTGGTGAGGTGTTGAGATGTGTGGTGAGATGGTGAGGTGGTGTTATGTTGACATTTGCATTGCATATCTCAACACCTCAACATCTCAACACAACACCTCAACATCACAACTCATTTACATTCTTCACAAACTGCCCGAGCTTTGTCTTCAGCGTCTCGGGCTCCTCGGCGTTGCCTGTGATGACGAGAATGTCGGTGGGTCGCATGGCGAGCTGCTGCCACACGCTCATGATGTAGAACACGGCGTCCTGCGTGTCATCGGCATGGAACGAGTTGCAGAAGCGCAGGCGGTGCTTGCGGAAGGCGATGATGTCGAGGTCCTTGCCGCGGAACACGCAGAACAGCTTCTCCTGGAAACCGCCGTACGCACGCTGGTTCAGGTCGGCGAGCGTAGAGGCGATGCGCGGCTCGAAGCACACGTAGCGGAAGTTCTCGTTGAGCACGAAGTGGAGGTCCTTGTTCACGGCGAACGCCACCACCACGCCCAGCGCGTCGAGCGGCGACGTCTGCACCTCGTCGGCTGCAGCGAGGCTGAACGCGTTGCGGTAGAGCAGTGTGGCGCTGCCTGCGCTGTACTCGTCCTCGGGGATGAGCATCACGGGCGTGTCGACCACCACCGTCACACGGTCGTACTGGCGCGGATGGCGCAGCAGAGCGCACGAGGCGAGAGCCTGTCGCAGGTTGGCAGCCACGGCGATGCCCGAATTCAGGGCGTACGTCTCGCGATCGTTGCCGCCGTCGGCAGAGTCGGTCTGCAGCGTCATCATCGTGTTGTCTATCGTGATGATAAGTTTCATGTTTTTATACTGATATGTTTGCACAAAGTTACTGAAAAAGTTTGGGTTATGCGAAAAAAACAGCGTTGCAATGCCGTTCTATAGTCAAATTTCTGTAATTTTGTAGAATTGAAAAGACAAAAACCACAACGCTTATGCAATCATACAAGACCGACGTAGCAGTACTCATACTCTTCTTCAACCGTCCCGACCACATCGGCAAGGTGTTCGACGAAGTGCGCAAGGCGCGACCATCAAAGCTGTTCCTCTATCAGGACGGACCGCGCGGCGAGCGCGACATGCCCGGCATAGAGGCATGCCGACGCATAGTAGAGAACATCGACTGGGAGTGCGACGTGCAGCGCCTCTACCAGGAGCGCAACTACGGCTGCGACCCCTCGGAGTACATCTCGCAGAAGTGGGCGTTCTCGTTCGTCGACAAGTGCATTGTGCTCGAGGACGACGACGTACCCTCGCAGTCGTTCTTCACCTTCTGCA
Organism: Leyella stercorea; assembly: GCF_019052365.1. GTDB lineage: Bacteria > Bacteroidota > Bacteroidia > Bacteroidales > Bacteroidaceae > Prevotella. Next base: position 6,745 of record NZ_JAHQUY010000002.1, read on the forward strand.
AGGAGATGCTCGACCGCTACGAGCACGACGAGCGCATCTGGATGATTGCAGGCTTCAACCCCGAGGAGCAGCTGTCCGACTACCCCTACGACTATCTCTTCACCTCCGTGTTCTCTATTTGGGGATGGGCGTCGTGGCGCCGCGTCATCGACAAGTGGGAGCCCGGATACCCGTTCCTCGACGACCGCACGTCGATGCGACAACTCAAGAAGATAATGCGCCAGCGACGCTACTGCGAGGACACGCTGCGCGCATGCTACGACCATCGCGCGTCGGGCAAGGAATACTACGAGACGATATTCTGGGCATCGATGGTAATGAACTCCGGACTCGCCATCATGCCCTCGCACAACCTTATCAATAACCTCGGAGCCACCGACGGGTCGACTCACTATACCGGCTCGCTGCAGACCATGCCGCGCCGACTGCGCCGACTGTTCACCATGAAGCGCTTCGAGCTGGAGAGCGAACTGAAGCACCCGCCGTACGTGATAGAGGACGTCGACTTCAAGGAGCAGGTGTACCGCACGTATGCCTACGGTCACCCGTTGATAAAGTTCGGACGCTCTTTGGAGGAGCTCGTGCTCAATATGCGCTACGGCAACTTCGCGCATATATGGCGCTCGATAGGCAACCGCATACGCAAAATATTCGGCAAAGACAGCCATTGGTAAGCCACGAGAAGCAAAAAACTTAATAATCTCACAATAATATTAATAAACAAACGTTATACATACGTGTTAAAACGCGGATACATAATAATAACGATGATATTGTCGCTTGTCTCGATGAAGAGCCAAGCGCAGTACGACGTATCATTCAGCCACTACTTCGACATGGAACCTTCGTTCAATGCCGCAGCAGTGGGAAAGTCGCCGAAGCTGAACATCGCGGCGGCTTACGCCATGCAAATGGCTGGATTCAAGCGCAACCCTAACACGATGTACGCCGGAGCCGATGCACAGTTCCTGCTCATGAAGCAGTTCCACGGCGCAGGCGTGCAGTTCATGAACGACCAGATTGGTCTGTTCAGCCACAAACGTCTCGCCCTGCAGTATGCGTTCAAGTTCAAGTTGTTCGGCGGACAACTGTCGACAGGCATCTCAGCCGGACTGCTCAGCGAGAGCTTCGACGGAACAAAAGTGGATCTTGAGGAATCAAACGACCCCGCATTCTCATCGTCAAAAGTGGACGGCAACTCAGTAGACCTCGCCGCCGGACTCTATTACTCGCACCGCAACTGGTACGTAGGCGTCTCGGCGCAGCACCTCAACTCACCCTGCGTGAAGCTCGGCGAGACCAACGAGTTGCAGGTAGACGCCACCTACTATCTCACCGGCGGCGCAACCATCCGTCTGCGCAACCCGTTCCTCACCATCCTACCCTCGTTTCTCGTGCGCAGCGACCTCTCGGGCTATCGCGGCGACATCACCGGACGCCTCGTCTACACCAACGAGAAGAAGATGATGTACGCCGGCGTAAGCTACGCCCCTACGATATCAACGACGGTGCTCATCGGAGGCAAGTTCCACGGCATCGTCCTCGGCTACTCCTACGAGATATACACCTCTGCCATCAATCCAGGCAACGGAAGCCACGAGATATTCATCGGCTATCAGATGGACCTCAACCTACAGAAGAAGGGCCGCAACATGCACAAGAGCGTGAGAGTGCTGTAGCCCCTCCCAACCCTCCCCATCGGGGAGGCTCAGAAAGGCTTAGTCACCAGTTCTCCAAGATAGCCATAGCCCCTCGGCTTAGAAAGGCCTAAAGAGGCTTAGATAGGCTTAACCCTCCTACCCTCCCTCAAAAGAAAGAAAACAAAAAACAACAATAGATGAAAACAACAAAAAGCATATTACTATTAAGTCTCATGGCACTCACCATGACACTCACCGGCTGCTTCGGCAGCAAGGCAGCCTCGTCGGCAGGACGCGGCGGCGAAGTGGTGGGCGTGAGCGGACGCTCGTTCGCCGAGCCCGCACCATACGGCATGGTGCGCGTAGGACGCGGCTACCTGCGTATGGGCCTCGAAAGCCAGGACAGCCTGTGGGGCAAGCAGACACCCGTGAAGGACATCTCTGTAGACGGCTTCTGGATGGACGAAACCGAAGTAACCAACTCAAAGTACAAGCAGTTCGTGGTGTGGGTGCGCGACAGCATCATACGCACACGACTCGCCGACCCGCAGTATGGCGGCGACGAGACATACATGATCACCGAGGACAAGAACGGCGACCCCGTCACTCCGCATCTCAACTGGAAGAAGCAGCTGCCGCGCAAGCCTAACGAGGACGAGCTGCGCGCCATCGAGAGCGTGTACACACGCAACCCTATCACCGGCGAGAAGATGCTCGACTACCGTCAGATGAACTACCGCTACGAGGTGTACGACTACACGGCTGCAGCGCTACGCCGCAACCGACTCAACCCCGAGGAGCGCAACCTCAACACAGACATCGCCGTAAACCCCGACGAGGTGGTGATGATATCGAAGGACACGGCGTACATCGACGACGAAGGACGCATCGTACGCGAGACAATAAACCGTCCGTTGAGCGGTCCGTGGGACTTCCTCAACACATATATAGTTAATGTATACCCCGACACAACATGCTGGGTGAACGACTTCCGCAACGCAGAGAACGAGACATACCTGCGCAACTACTTCTCTAACCCTGCCTACAACGACTACCCCGTAGTGGGCGTCACATGGGAGCAGGCCAACGCCTTCTGCGCATGGCGCACCGACTATCTGCTGAAAGGTCTCGGCCCCGAAGCACGCTACGTGCAGCGCTACCGCCTGCCGACAGAGGCAGAATGGGAGTATGCGGCACGCGGAAAGAGCGGCACCGAGTTCCCGTGGGAGGACAAGAGCGTGAAGAGCGGCGACGGATGCTTCTTCGCCAACTTCAAACCCGACAAGGGCAACTACACCAAGGACGGCAACCTCATCACATCGAAGGTGGCTATCTACGGCTCCAATAGCAACGGACTCTACGACATGGCGGGCAACGTGGCAGAATGGACAAGCACCGTATACACCGAAGCGGGCGTAGAGGCGATGAACGACCTCAACCCTACACTGCAGTACAACGCGGCGAAGGAAGACCCGTACAGACTCAAGAAGAAGAGCGTGCGCGGAGGTTCGTGGAAAGACCCCGAGTCGTTCATACGCTCTGCATGGCGCACATGGGAATATCAGAACCAGCCACGCTGCTACATCGGATTCCGCTGCGTGCGCAGCTTGGCTAACACATCAAGCGGCAAGGTAAAAGCAAAAGGAAAAAAGAAATAAATAAAAAGCTATGACTATTTACAGCAAATTCAACATAGTCTACCACTTGCAGAAGTGGATGGACAGTGTCCCCGGACAGACATTCCTCAACTACGCATACAGCTGGGGTGCATCAGTCGTAATTCTTGGTACGCTCTTCAAGCTCACCCACCTGCCGGGTGCCAATATCATGCTTTTCGCTGGTATGGGCACCGAGGTGTTCGTGTTCTTCATCTCGGCGTTCGACCGTCCGTTCGACAAGACGCAGGAAGGCAGAGACCTCCCAACTCACATCGACGAGGAGGAGATAGACCGCGAGGAGGCTGAAGCAGAGGCTGCATACAACGCCGGCGTGCAAGGCAGCGTAATCATCGGCGGCGGCGCAGCAAGCACTGGCGCAGGAGTTGCTGGATCTGGCGTTGGCGTAAGCGGCGGTGGCACTATTATAATAGGTGGCGGTGCAGCAAGCGCAGCCGCTTCAGCAACAGCACCGGCTTCTGAAGGCGCAGCACAGACTGTTGCCGGCGGAACACAGACTGTTGTTTCGCCCGAAGCAGCTCAGACAGCAGCCGCAGCAGCCGAACTGGCAGCCAACCACGAGGTGGCTATGCAGCTGGCAGACGCGCAGGCAAACTATCTCGACGAACTCAAGCGCCTCACAGAGACCCTGCAGAAGGTGTCAGACCAGAGCGTGCGTCTCACCCGCGACAGCGAGGAGATGGAAAACCTCAACCGCACACTCACCGGCATCTGCAAGATATACGAGATGCAGCTCAAGGGCGCAAGCCAGCAAATCGGCACTATCGACCAGATCAACGAGCAGAGCAAGCGCATGGCAGAACAGATAGAGCAGCTCAACGGCATCTATGCACGCATGATTGAGGCAATGACCGTCAACATGAACTTGAAAGTAAAAGAGTAAAAACCCTAAGAATGGCAATAAAGAAAAAACATATCTCCCCACGCCAGAAGATGATCAACCTCATGTATGTGGTGTTGATGGCGATGCTTGCCCTGAACATTTCTTCGGAAGTGCTCAACGGCTTCTCTATCGTGGAGGAGAGTCTGAACCGTACCACTGCCAACTCCTCGAAGGAGAACGAGGTGCTCTACGGCAACTTCGCCGAGCAGATGAAGAAGAACCCGCAGAAGGTGAAGGAGTGGTTCGAGAAAGCTACGGCTGTGAAGCGCATGAGCGACTCGCTCTACAACTTCGCGCAGGCGCTGAAGGTGCAGATTGTGCGCGAGGCTGACGGCAAGGACGGCAATATCTACAATATTAAGAGCAAGGATAACCTCGAAGCGGCAAGCCATGTGATGCTCGCTCCAGGCACCGGTCAGGGCAAGAAACTCTATGACGCCATCAACAACTTCCGCGAGCGCATCCTCAAGATGGTTCCCGACAAGCATCAGCGCGACATCATCGAAAGCAACCTCACGACAAAGGTGCCGAAGAACGCCAACACGCTCGGCAAGAACTGGCAGGAGTACATGTTTGAGGACATGCCCGTTGCAGGTGCCGTCACGCTGCTCTCGAAGCTGCAGAGCGACGTGCGCTACGCTGAAGGCGAAGTGCTGCACACACTCGTTGCGAACATCGACATGAAGGACATCCGCGTCAACAAGCTCTCGGCGTTCGTAATACCCGAGTCGAAGACCGTCATCAGCGGCGACCAGTTCTCTGCGCAGATCGTAATGGCAGCTGTCGACACCACGCAGCAGCCGGAGATATACGTAGGCGGACAGCGCATCACCAACGGACTCTACCGCTTCACGGCAGGCGCTGTAGGCGAGCATCAGTTCGGCGGATACATCACAATGCGCGACGGAGCAGGCAACGTGATACGCCGCGACTTCACACAGAAATACACCGTCGTAGCACCGAGCGCCACCGTATCGGCAGACCTCATGAACGTGCTCTACGCCGGCTACGACAACCCGATAAGCGTCAGCATACCTGGCGTGCCTCTCAACGCCGTGTCGGCTTCAATGTCAGGCGGTTCGTTCCGCTCTATCGGCATGGGCAAGTACATTGCGCGTCCGTCGGCAGTGGGCAGAGACGTCACTATCTCCGTCGCATCCAACGCCAACGGCAAGTCGCGCCAGATGGGCAAGTTCACATTCCATGTGCGCAAGCTCCCCGACCCGGCAGCATACATGCAGATCGGCACCGACCGCTTCCGTGGCGGCGGACTCGCCAAGGCTTCTATCATGAGCGCTCCGGGCATCAAGGCAGCCATCGACGACGGCATCCTCGACATCCAGTTCAAGGTGGTGAGCTTCGAGACCGTGTTCTTCGACAACATGGGCAACGCTGTGCCGATGGCTTCGGCTGGCGGCAACTTCTCTGAGCGCCAGCGCGACACCTTCCGCAAGCTCTCAAGAGGCAAGCGCTTCTACATCTCGCGCATCACAGCGGTTGGCCCCGATGGCATCACACGCAAGTTGAACGGGTCTATGGAGGTTATCGTGAAATAAAACAGGGCTTCCTAGCCCCCTAGATATCCTAGAAACCCTAGAAAACAAAAAACAAAACAATGAATAAATTCTTAGCAATACTCCTCGCCGCCCTCTTCTGTGCCGATATAGCTTCGGCACAGCCTGCGGCACGCCGCCGCGAGCAGGCTCAGCAGCAACAGCAGAAAGACCAGGGACTGAGCGTGCGCGCCCAGATATCGTTTCCAACGCAGAAAGCGATGGACGAGGACGTGACATGGCGACGCGACATATACCGCGAGATAGACCTCACGGAGGACGCCAACGCCGGACTCTACTATCCGGTGGAGCCGGTAGGTTCGCAGATGAACCTCTTCACTTATATCTTCAAGCTCGTGATGAAGCGTTCTATCACCGCCTACGAATATCGTCTGGACGGCAATGAGGTGTTCGACGACGCAGCGAAGGTGAACCTAAAGTCGCTGCTCGACAACTATCACATCTTCTACGAGCGCACCGACCGCGGCATACGCATCGACGACAGCGACATCCCGTCGCGCGAAGTGACAGCCTACTACGTGAAGGAGGCTACATACTTCGACGACCGCAACTCGGCGTTCCACACAAAGGTGCTGGCGCTCTGCCCTATCCTCAAGCGCGAAGACGACTTCGGCGACGCTGCCACAAGCTATCCGCTCTTCTGGGTAAAGTACGACGACCTTGCTCCGTTCCTCACAAAGCAGACCATCATGACAAGCAACCTCAACAACGCTGCTACAATGTCGATGGACGACTACTTCACGAAGAACATGTACAAGGGCAAGATATACAAGACCACGAACATGCTCGGCAAGACACTCGCGCAGTACTGCCCCACCGATTCGGCTATGAAGAAGGAGCAGAAGCGCATCGAGAAGGAGCTTACCGACTTTGAGCAGCACGTATGGGGCACAGGCGAACCGAAAGACTCGCTCGACAGCATCGCCGCTGTAGACAAGAAGACGGCTAAGGCTATCAGAAAGAAGAACCGCCGCGCAGGTGCCTCAGCCTCAACAAAGACAAAGGCAGCGAAGGTGAAGAAATCACGCTCGCAGAGCAGCTCTTCGAAGTCGTCGGGCAGCGCAGCACGTGTCAGCGTGCGCAGACAGCGACATTAATTTTCAACCACCCCACGTTATCAAGCAAACGCAAATTGAATATTAACTAAAACAAAACAGGTATGAAAAAGATCTTTACATCAGCAGCTATCGCACTTGCGATGCTTTTCACAGCAAACACAGCGAATGCTGGTATCAACTTCGGTGTTAAGGGCGGTCTGAACGTTACAAGCATGAGCCTCAACTCAGAGGTGTTCGACGCAAGCAACCGCGCAGGCTTCTTCTTCGGTCCGACCGTAAAGTTCACACTGCCTATCGTAGGTCTGGGCATCGACGCTTCGGCTCTCTACGACCAGCGTGAGGCAAAGCTCACCGTAGGCGAGGCAAAGACCAAAGAGACCGTGAAGACACAGGCAATCAATATTCCTATCAACGCACGCTACAGTGTAGGCTTGGGCAGCGTAGCAAGCGTACTGTTCTTCGCAGGTCCGCAGTTCGGCTTCAACGTAGGCGACAAGAACGTTGACCTCGGCGGCGACAGCCGTTGGAAGTTCCGCTCATCACAGTTCAGCGTGAACGTAGGCGCAGGCTTCAGCTTCATGAACCACTTCGAGGTTACAGCCAACTACAACATCGCTTGCGGAAAGACCGGCGACGCTACACTCAGCAAGACAGTAAACGAGGTGTTCAAGGACAAGGGCCGCACAAACGCTTGGCAGATTGCCCTTGCATACTATTTCTAATGCACTTCGTAGACGTAATACTTCCTTTACCATTAGAAGGAACATTCACATACTCCGTGCCTGAGCCGATGGTGGCTCAGGTGCGGATGGGTGTGCGTGTACTTGTGCCCTTAGGCAGGTCGAAGACATACACGGCTATGGCGGTGCGGTTGCACAGCGAGAAGCCCGAGTTCGAGACACGCCCAATCATCCAAGTCATAGACACAGAGCCGGTGCTCATCGAGCAACAGCTACGCCTATGGCAGTGGATTTCTACCTATTACATGTCGCCCATTGGCGACGTATTCAAAGCCGCGCTCCCTGCCGGTCTGAAAGCCGAAGAGAACTATCGTCCGAAGACGGTGCGCTGCGTCACGCTGCCCACCAAGCTGCGTTCGGAGCAGTCGCTCCACATGGCGCTCACCATCCTGAAGCGCGCGCTAAAACAACACCAGACATTCATCACCTACCTCGAACTGTCGCATTGGAACGAGATTGACGGCGAGACACCGCCGGCGCATATCGCCGAGATAGCCTGCGACGAGCTGCAGAACGCAGCCAACGCATCAGATGCGGTATTGCGCCAGCTCATTCAGCGCAACTTCCTCGAACTTTACCATCGCGAAGTGGGCCGCCTGAACACCTCCGGCGAGTATCACCCCGAGCGTATTCAGCCGCTCAGCCCGGCGCAGAAAGCGGCTGAGGACAGCATCAGCCGCCAGTTCAACGAGAAGAACGTAGTGTTGCTGCACGGCGTAACGTCGAGCGGCAAGACCGAGATATACATCCACCTTATAAAGAAAGCCATCGACGAAGGCAAGCAGGTGCTATATCTGCTGCCCGAGATAGCGCTGACGGTGCAGATGACGCGCCGCCTGCACAACGTGTTCGGCTCGCGCCTCGGCATCTACCACTCAAGATACAGCGACGCCGAGCGTGTGGAGATATGGAAGAAGCAGCTCTCCGCCGAGCCTTACGACGTAATACTCGGTGCCCGCTCTGCCATCTTCCTGCCCTTTACGCGCCTCGGACTCGTCATCGTCGACGAGGAGCACGAGACCTCGTTCAAGCAGCAAGACCCTGCGCCGCGCTATCACGCACGCTCGGCAGCCATCATGCTCGCCCGAATGTACGAAGGGGCTAAGGTGCTGCTGGGCACGGCGACGCCATCTATGGAGAGCTACCACAACGCCTGCACGGGCAAGTACGGCTACGTGCAGCTCACAACCAGATACAAGGACGTGGCGATGCCCGAGATACGCGTCGTAGACACCAAGGACCTCTACCGCCGCAAGATGATGCGTGGGGCGTTCTCGCCCGACTTGCTCGAAGCGATGCGCACGGCGCTCAGCAACAAGAAGCAGGTGTTGCTGTTCCAGAACCGCCGCGGCTTTGCGCCTATGGTGGAGTGCAAGGTATGCGGATGGGTGCCTAAGTGCAAGAACTGCGACGTGTCGCTCACCTATCACCGTTCGATGAACCTGCTCACCTGCCACTACTGCGGCTACACCTACCCCGTGCCGAAGCAGTGCCCCAACTGCGAGAGCACCGAACTGCTCGGTCGAGGCTACGGCACGGAGAAGATTGAGGACCGCGTGCGCGAGTTGTTCCCCGAGGCGCGCATCGCCCGCATGGACCTCGACACGACGCGCTCGGCTGGCGCCTACGGACGCATCATCGACGACTTCTCCTGCGGCAGAACCGACATACTCATCGGCACGCAGATGATAACCAAGGGGCTCGACTTCTCGGGCGTCACGGTCGTGGGCATTCTGAATGCCGACACCATGCTCAACTATCCCGACTTCCGTGCCTACGAGCAGGCGTTTCAGATGCTCTCGCAGGTGAGCGGCAGAGCTGGCAGGCGCGACGAGCGCGGACTCGTCATTCTGCAGACCAAGAGTGCCGACCTGCCCGTGATACAGCAGGTCGTGGCGGGCGACTTCAAGACGTTCGCCCGCGACTTGCTCGAGGAGCGCAGCATGTTCCGCTATCCGCCGTTCTACCACCTCGTCTACGTCTACCTGCGCCACCGCAACGAGCAGCTCGTAGACAGCGCCGCCATCGAGATGGCTTCGCGTCTAAGACAGGCGTTCGCCGACCGCGTGCTCGGCCCCGACAAACCGGCTGTGGCACGTGTGAAGACCGAGTCGATACGCAAGATTGTCATCAAGCTCGAGCAGGGCATCAACCTGCCGCTCGCACGCCAGTGCATGGCAGAAGCACGCACGCAGCTGCTGCAGGACAAGCGCTACGCAGCCATGACCGTGTTCTTCGATGTCGACCCAAGCTGATACATTTATACATACAAGCGAGTTAGCGAGATGAAATGAGTCTACTAAAAAAGCTCTTTTATTTCGCTAACTCGCTTTTTTATAGTAACTTTGCAGCCTGTACTATGTACCAATATTAAGAATGACTAACAAGATACTTATAACAGGAGCCAGTGGCTTCATTGGCAGTTTTATCGTTGAGGAAGCCCTCAACAGAGATATGGAGGTGTGGGCAGCAGTGAGAAAAACCACATCGCGCAAATATCTTCAGGACAAACGCATACATTTTATTGAGCTTGACTTCGGTTCGAAGGAGCAGTTGAAGGCGCAACTCGGCGAGCACGAGTTCGACTACGTCGTTCATGCCGCCGGCGTTACTAAATGTCTCGACAAGGCCGACTTCCGCCGCATGAACACCGAGGGCACAAAGCACTTCGTCGATGCGCTCATCGAGCTGCAGATGCCGCTGAAGCGCTTCGTGTTCCTCAGTTCGCTCAGCGTCTTCGGCGCCATACACGAGCAGCAGCCCTACCAGGACATCAGCGAGCACGACATGCCGCGCCCCAACACGGCGTACGGCAAGAGCAAGCTCGACGCCGAGAAGTACCTCGACGGCATCGGCAACGACTTCCCCTACATCATACTGCGCCCAACCGGCGTCTACGGACCGCGCGAGAAGGACTACTTCCTCATGGCTGAGAGCATAAAGAAGCACATCGACTTCGCTGCGGGATTCAAGCGCCAGGACATCACGTTCGTCTACGTGCTCGACGTGGTGCAGGCGGTGTTCCTCGCTCTCGACCGCGGCATGAGCGGCAGAAAGTATTTCCTCTCCGACGGCGACGTATACAGCTCTACCGAGTTCAGCGACCTGCTGAAGAAGGAGATGGGCGTGAAGTGGATGCTGCGCATCGTGGCGCCGATATGGGTGCTGCGCATCGTGACGTTCTTCGGCGAGAAGCTGAGCCAGATAACGAAGAAGCCGACCGCGCTGAACAACGATAAGTATAACATTCTGAAACAGCGCAACTGGCGCTGCGACATCGAGCCGGCTTGCGACGAGCTGGGCTATCATCCTCACTACAAACTCGCCGAAGGCGTGAAGCTCGCCGTTGAGTGGTATAAGAAGAACGGATGGCTGTAACGCCTGTGCGCGCAGGTGATTGCTCGGTTGGTGCACTTTTACTTGGTTGGAGCACTTTTACTTGGTTGGTGCACTTTTGCTCGGTTGGTGCACTTGAGACAAGTGCACCCCCTAAAATTACACTTAAGACAATGAAATTCCTTACACAACTTTTCTCTATAGACAAATCGCCCAAGCGCGGACTGCTCGCGCTGGAGTGGCTCGTGATGGCATACACGGTGTTCACGCTGCTCGTGGCGCTCTTCACTTACACCAACCTGCAGAACCCCGACGCCATGATTTGGGGCCGCGTGCGTGTGGTGGCAATGACCGTGGCGCTGTGGGTGGCTTACCGACTCGTGCCGTGCCGACTGACGCTGCTGGCGCGCGTGGTGGCGCAGATGTCGCTGCTGGCGTGGTGGTATCCCGACACGTACGAGCTCAACCGCATGTTCCCCAACCTCGACCACGTGTTCTGCCGCGCTGAGCAGTCGGTGTTCGGCTTCCAGCCGGCGCTCACCTTCGCTTCCACCTTCTCGTGGGCTCCCATCAGCGAACTCATGAGCATGGGCTACGCCGCCTACTATCCGATGATAGGTCTCGTGGCGTTCTACTATTTCTTCGCACGCTACAAGGAGTTCGAGCGCGCATCATTCGTGCTGCTCGCCTCGTTCTTCATCTACTACATCGTGTTCATCTTCGTGCCCGTAGCCGGACCAACGTTCTACTTCAAGGCGGTGGGCTTGGAGAACATCGCCAACGGCTTCTTCCCTGCTGTCGGCACCTACTTCAACACGCATCAGGAATGTCTGCCCACGCCGGGCTACGTAGACGGTTTCTTCTACGACCTCGTCGAGCAGGCTAAGGCAGCGGGCGAACGCCCCACAGCCGCCTTCCCGTCGTCGCACGTGGGCGTGTCGACGGTGTGCATGTGGCTGGCTTACCACTCGGGCAACCGCCGCCTGCTTCTCTTCCTCGCGCCGTTCTACTTCTTCCTCTGTCTCGCCACGGTCTACATACAGGCGCACTACGCCATCGACGCCATCGCGGGCCTCATCACCGGCACTGCTTTGTACTTCGCGCTGATGTATGCGACAAAGGGGTTGAGATGGTGAGGTGGTGAGATGGTGATATTGGTTGAGATGGTGAGATGGTGAGATGGTGAGATGGTGAGGTGGTGAGATGGTGATATTACCGCAGACTGGTAACGATATTCCCCCTATGCTGTAACGTCGTTACAGCATAGGGGGAATGTCATTTTTGCCGCGCGGTAATTGAGTTCAGACTGTTACTTCTGCTTTATAGGATGCGTAAACACGAAGCGTGCGCCCTCGGTGTACGTCGTGTCTACCCATATCTTTCCGCCCAATTCCTCGACGAACGCCTTGCAGATGGAGAGTCCGAGCCCCGTGCCCTGCCTGAACGAATCGAGCTTGCTGAAGCGTTCGAACACCTCCTGCGCCTTCTCCTTTGGTATGCCGCAGCCCGTGTCGCTCACACTGATGCTTATCATGTCGTCCTTGCGCAGCTTCTCGAGCGCAATGGTTATCGTGCCCTTCTCCGTACACTTCTTTGCGTTGGTAGTGAGGTTGGCGAGCACCTGCAGCAGGCGTTCGCGGTCGGTCTCTATCATCAGACGGCTGACGTTCGTCTCGACGCGTATCTCCACATCCGCCGACTTGTTGTTGGCATCGGCTATCTTCGCCGCCGTGTTCACGAGCGCCACCACGTCGTGCTCGCCGATGTTGAACTTCAGCTTGCCAGCCTCTATCTTCGACACCTCGAGCACGTCGTCTATGAGCTTCAACAGCATGTTGCTGTTGGTCATGATGAGGTCGGCATACTGCTTGCGCTCCTCCGCCGACATCTCTATCTGGTCGTTGGCGAAGAGCTGCGAGAAGCCCAGCACGGCGTTGAGCGGCGTGCGTATCTCGTGACTGATGCTGGCAATGAAACGCGACTTGGTCTGGTTTGCCTCCTCTGCGTTGTACTTCGCCACGAGCAGCTCCTTGCCCTGCTTCACGAGCTTGGCGCTCAGCCGGCGACTCTTGCGCAGCAGATGGAGCGTTATGGCGAGTGCCGAGACGAGCACGATGATGAGCACGGTGATGAACAGAATGGTGTCGCGATACTCCTCGAAGACGCTCAGCGGCTCGTTCACCACGTCGTAGTTGAAGCTGAAGCCATCGAGCGAGAGCTTCAGCATGTTCAGGCGCTGCAGGTCGAACACATAGCGGTTCTCCACCAGTTCTACCGGCTTCTTCCTGCCCGTCTTCAGAAACTCCACCACCTTGTCGGCAAGCGTGCGGCCCATGACATGATAGCGCGGCGAATAGCCCGCCACGGGCCAGTGGCCCATAGCTACGTCGGTGAGGGTGAACGTAGGCAGCTTCGGGTTGGTCTGTCCGAAGGTGTACGTAGAGTTGCGCACCACATAGCTGTTCGAGTTGTCCACGCTCCACGTACCTAACAGCAGCGCCTGCGAAGGCGGCATGTTCGATATCGTCTCGTCAGCCTCTATCATCGACATCTTTCTGCCGTCGATATAGTTCACGTCGAAGCGTTTGTCCTTCTGCGCGTACTTCTTGAAGAGCGCATGCATCGTTACGCCGCGCAGCGTGTTGTCGGTCATGAACGTGATCGTGCTGCACTTCGGGTAGAAACGCTTTATAAGGTCGAGGTTGCGCTTCACGTCGTAGTAGTAGAGCTCGCCGCCCACGATGTTATAGTCGTTGAAGTCTTTCGTAAGGTCGTACGACTCAGGGTCCCACTCCACAATGTCGAGATTCTGCTGAGCTGGAATCTTCACTATTGCCGAGTTTCTCATGCCCACTACAACTGGCGTGCGCTTCAGCTCGGCGTCGTCGAACGAGAAGAACACCGACGACGCCTCCAGACCCAGCAGCACGATGCACGCCGGACGGTTGCCGTGCTCGTAATACTTCCTTAGCACTCGTCTCAGTCGGTGGCGCCAGCCGAGGCAGTCGCGCAGGTTGTGCGCGTTGATGTCCTCAACGGTTATTGGATTTGGTATGCCGCTTCGGGTGTACTCCTCGAAAAACTCCGCAAGGTTCTCGTTCACATGGCGTACGGCGGTGTTGTACGACGACACGATCACCACCGGCGCCAACTCTTTCGGTGACGCCGTACGCTGCTCAGCCTGCGCCCATAACGGCAGGTTGAGCAGCACTGATAAAAGCAGCAGAATGACTGTTCGCATATATATGTATCTATATTGTTTGTTCTACCTACAAATTTAACTGAAAATAAGGAGTCGGCAAAACAAAGCAGATACTTTTTTAGCGCTTTACTTTTTTACTTTTACAACACTCCCAGCTGGTTGAGGAATATTGCCACGATGCACACCGGGCACACATAGCGCACGAGAATCATGTACACGCCGAAGAACGTGCCGCGCAGCGTGCCCCAGTTAGTGAACTCGTCCTTTATCAGCTTGCGCGGCACCACCCAACCCATGAAGATGCAGGTGAGCACTCCGCCGAACGGCAGCAGCAGCTGACCCGTTACGAAGTCGAACCAGTCGAACAGCGTCTTTCCGAACATGCTCAGCCAGGCTCTATCGCCGAGCGAGAGCGAGCAGAACGCGCCTATCACCGAGCACACCACCGTGACGAGGCGTGCCGCATTCTTGCGGTCGAGGCATGTCTCCTCGCTGAGGAACGCCGTGCTCACCTCGTGCAGCGAAATGAGCGACGTGAGGGCAGCAAGCGAGAGCAGCATGTAGAACATGACGGCTACGGCGGTGCCCACGAGCAGCATTCCGGCGAACGCCTGCTGAAACACGTTGGGCAGAGTGATGAAGATGAGCGACGGACCGCTGTCGGGGCTTACGCCCACGCTGAACGCAGCAGGGAAGATCATGAGTCCGGCGAGAATAGCCACCAGCGTGTCGATGACGGCGATGTTCACAGCCGACTTCAGCAGATGGGTCTCTCGCGAGAAATAGCTTGCGAACGTGCTTATGCAGCCCATGCTAAGGCCCAATGAGTAGAACGCCTGACCCATTGCGGCGAGAAACACCTTGCCGCTCACCTTCGAGAAGTCGGGCTTGAAGAGAAACTCCACGCCCTTCATTCCGCCGGGCAACAGACACGAACTCACAACCACCACCAACAGCAGCACGAAGAGTGTCGGCATGAAGGCTTTCGACGCACGCTCGATGCCGCCGCGCACGCCGCGCACGATGATGAAGTGGCAGATGCAGAGTATCGCCACGGTCCATAAAACCGGCTTCACGGGCGATGCGGAGAAGTCGGCGAAATAGTTAGCTATGTACTGGGGGTCGCCGCTCAGCTCGCCCACGCCCGAGGCGAAGATATACTGCAGGCACCAGCCCGACACCACGGCATAATAGCCCGTGATGAGGAAACCCGTGAGCACGCCCATCAGTCCCACGAAGCGCCACGCCTTATGCGTGTCCATGCGCGAGTAGGCGCGTGCGGTGTTGGCTGCTCCGTGTCTGCCGATGATAAACTCGCTCATCATGCAGGGAATGCCGAGCAGCATTATGCACATTATATATATAAGGATAAAGGCGGCGCCGCCGTTGTCGCCCGCCATATAAGGGAAACGCCATACGTTTCCTAAACCTACTGCCGATCCTGCTGTGGCAAGAACCATGCCCAACTTACTTCCAAAACTAACTCTCTCTTGTGTCATCCTTGATACTTTTTTATTGTGTTATTATTACCACTTGTTGCGTTTTCATTACAACTTATTGTGTTATCATTAACATGCGCACATTCTTTGCGCATTACAGCTTGCAAAATTACACATTTTTACGCTTTCTACAAACAATCGTAAACACAAAACGTCGTAGAAGTATACGATTAACAATGCGTCATATACAAAGAAAGGCGACACCAAACAACCCGAAAATCCCTTTCAAGCTGTTTGGCGTCGCCTTGCTATGTTGTTACAGTCGTAAAATATACGCTTATGAATGGCGCTATGCGTTCTTGAATAGCGCCCCGATTGCACTTTAAGAGTAGCGCAGAATCTGACCTGGGCGCAGACGCATCGTCTTTGTGATGTGGTTGAGCTTGCAGATCTTTTCTACAGTTACGCCGCGCTTCTTTGCGATGCGGTCCAATGTCTCGCCCTTCTTCACCTTGTGGTAAGAAATCTGGTCGGTAAGACCCGAAGTGGTGCGCTTGTTTGTAGCGTAGTCGTCCGAAGAGTTGGTGCTTGCGTAAGTAGAAGAATCCTGCTTACCGCGCAAGCGTGTAGCGTTGGTCGACTCGTTGTCGTATGTCTCTTTGTTGAATGCGTAGTAGTCGCCGGTTACGTCCTGCGCGCGGAAGTCGAACATAAGCGCCGGGTTGAGCGCAACGCCGCAAAGACGTGTTTCGAAGTGGAGATGCGAACCGGTGCTGCGGCCTGTATTGCCGCCGAGACCGATAACCTCGCCCGAACGAACCTCTTGGTTCTCCTCGACGAGCTGCTTTGAGAGGTGGCCGTAGATGGTCTCCAGGCCGTTGTTGTGGCGAATTACGATATACTTGCCGTAGCCGCCTGCCTCGTAGCGCACGATGCGCACCTTGCCAGAGAAGGCAGCGCGGATTGTGTCGCCGATGTACACCTTGATGTCGAGACCCTTGTGCTGGCGTCCCCAACGCGAACCGAAGTTGCTCGTGATGACACGGCTTGTGGTAGGCATGGTGAAGTGGCGGAGGTCTATCTTGTATGTCTCAGGAAGCTCCGTAGCGCGGTGAGCGTACTTGTTGTCCCAGTTGGCGTAGAGGTCTGCAGAGGGCGATTCGAGTTCTTCGCGCATAGTGATGTTGCGAAGCATGATTGTGTCGACGGCTGCCATCTTACGGTCTACCGGCGCCTGGCGTGCAAGAAGGTCTTGTGCGTTGGCGGTTGTAGAAGTAACGGCGAGCAACATCGATATTGCAAATGTCTTAACGATTTTCTTCAAATTCATTCTTCAGGCAGTTTTTTTTAAAATAGAATGAGTATATCATTCCTTCAAAAAGATGGTCATCGAATTGTAGTATATTCGATATCAGTAGTAGTTAATTTGCAATGTTGGCATAGCATTTTGAACATTGCGTTGCAAAGATACGAAAAAATATTGAATAATATTACATTATGCACTCTGCATTAACAGTTTTTGCACGAAGTTTAACATTTTCTTTGCAGCTATAAAGCAAAAAAAACAAGCCGACAGACACGCCGTTGTATCAGCCTGTCTGTCAGCTTGTTGCTATGAAATTGCCGCCCAATTGACGTTCGTATCGCGCAATTCGCGCAGTCGGCGCCAGAGCATGGCGTACTCCGACGAGGTGCATGTAGGGTCGGCGTCTATTATCTTCTGAGCTTCTTCGCGTGCGATGGTCATTATCTGTCCGTCGCGCGCTATGTCGGCTATCTTCAGGTCGAAGGCAATGCCGCTCTGCTGCGTGCCTTCGAGGTCGCCGGGTCCGCGCAGCTTGAGGTCGGCCTCAGCGATGCGAAATCCATCGTTGGTCTCGCACATGATGTCGATGCGCTTGCTCGTCTCGGCGGAGAGCTTGTAGGTGGTGACGAGTATGCAATAGCTCTGGTCGGCGCCGCGTCCTACGCGTCCGCGCAGCTGATGGAGCTGCGAGAGTCCGAAGCGCTGCGAGTCGAGTATCACCATGACGGAGGCGTTGGGCACGTTCACGCCCACCTCGATGACGGTGGTTGCGACGAGAATCTGCGTCTCGCCCGAAACGAACTTCTGCATCTCGGCGTCTTTCTCCTTCGACTTCATCTTGCCGTGCACCTTGCTTATCTTGAACTCGGGGAAGATGTCGCACAGCGCGGCGTAGCCTTCCTCGAGGTTCTTGAGGTCGCTCTTCTCGCTTTCGGTGATGAGCGGATAGACGATGTAGACCTGACGCCCGAGTCGTATCTGCTGGCGTATGCCGGAGTAGAGCGATGTCATCTGACTGTCGTACTTGTGTATGGTCTGCACGGGCTTGCGGCCGGGTGGCAGTTCGTCGATTATGCTCACGTCGAGGTCGCCGTAGATGGTCATGGCGAGTGTGCGCGGTATGGGCGTTGCGGTCATCACGAGTATGTGGGGCGGGTTCTCGCCCTTAGCCCAAAGGCGTGCGCGCTGAGCCACGCCGAAGCGGTGTTGCTCGTCGATAACCGCCACGCCGAGTCGCTGGAAACGCACGGGGTCTTCGAGCACGGCATGCGTTCCGACGAGTATCTTCACCTCGCCGGCTATGAGGGCGTCGAGCACTTCCTGACGCCGTTTGCCCTTCACCTGCCCCGTCAGCAGTTCGACGCGTATGTCGAGACCGCGCAGAAACTCCTGTATCGTGGCGAAGTGCTGCTCGGCGAGTATCTCGGTAGGCGCCATGATGCACGCCTGATAGCCGTTGCCGAGCGCTATGAGCATGGTCATGAGCGCCACGAGGGTCTTTCCGCTGCCCACGTCGCCCTGCAGCAGGCGGTTCATCTGACGGCCCGAACGCATGTCGTCGCGTATCTCGTGCACGACGCGCTTCTGCGCACCGGTGAGCTCGAACTTAAGGTTCTCGGAGTAGAAGCGGTGGAAGTCGTCGCCCACCTGCGAGAACACGTAGCCGCGGAACTTGCGGCGATGGTCGGAGGCGTAGCGCAGGATGTTGAGCTGAACGTAGAACAGCTCCTCGAACTTCAGTCGCTCGCGCGCCTTCTGCATCTCGATGGCGTTCTTCGGATAGTGGACGCAGCGCAAGGCTGTGTCGCGCGAGACGAGGTGGCGTGCGTTCACGATGAAGTCGGGCAGCGTCTCGGGTATCGGCTCCGTTATCTTCTGCAGCATCGCCTTCACCATCTTCTCCAAGGCGCGCGACGATATGTTGCGTTTCTTCATCTGCTCGGTAGTGACGTAGTAGGGCTGCATGCCCATCTCGGAGAGCTGCAGTTCGGAGGCGCGTTCTATCTCGGGATGAGAGAACTGGAAACGCCCGCCGTATACCGTGGGGCGTCCGAACACGATGTAGTCTTCGCCCACCTTGTAGGTCTTGTAAACGTACTGCGCACCGGAGAACCACACGAGGTCGACCACTCCCCTGCCGTCGGAGAAGTGAGCCACGACGCGCTTCTTGCGTGCCGACATCTCGAACTCCTCAAACGAGAGTATCCTGCCGCGTATCTGCACGAACGGCATGTCGCTCTGCAGTTCGTGTATGGCATAGATGCGGCTCCTATCCACATATTTATATGGATAGTACTCCAGAAGGTCGCCCCAGGTGCGCACGCCCAACTCCTTGTTGAGCACGTCCTTTTTGTTGGGGCCGACTCCCGGCAGATACATTATGTCCTGTGAGAGGATGTTCAAAACTCGTACATCATTCCTTTCTTCAACTCCTCAACGACGCCTGCGCCCTTGAACTCCTCAAGCAGTCGGTAAGCGTAAGCGAACGATGCGCCAGGACCCTTGCCCGTGATGATATTGCCGTCGGCGGTGCAAGGCTCGGCGGTGTATGTGGCGCCCTCAAGCTCTGTCTCGAAGCCCGGATAGCACGTAGCGTGCTTGCCGCGGAGCAGACCCAGATGGCCCAGCACCATAGGCGCAGCGCAGATGGCGCCAATGAGCTTCTGCTGTTCGGCATGGCGAACGAGCGCCGCGCGCACGCCTTCGTGCTCGTCAAGGTTCTTAGCGCCGGGCATTCCGCCGGGCAGCATGAGCAGGTCGGCGTCGCTGAAGTCGGCATCGGCGAACATCATGTCCGCCTTCACCTGCACGCCGTGCGCCGACGCCACCATCTCCGTAGCGTTGATGCTTACTGTCTTTACGTTGAGTCCGCCGCGGCGGAGGATGTCAACCGGAGCCAACGCCTCGATGTCCTCGAAGCCGTCGGCAAGAAATACGTATGCTTTTGCCATGTCGTATATGTTTACTTGTTGTTGTTCTGCATTCTTCACTTTCGGACGCAGCACGCCGAACGGATCGGCTGTCTTTGCGTCGTCCTCATCCTTCTTTTTAAGCGAATAGAATCGTGCCATATATGTATCTGTTTATCAGGCAGCGCCGCTTCAACGCACGCCGCCGCTTGTTTCTTTCGATTGCAAATATACCGTTTTTTGGCGAGACTCCGTAAGGTTTCTACTAAAAGTAGCGCAGCGCGACTAAAAAACACATTTCTAAAAATGATTTTTTAAAATATCATTTTTCAAACAATCATTTTCAAAACCTACCCCTCTCTGCCACGAACCGCTTCAGCAGAAACGTCAGGAAGTATGGGAATGTATAGAACTTGCCGTTGAATCCGATATTCTTGTACCCCAACTTGATGCCGTATTTTATATCTGGATACTTGTCTTCTTTCAGCAGATTGTTTAGTGAGGCGGTAGCGTTGTCATTAGCCTTCACCTCTATCGGAATCAAAGAATCGGCATCTCTTACAAAGAAGTCCATTTCGAGTGCGGGTCTGTCGCTGTTGTAGTAATAAAGATTGTAACCCTGCTTCACAAGCATGTCTCCAACTATATTCTCATAGACAGCCCCCTTGTACGTGCCGAGATTCTTGTTAGCCCTCAAGTCCTCCTGAGCTTCTTCGTCAAGAGAAGCAATCAGCAGACCGGTATCCTTGTAGTAAATCTTATAAAGTTTAGGGTCGTAGTTACCCTTCAACGGAAGCTCCGGCTGATTAAGACAATAGCAGACATTGATGACTCCTGCGTCAGCCAGCCACTCTACACACCCCACATAATCTCTGTTACGTGCGTTCTTGCCTATCTTTGTTATCAGGAAACGCTTGTTCTCTTTGGCAAGGAACGTAGAGATGTGGCTATAGACAGCCTTCACCTTAGCTTTATCCAAACCTTCTACATATTTGGTGATATCTTCCTCATAGTCTTTCAGCAACTGACGCTGAATAGCCAAAGTACCGCTGAAATTGTTGTTCTTGATATACGAATCTACCACCTCTGGCATACCGCCTATAGTAACATAATCGCGGAAAAGACCGAAAAGAACGTCCATCTGCAAATTGTTTATAGGCTTGACCTCCAACATATTCTGGTAAAGGTCGTCTATAAATTCCTCTGAATACCCTTTTGCCCATAGGAATTCTTCGAAATCCATAGAATGCATCTCATAATCTTCCTTGTAGCCAACACTGTTCGACTCTATTTCACGATAGTTGATACCCATCAATGAGCCGGAGCAAATTACATCAAACCGACCATCGAGTTTGAAAAACTTCAATGATGTGGCACAATTGGGACATGCCTGCAACTCATCAAAAAAGAAAAGCGTATCACCGGGTATGAACTTCAATTCAGGATTAAGCAAGGAGATGTTCTTCAGAATCGCATCAACTTCAAACCCATCTTCAAAGATATCCCTATACCTCTTTTGCTCTACAAAATTAATCTGAATAACACATTGATAGTTCTGGCTGGCAAACCATTCAATAGAACGAGTCTTGCCAACCTGTCGGGCACCTTTAATAATAAGTGGTTTACGGTCTGGATTGTTCTTCCATTCCAACAAGTAGTTATCTACCTTTCTTTTGAGCAGTTTATCCATATTCCGATTCATTTATTATATGTGCAAAGATAACACTTTTCACATAATCCACACTATAAACACCAAAAATTTCACATAATCCGCACTATAAACACCAAAAAATTCACATAATCCGCACTGTAAACACCCAAAAATTCACATAATCGCACTATTGGAGCCCGTTTTTTCATCTTAATTGACTCAATTAGCTTTACAACTAAGACCGAAAATAGTCAACTCAACGCTTTAACCCAAGATGTCCAAGTTGTTTTTTTGCACGTTAATAGATGTTACTAAATTCAAACGCACTATAAAATAAACTTAAATACCAAAGTTTTTTCGACTGTCGCTTGCATTTTAAATTATAATATTCTATCTTCGTTGGCAAAAGGATGTATAAGCAAATATCTAAAACTAAATTGTCTTTATATTCTAAACGTGCTTACTCTCATAAAAGAGTAGAGAATAGATCTATTGCAGCAGAATAGACTGCATCTCTCATTCGTCGTAAGACTTTCATTTTTTATTTTGACCACTAACTCCAAAAAGAAAAATTAACAAACATCCCCTGCCACGGAAAAAATCCGTTGAGCCACTTTGGCACATTCCACATGTAACGGGACAGAGACACATGTTTCTATGCCTTCTACAATGGGGGAAAGGAATATACGTTGTGTCTGTAGAGACTAAACAAGAAATATCATCGAGGAAACTTGTTGTAAGGTAAAATAACAATGAAATAACGGGGGCGATGCGCGTATTCAGCATCGCACCCAATAAAATGGCACGGTATGAGATACATTATTACTGCATTACTAATGATTTTTGCAGTCATTTGCAATGCGCAAAATAAAATTCCAGCACATTGGGTAAGTGGAACTCACGCGGGGCATGATTATGCCGATTTAGGCCTGCCAAGTGGAACTCTATGGGCAACTTGTAACATTGGTGCCAACGCGCCCGAAGAATATGGCGATTTCTTTGCTTGGGGCGAAGTTGAGCCAAAGGATTGGTTTGTCCCAGAGAATTATCTATATTATACAGGGAAAATTATTCAAGATTCTAGATATGGTGAATTTTATGAATGCATTGATATTGGCTGGAATATAAGTGGAACAGAATATGATGCAGCAGTGAATCTATGGGGCAGTGGTTGGCGCATGCCTACACAAGAAGAACAGTACGAACTAACAATGATGTGCTGGAGTAATGGGATAATTGAAGAGAATGATGTAAAAGGACAACGTTTCTGTGGTCCCAATACGAATAGTATTTTTATTCCAGCAGCAGGGGCGGGAGCTGGCCCTGGGGCA
Organism: Leyella stercorea; assembly: GCF_019052365.1. Taxonomy (GTDB): domain Bacteria; phylum Bacteroidota; class Bacteroidia; order Bacteroidales; family Bacteroidaceae; genus Prevotella. The sequence goes on from NZ_JAHQUY010000002.1 coordinate 29,490, forward strand.
CAATATGAACTACCAGAAGGACAATCGGCTGTATTATGGATGGGTGAAGCGAAATGCGACATCTACAATAACGGCGTTCCAGATTCAACTACCTATGTCCCAGAAAGAGCTTATTGTATTTATTATGATACTGGTGCTGGCGCTAGTAAAATGATAGGATTAAAATATACGGGGAAAAACATACGCCCTGTATATAACCCCAAAGAGGCAACAGGCATTTTATCTGTCTCTTCGCCCCCAAAAGTATTAATTGGATATAGCGAAGGAACTTTGTCCATACATGGATTGAATAATCCTGCAACGGTGAGGGTAACAGATATGTCTGGTCGAGAGTATAAATCCGCCAAATTCGGCAGAAATGCATCTATTGAGATGAATTTGCCACGTGGCTTCTATATCGTTTCCGTCTCTGACGCGAGCGGTACATTAACAACAAAAAAAATAATCGTAAAAAAGTAATCACATGAAAAAGTATATTCTTACAATCGTTGTGGTGTTGGGCTTAACGACTTCAATATCAGCGCAAGCTACAGAGCTAACATTTAAGCAATGCTCACTTGATATTCGTGCCGCTTATTGGCCATTGCGGCAGATTGATTTTACATACCAAGAACTATTATCGCTTAACGACTCCACTGCCAAAGTATATAAGGGAGATGAAGTGATTGCCGAAGGTAAACTTGCCATAAACAATTATCATGGACATGACAGTTCGAATGTCTCAACTACACAACAAGGGACAGTAGAAGTAATGTTCGACGAAGCTCTTGTTCTGCCAAAAGGTGAAACTTTCACCGTGGTTATTGACGAAGGAACTTTTTACAAAGAAGGTGAGCCTAACATCGATAATGATGAAGTTAGATATTCGTTCACTATTCCCACCGACCTCGGCGAATTCCACACGGACATTGTAGACGGTTCCACTCTTGCAAAAGCAAATCTAATGACCTTCTATTGGGGTACGGAAACTGAGAGTGATGAACAACAAGCCGTCTTGTATCGCGAGGGCGTGCCAGTACGCCAGTTTCCATTTCAAGCCACATGGGATTGGGACTTAGGACAAGTATGTGTGGATTTTGGTGAATATATAAAATTCGAGAAAGGCGTAAACTTCGCCCTTGAAATACCAGAAGGAACTGTCTATGCCATGTACCGCCCCGACATCACAAACAAGAAAGCCGTATTGCATTTTGTAGGCGGCTACGAAGAGCCACTGCCATCGATTAACTACGTGTGGTGCAGCCTATTCGACAACCACCCGACGGACGTGCTAGGTGAAGTGGCATTCTACTATAATCAAGCTGTGATGCTGTCCAGTGATCCAAAGGTGCAACTGTGGTATGGCGACAATTCGGAAATGGTCAAGGAAGTGATGCCCACGCTGACGGAGGAAGACGGTCAATGGGTGCTGAAAGCCGACTTTGAAGGCACGCCGCTGACATCCGATAAAGGCTACACCATAGTCATTCCCGACGGCACTTTGATTTCCGCCAATGGCGATGTGGTGGTAAATTCGCGCAGGACGGTAAACGTGGGCGATGCCACTGGAATATCGCAAGTCGGCAATGACGCTTTGTTGCTGCGAGCAACGAAGGGAGGTATCAGCCTGACGGGCTTGCCCACCAATACGAATATTACCGTTTGCGGACTTGACGGGAAAGTGGTTTATAGCGAGACGCCCAATGCCGCGAATGTCACCGTTCCCCTAAACAATGGCCTCTACATTGTGAAAATAGGCAATGCGCTTTCGCGCAAAATGTATATAGAGAAATAGGTTGACTGTAAACGTATCCGCTTACGATAGACTGGTAGATAGGCTGGTAGATATCGCTCTCGAAAGCCTATCTACCAGCCTTTATCGTGCTCGCAATGTGCAAGTTACGGCAATTCTGGAAGATATGGTAGATTTTTTCACGTACTGAAACTTTACAGGACAATGACATATCTCCTTAGATTAGCAGACTTGTTATTTTTACAAGAAAGCAAGTCATTGGATAACAATAATCTACCTACAACGGCTACCAGTGGGACGAGATAGTGCGTCAATGTACAGCCGTATACAAGACATACGCAAATGGAGGCGTGTTGAGATAGGCTCGCAGGAAACGGAAGTGGCGTCGTGTCCTAATTTGAACATCTTTGGATTTTTATCGTGCAGATATGCGTATGCGCACGATAAAAATCCAAAGAATATAAGGAAAGACTTTGTCTGCTAATTTAAGGTAATAAGTAAAATGAAAGAATAATTATACCCTTTCGGGTGCAATATCAAATAAATTTTATATATTTGCACCAGAAAGGGTATAATTGTATATATATGGAGACATCAATATCCGCATTTGTAAAGGAACGCCGACGCATGTTCAACCTCACGCAGGTGGATCTGGCGGAAAAGTCGGGCGTGGGACTGCGCTTCATACGCGAACTGGAGCAGGGAAAGGAGACGCTCCGCATAGACAAGATAAATCAGGTGCTCGCACTGTTCGGACACGAAGTGGGAGCGGTGCCACAACATCTTAACAGCTCAACATCTCAACACCACAACATATGAAGAGTGCAAAGATATACATGTACGACCGCTACGCAGGTCGGCTGACGGAGGACGAAAACGGATTTCAGTTTGTGTACGACAGCGAGTATCTCGCGGCGGAGGGCGCTGAGCCTATCAGCCTCACGATGCCGCTGCGCAAAGAACCGTATGAGGACAAGGTGCTCTTTCCGTTCTTCGACGGACTGGTGCCGGAGGGATGGCTGCTGAACATTGCGGAACGCAGCTGGAAGATAAACCAGCGCGACCGTATGTCGCTGCTGCTCGCCTGCTGCAAAGACTGCATCGGAGCGGTGAGCGTGGTGCCGGAAGAGGGAGCAGACGGCACGGCGCACAACCCGAACTGAGGTATTGCTAACTAAAAAACTCTTGATTATGGAAAAATGCCTTTACTGTTACAAGCCGCTGAAGGAGGGACAGAAGGACTTCCACCCTGCCTGCGCACGAAAGATGTTCGGCGTGAAGGAGGTGCCGACGCTGCCCTACAGACGCAGCGAGATAGCCGACCTCGCAAAGCAGGTGGTGCGGGCGCAGACCACGCTGACCGGCGTGCAGGCGAAGCTGTCGCTCGACGTGAACCCGGGTGGAAAGAACGAGCCCGACCGCTTCACAATCGTGGGGCTGTGGGGACGCTACATTCTGAAACCACAGACCGACGCCTACCGCGCACTGCCCGAACTGGAGGACTTGACGATGCACATGGCGGAGGCGGCGAAAATAGCCGTCGTGCCCCACTCGCTCATTCGCTTTGCCGACGGAGAGCTGTGCTACATAACACGGCGCATCGACCGCGAACGCGACGGATCGAAGATTGCGATGGAGGACATGTGCCAGCTCACGGAGCGACTCACCGAGTACAAGTACAAGGGTTCGTACGAGCAGATTGCGAAGCACATAAAGAAGTATTCGGCGGTGCCGCAGCTCGACCTCGTGAACTACTGGGAGGTGGTGGTGTTCTCGTGGATTACGGGCAACTCTGACATGCACCTGAAGAACTTCTCGCTCTACAAGTCGCCGATGGGCTACTGTCTGACGCCTGCCTACGACCTGCTATCGACCGCAATAGTGATGCCCGAGGACAAGGAGGAACTGGCGCTGACGCTCAACGGCAAGAAGGCGCGCATAAGGCGCAGCGACTTCGAGAAGTCGATAATAGCTTCGGGCGTGAACGAAAAGGTGCTCGACAACATTGCGAAGAAATTCCGCAAGGCGCTGATGAAATGGATTGAACTTATAGAGGCGTCGTTCCTGCCAGACGACTTCAAACGGCAGTACAAACGACTTATTCTGAAAAGGATGCTGATGCTAAGATGATGGTTTGAAGCATCGTGTTTATACCCTTTCGGGTGTAATATCAAGCGAATTGTTTGATATTACACCCGAAAGGGTATAATTATATATACGTACATATACAATAAAAACGCTGCAAGCAGTCGGTGAAGACTCGCTTGCAGCGTTTTCTCGTTTATGGTTTATACCGCCGTCCGGCTAAAGAACCGGACAGTGATATCGGGATTTATGCTTTATTCAGCAGACTCCTCATTAGAGTAGTCGGTCACGTTGCGGCGGTTAGCCTGCATGCGGTCGTACTCTTCGCGTGAACCCACGATGAGCTTGTCCCACTGACGCAGACCGGTACCTGCCGGGATGAGGTGACCAGAGATAACGTTCTCCTTCATACCCTCAAGGAAGTCTACCTTACCGCGGATAGCAGCCTCGTTGAGCACCTTGGTTGTCTCCTGGAACGAAGCAGCCGAGATGAAGCTCTTGGTCTGGAGAGCGGCACGTGTGATACCCTGCAGGATCTGTGTAGATGTAGCAGGCACGGTGTCGCGAACCTGAACGAGACGGAGGTCGCGGCGCTTGAGGCTTGAGTTCTCGTCGCGCAACTTGCGTGCCGAAACGATCTGACCAACCTTGAGCACGTCAGAGTCACCAGCGTCGGTGACGTACTTCTTACCCCAGATGCGGTCGTTCTCCTCAGCGAAGTCGAGCTTGTCTACCATCTCCTGCTCGAGGAATGTTGTATCACCCGGCTCGTCGATCTGTACCTTGCGCATCATCTGGCGAACGATAATCTCGAAGTGCTTGTCGTTGATCTTCACACCCTGCAGACGGTAAACGTCCTGCACCTCGTTAACGATGTACTCCTGAACGGCGGTAGGACCCTTGATGGCGAGGATGTCGCCCGGAGTGATGATACCGTCAGAAAGCGGTGTGCCTGCGCGTACGGCGTCGTGCTCCTGTACAAGAATCTGCTTAGAGAGCGATACGAGGTACTTGCGCTGGTCGCCGGTCTTCGATGTAACGATGATCTCGCGGTTGCCACGCTTCACCTTACCCATTGTCACCTCACCGTCGATTTCTGATACGACAGCTGGGTTAGACGGGTTGCGAGCCTCGAAGAGCTCGGTTACACGTGGGAGACCACCGGTGATATCGCCTGCAGAACCTGCTGCACGTGGAATCTTAACGAGTGTGGTACCGGTCTTCACGGTCTGACCGTCGTCGCATACTACGTGACCACCTACCGGGAAGTTGTATGTACCGATAACCTCGCCGTTTGCATCGAGCACGTCGCAGGTCGGAACCTTCGACTTGTCCTTAGAGTCGGTGATGATCTTCTCGGTAAGACCTGTCGCCTCGTCGGTCTCAGCGCGGTATGTGATGCCCTCGATAACGTCGTTGAAGCGGAGCGTACCTGCGTACTCTGTAACGATAACGGCGTTGAACGGGTCCCACTTAGCGATGAGGTCGCCCTTCTTCACAACGTCGCCATCCTTGAAGTAGAGCGAAGAACCGTAAGGCACGTTGACAGAAGCGAGTGCGATGTCGGTATTCGGGTCGACGAACTGCAACTCTGTAAGACGGCTCACTACCATCTGGCAGTTGACGTCCTTCTCGCCGTTGTTCTCTACGAACGGAACGACACGGAGGTCCTCAAACTTAAGCTTGCAGTCGTTCTTTGCTGTGATAGAAGCGTTGGCTGCTGCGTTACCAGCCACACCACCGGCGTGGAAGGTACGGAGAGTAAGCTGTGTACCCGGCTCACCGATAGCCTGAGCTGCGATGACACCGACAGCCTCGCCGAGCTGTACCATGCGCTGTGTAGCGAGGTTGCGACCGTAACACTTCATGCAGACGCCCTTCTTGCTCTCGCAAGTGAGCACCGAACGAATCTCTACGCTCTCGATTGGAGAGTCCTCGATGAGCTGTGCCTTAGCCTCTGTAATCTCCTCGCCAGCATTGACGATAACCTCGCCAGTGCGCGGGTCGACAACGTCGTGTACTGACACACGACCGAGGATGCGCTCGCCGAGAGAAGAAACCACCTCGTCGCCGTTCTTAAGAGCGGTGCAGACAAGTCCGCGCAGTGTGCCGCAATCCTCCTCAGAGATGATTACGTCGTGCGAAACGTCTACAAGACGACGTGTAAGGTAACCGGCGTCGGCTGTCTTCATAGCGGTATCGGCAAGACCCTTACGGGCACCGTGCGAAGCGATGAAGTACTCGAGCACCGACATACCCTCCTTGAAGTTAGAGATAATCGGGTTCTCGATAATCTGATGGCCCTCGGCACCTGCCTTCATAGGCTTAGCCATAAGACCACGCATACCAGAGAGCTGCTTGATCTGGTCCTTAGAACCACGGGCACCAGAGTCGAGCATCATGAATACGGCGTTGAAGCCCTGATCGGCCTCTGTCATCTCCTTCATAAGGATGCTTGCGAGGTCGTTGTTCACGTGAGTCCAGGTATCGATCACCTGGTTGTAACGCTCGTTCTCAGTGATGAAGCCCATGTTATAGTTGTCCTGGATGGCGCGAATCTCTTCGTGACCGCGATCCACGATTTCCTTCTTTTCTGGCGGGATGATGATATCGTCGAGGTTGAACGAAAGACCTGCAACGTAAGCCATACGGTAACCGAGGTTCTTGATGCCGTCGAGGAACTCGCAGGCGCGAGCCATACCTACAGCCTTGATTACGTCGGAGATGAGTCCGCGCAGAGTCTTCTTAGAGATGATATCGTTGAAGAAGCCTACTTCCTCTGGGATGATCTGGTTGACGATGACACGTCCTACAGATGTCTCCACCATGCGCTTCTGGAACTGGCCGTCCACTACGTCCTTCACGATCACCTTAACCGGAGCGTGGAGGTCGCACTTGCCCTCGTTGTAAGCAATGATAGCTTCCTCGTCGCCGTAGAACGAAAGGCCTGAGCCCTTTGCACCCGGACGGAGCTTTGTGATATAGTAGAGACCGAGCACCATATCCTGTGACGGCACTGTGATAGGAGCACCGTTGGCAGGGTTGAGGATGTTGTGGCTCTGAAGCATCAGCACCTGAGCTTCGAGGATAGCCTCGTTGCTCAACGGAAGGTGAACAGCCATCTGGTCGCCGTCGAAGTCGGCGTTGAACGCCGTACATGCCAACGGGTGGAGCTGGATAGCCTTGCCCTCAATGAGCTTCGGCTGGAACGCCTGGATACCGAGACGGTGAAGTGTCGGCGCACGGTTGAGCATTACCGGGTGGCCCTTCATTACGTTCTCGAGGATGTCCCAGATAACCGGCTCGCGACGGTCTACGATCTTCTTTGCGCTCTTAACGGTCTTCACGATGCCGCGCTCGATGAGCTTGCGGATGATGAACGGCTTGTAGAGCTCGGCTGCCATGAGCTTCGGCAGACCGCACTCGCCCATCTTCAGCTCCGGACCTACAACGATAACCGAACGTGCTGAATAGTCGACACGCTTACCGAGGAGGTTCTGACGGAAACGGCCCTGCTTACCCTTCAAAGAGTCAGAGAGTGACTTGAGCGGACGGTTGGCGTCGCTCTTAACGGCGCTCGACTTGCGTGAGTTGTCGAAGAGGCTGTCTACCGCCTCCTGGAGCATACGCTTCTCGTTGCGGAGGATAACCTCAGGAGCCTTGATCTCTACGAGACGCTTCAGACGGTTGTTACGGATAATTACACGACGATAGAGGTCGTTGAGGTCGGATGTTGCGAAACGACCGCCATCCAGCGGCACGAGCGGACGGAGCTCCGGCGGAGTAACCGGGATAATCTTCATGATCATCCACTCCGGACGGTTGACGCCCTTGCTTCCACGGAATGCCTCTACAACCTGCAGACGCTTCAGAGCCTCTGTCTTGCGCTGCTGCGAAGAGTCGTTGTTGGCACGGTCGCGCAACTCGTATGAAAGAGAGTCGAGGTCGAGACCTGCGAGAAGGTCGTAGACAGCCTCTGCACCCATCTTTGCAATGAACTTGTTCGGATCGGTGTCTTCAAGAAGGTCGTTCTCAGCACCGAGCTTGTTCTCTACGATGTCGAGATACTCCTCCTCAGTAAGGAGGTCCATCTTGTGCGAACCGTTGTACTCGTCGCCCTGCTCGTCGGTGCGTCCTTCGAACGCACCGGGCTGGATAACTACGTACTTCTCGTAGTAGATAACCTGATCGAGTTTCTTTGTCGGCATACCGAGCAGATAGCCGATCTTGTTAGGCAGCGAGCGGAAGTACCAGATGTGAGCTACGGGCACAACGAGCTCGATGTGTCCGCTGCGCTCACGGCGTACCTTCTTCTCAGTTACCTCAACACCGCATCGGTCGCAGACAATGCCCTTGTAGCGGATACGCTTGTACTTGCCGCAGGCGCACTCATAGTCGCGTGTCGGACCGAAGATGCGCTCGCAGAACAAGCCGTCGCGCTCGGGCTTGTAGGTGCGGTAGTTGATGGTCTCAGGCTTGGTAACCTCACCATACGAATTTTCCAGGATCTCCTCCGGAGAGGCAAGACCGATGGTAATCTTCGTGAAATTATTCTTAACTTTTGTATCTTTCTTGAAAGCCATATATTTCTATAGTTTTGGGATGTTCGGATTAATCAAGTTTGATGCTCAGACCAAGACCGCGGAGCTCATGCAGGAGCACGTTGAGCGACTCTGGGATGCCCGGTGTAGGCATTGGGTCGCCCTTAACGATAGCCTCGTAAGCCTTTGAACGGCCCACTGTATCGTCGGACTTGATTGTCAGAATTTCCTGAAGCACGTGGCTGGCACCGAACGCCTCGATAGCCCAAACCTCCATCTCACCAAAACGCTGTCCACCGAACTGTGCCTTACCACCGAGTGGCTGCTGTGTGATGAGCGAGTACGGACCGATTGAACGGGCGTGCATCTTGTCCTCAACCATGTGACCGAGTTTCAAGAAGTATGTCACACCTACTGTAGCCGGCTGGTCGAAGCGCTCGCCTGTCTCACCATCATAAAGGTGTGTAGAGCAGAGGTGCGGCAGACCTGCCTTGTCTGTCCATTCAGAGAGGTCCTCAAGGTGAGCACCGTCGAAGATAGGTGTAGCGAACTTGACGCCGAGCTTACGGCCGGCAGCACCGAGGATAGCCTCGAAGATCTGACCGAGGTTCATACGAGAAGGCACGCCGAGCGGGTTCAATACCAAGTCGACCGGACGACCGTCCTCGAGGAACGGCATATCCTCCATACGTGTAATCTTCGAAACGATACCCTTGTTACCGTGACGACCTGCTAGCTTATCACCTACGCCAATCTTACGCTTCTTTGCAACGTATACCTTAGCCATCTGGAGGATGCCTGAAGGCAGCTCGTCGCCGATGGTGATGGCGAACTTCTTACGCTTGAGTTCTGCGTCGAGCAGCTTGTACTTGCGTATGTAGTTCATGATGAGCTTAGAGATGAGCTTGTCGGTGTGCTCGTCGCCGGTCCAGTCGTTCGACTGAATGCCGTCGTACTCGAGGTTCTTCAGCATTGTAGCTGTGAACTTTGTGCCCTTTGTGATGATCTCTGCACCAGAGTAGTCCTTAACACCCTGCGAAACCTTGTCCTCGGTGAGTGTGAGGAGCTTGTCGACGAGAATATCCTTCAAGTCGTCGTTCTTTGCCTCATACTCCTCGTCAATCTTGGCGAGAATCACCTTGTCCTGCTTCTTCGACTCGCGTGTCTTGACGGCACGAGAGAAGAGCTTCTTGTCGATAACCACACCGCTGAGCGACGGGTTAGCCTTGAGTGAAGAGTCCTTCACGTCGCCAGCCTTGTCGCCGAAGATGGCGCGGAGCAGCTTCTCCTCCGGTGACGGGTCGCTCTCGCCCTTCGGCGAAATCTTACCGATGAGGATGTCGCCCGGCTCGATGCGTGCACCGATGCGAACGATACCGTTGTCGTCGAGGTCCTTTGTAGCTTCCTCCGAAACGTTAGGAATATCGCTTGTGAACTCCTCCATGCCGCGCTTTGTCTCGCGAACGTCGAGTGAGTACTCGTCTACGTGTACAGATGTAAGCACGTCGTCGCGAATCATGCGCTCTGAAAGCACGATGGCGTCCTCATAGTTGTAACCCTTCCACGGCATGTAAGCCACGAGGAGGTTGCGACCGAGTGCGAGCTCGCCGTTCTCTGTAGCGTAACCCTCTGTGAGGATGTCGCCCTTCTTAACGCGCTGACCCTTGTTGCAGATAGGACGCAAGTCGATGGTCATGTTCTGGTTGGTGCGGCGGAACTTCGGAATGCGGTACTCCTTGAGAGCCGGCTCGAAGCTTACGAACTCCTCGTCGTCGGTGCGATCGTAGAGGATGCGGATTGTTGTAGCGTCTACGTATTCGATAACGCCCTCGCCCTCTGCAGTAATCATTGTACGAGAGTCCTCGCACACCTGCTTCTCAAGACCTGTACCTACGATAGGTGCGTCGTTGTGGAGCAATGGCACTGCCTGGCGCATCATGTTACATCCCATGAGTGCGCGGTGACCGTCGTCGTGCTCCAAGAACGGGATAAGACCTGCCGATACAGATGCGATCTGCTGCGGAGAGACGTCCATGAGGTCTACGTCTGATGGCGGCACAACCGGGAACTCGGCGTTCTGACGGCACTTAACGTTGTCGCGTATGAACGAACCGTCCTCGCGCAGAGGAGCGTTACCCTGACCGATTACGTGGTCTTCCTCTTCCTCAGCGGTGAGGTATACTACGTGGTCGTTATTGAGGTCGACGAGCGAATCCTTCACGCGGCGGTAAGGAGTGGCGATGAAGCCGAGCTCGTTGATAGTTGCGTAAACGCAGAGAGACGAGATAAGACCGATGTTCGGACCCTCAGGGCTCTCAATCGGGCAAAGACGTCCGTAGTGTGTATAGTGTACGTCTCGCACCTCGAAGCCTGCACGCTCACGTGACAGACCGCCAGGACCGAGTGCCGAAAGACGACGCTTGTGAGTAACCTCGGCAAGCGGGTTGGTCTGGTCCATGAACTGCGAGAGCGGGTTGGTGCCGAAGAACGAGCTTACAACGCTCGAGATTGTCTTGGCGTTGATAAGGTCTGTCGGCTGGAACACCTCGTTGTCACGCACGTTCATGCGCTCGCGGATTGTGCGGCTCATACGTGCCAGACCGATAGAGAACTGGTTGCTGAGCTGCTCGCCTACTGTGCGTACGCGGCGGTTAGAGAGGTGGTCGATATCGTCAACAGTTGCGTTAGAGTTAACCAACTGGATGAGATAGCGGATGATGGCGATGATATCCTCCTTTGTAAGAACGCGTGTCTCAGAGTCGATGTCGAGACCGAGCTTCTTGTTGATGCGGTAGCGACCAACTTCGCCGAGGTCGTAGCGCTTGTCAGAGAAGAATATGTTCTGGAACACCTCGCGTGCCGATGCGTCATCAGCCGGGTCAGCGTTGCGGAGCTGACGGTAGATGTAAAGCACAGCCTCCTTCTCAGAGTTAGAGGGGTCTTTAGCGAGAGTGTTGAAAATGATTGAGTAGCGTGAAGCTGCCTCTGCGTCCTTGTGGAGAAGCACTGAAGCGTTGCCCGACTCGAGGATGTCGTCGATGTTCTCTTCTGTGAGCACAGTCTCGCGCTCCATGATAACCTCGTTGCGCTCGATAGACACAACCTCGCCCGTATCCTCGTCTACGAAGTCCTCGTTCCAGGTCTTCAGCACACGTGCGGCGAGCTTGCGGCCGATGGCAGCCTTCATGTTCTTCTTGTTCACCTTCACCTCCTCAGCAAGGTCGAATATCTGGAGGATATCCTTGTCCTGCTCGAAGCCCATGGCGCGCAAAAGAGTTGTTACGGGCAACTTCTTCTTACGGTCGATGTATGCGTACATCACGTTGTTGATGTCGGTAGCGAACTCAATCCACGAACCCTTGAACGGGATGATACGTGCCGAGTAGAGCACAGTACCGTTAGCATGCACACCCTGACCGAAGAACACGCCCGGCGAGCGGTGCAACTGCGAAACTACTACGCGCTCTGCACCGTTGATGACGAACGTACCGTTGGATGTCATGTAAGGGATCGTGCCAAGGAAAACGTCCTGTATGAATGTGCCGAAGTCTTCGTGTTCGGGGTCCGTACAGTAGAGTTTCATCTTAGCCTTCAAAGGTACGCTATATGTAAGACCGCGCTCAAGGCACTCGTCAATTGAGTAGCGGGGCGGGTCGATATAGTAATCCAAGAACTCAAGAACGAAATTGTTACGTGTGTCGGTGATAGGGAAGTTCTCAGAGAACACCTTATACAAACCGTCATTCTTGCGTTCCTCAGGCGGAGTGTCTAACTGTAAGAAGTCCTTGAAAGACTTTAACTGCACATCGAGGAAATCCGGATATGGCAACGGATTATGGACGGTGGCAAAATTTACTCTGTTATCAACAATTTTTGAAGCCATCAGAAGTTATTATGGGTGATAAAAAATCGAAATAAGCGGAAAGACACAAAAAGGTTAGGACCCACCTACTTGGAAGATCCTAACCATATTTGCTAATTTTAAAATATCGGGTTAACCTTTCCTAAATACTGCTTAGCAGCGTTAAACCCGACATTTGAATTGTAAGCTGTTATTACTTGAGCTCTACCTTAGCACCTGACTCCTCGATAGCCTTCTTCAAGTTCTCAGCCTCTTCCTTAGAGAGACCTTCCTTGATCTTAGCAGGAGCAGCGTCTACGAGGTCCTTAGCTTCCTTCAAGCCGAGACCACAAGCTTCCTTAACTGCCTTTACAACCTGGAGCTTAGCGCCACCTACCTCAGCGAGGATAACATCGAAAGATGTCTTCTCCTCAGCTGCATCAGCACCACCTGCTGCAGGACCAGCAGCTACAGCTACAGCTGCAGCAGCAGGCTCAATACCATACTCGTCCTTGAGGACTGTTGCCAACTCGTTTACTTCCTTTACTGTAAGATTTACCAATTCTTCAGCAAGAGCTTTAATATCTGCCATTGTATTTAAATTTTAATTGTTTTTAATGTTAATGTTCTTTGACTTGTAGTTATATTACTCAGGACGCTCGCCCAAAGTCTTAAGCACACCGTGAATAGTGTTTGCGCCTGACTGAAGAGCAGAGATAACGTTCTTTGCAGGCGACTGGAGCAGTGCAACAATGTCTGCAATAACCTCGCTCTTGCTCTTGATAGCTACGAGAGCCTCGAGCTGATCTGCGCCGAAGATTGTCTCCTCAGCATATGCACCCTTGAGTGCAGGTACGCCATCCTTAACGTATTCCTTCAGGAGCTTAGCCGGTACGTTAGCTGTGTGAGCGAACATAACTGCTGTAGTGCCCTTGAGAGCGCCGTACAGAGGCTCGAAATCAATGTCGCTTGCCTGGAAAGCCTCGCGGAGAAGTGTGTTCTTAACGACGATCATCTTGATCTCGTTCTTGAAGCACTTGCGGCGGAGGTTGCTTGTAGCCTCGGCGTTGAGACCTGCGAGGTCAACGATGTAGAAGTGAGGGAACTCCTTCAGCTTCGCACCGAGTTCGGCAATAATAGTATCTTTTACTTCTTTCTTCATTTTACAAAACTTTTAGAGTTACTCAACTGATTTAGGATCAACCTTGATACCCTTACTCATAGTGCTTGAAATAAAGATACTCTTGATGTATGTACCTTTAGCAGCAGCAGGCTTGAGCTTGATGATGGTAGCGATGAACTCCTTAGCATTCTGATAGATTGCCTCCGAAGAGAAGCTTACCTTACCGATTGAAGTGTGGATAATACCAGCCTTGTCAACCTTGAAATCAATCTTACCCTGCTTTACTTCCTTAACCGCCTTGGCAACGTCCATTGTTACAGTGCCGCTCTTAGGGTTAGGCATGAGTCCGCGCGGACCGAGGATACGGCCGATAGGACCAATCTTACCCATGCATGACGGCATAGTGATAATAACGTCGACGTCTGTCCAACCACCCTTGATCTTATCGATATACTCGTCAAGACCTACGTAGTCAGCACCTGCTTCCTTAGCAGCAGCCTCCTGATCGGGAGTACAGAGAGCGAGTACGCGTGTTACCTTACCGGTACCGTTGGGAAGAGAAACCACGCCGCGAACCATCTGGTTAGCCTTACGCGGGTCTACGCCCAAGCGTACGTCGATATCGAGAGAAGCGTCAAACTTGGTTGTGGTAATTTCCTTTACCAGCTCTGAAGCCTCTTTCAATGTGTACATCTTCCCTGCTTCAACCTTGTCAGCTACTGATTTTTGATTTTTTGTCAGTTTCATTTCTTAAAAATTGAAGTTATTAAACATTTTCAGGGAAGTCTCCCTCTACAGTGATACCCATACTTCTTGCTGTACCAGCAACGAGTCGCATAGCCGATGCAACTGTAAAGCAGTTCAAATCTTTCAGTTTGTCCTCAGCGATTGCTTTTACCTGCTCCCAAGTTACTTTACCAACTTTCTGGCGGTTAGGCTGAGCTGAGCCACTCTTAACTTTAGCTGCCTCTTTCAGCTGTACTGCTGCAGGAGGAGTCTTAAGTTCGAAGCTGAACGATTTATCGGTGTAGTAAGTGATAACAACAGGAATTACCTTGCCTGCCTTATCCTGGGTTCTGGCGTTGAACTCTTTGCAGAATCCCATGATGTTAATACCCTTAGAACCAAGTGCAGGTCCTACTGGAGGAGAAGGATTCGCAGCGCCACCTTTAATCTGTAATTTGATTAATCCAGCAACTTCTTTAGCCATTTTGTCTGTTAATATTTAAATTGATTTAATATAAAAGAATTCTAAACGCATTCGTAACCTTGCGTTAGCCTTCTTTTTCGACTTGCATAAAACCTAATTCCAACGGAGTTTTGCGTCCGAAGATCTTGACCATCACCTTTAGTTTGCGCTTCTCGACATTCACCTCTTCGATGATGCCGCTGAAGCCAGAGAACGGTCCGTCTGTCACCTTGACAGTCTCGTCAACTACGTACGGGATGTCGATGTTGTCTTCAATCTCCGTTTCCTCGCATGAACCGAGCATACGGTTGATTTCCGACTGCGGAACTGGTGAGGGGTTGTCCAAGCCTCCAAGAAAGCCTAAAACGTTCGGCATGAAACGCAGCGTGTGTGCTACGTCGCCTACGAGGGCAGCTTCTACGAATACATAACCGGGGAGAGAGATTTTCTCCTTGATTACTCTTTTGCCATTACGCAAAGATGCGTGTTTCTCGAGCGGCAGAACCACTTGCGAAACATGCGTCTGAAGTAATGGGTTGTGCTTGATCTCAGCGTCGATATATTCCTTTACTTTGAATTCCTTTCCGCTGGCAGCACGAAGCACGTACCATTTTTTTTCTGTCTTAGCCATTTTTCTTGAAAATGATTAACCTGGATAAACCATGCTCATTGCCCACTTGAACAGAGAGTCCATAGCGAACACCACAACTGCAATGACAAGGGAAGCAGATAATACAATCACTGCACTGTGGTTGAGTTCGGCATAACTTGGCCAAGTTGTTTTATGCGCAAGTTCGTCGTAACAAGTCTTGCAATAATTTACAAACTTCTTAAACATATTATCTTCTTTTTAGCACGGGAAGAGAGGCTCGAACTCCCGACACCTGGTTTTGGAGACCAGTGCTCTACCAACTGAGCTATTCCCGTAGGATAGTTCCCGACGCCGTAGCGATGCGGGAACTATTTTTATTTAGTGCAGCCTCTTGCGAGTCTGCGGTCCGTCGAATTAGTCTTCGAGGATCTTTGTGATCTGGCCAGAACCTACTGTACGACCACCCTCGCGGATAGCGAAACGAAGGCCCTCGTTCAGAGCAACTGCGTAGATGAGCTCAACCTCGATCTCTACGTTGTCACCAGGCATTACCATCTCAACTCCCTCAGGAAGTTTGATCTCGCCTGTGCAGTCCATAGTACGGAGGTAGAACTGAGGACGATACTTGTTGCCGAACGGTGTGTGACGACCACCCTCTTCCTTCTTCAAAACGTAGATAGAAGCCTTGAAGTGCTTGTGAGGCTTGATCTGACCCGGGTGGCAGAGTACCATACCGCGCTTGATCTCGTTCTTGTCGATACCACGGAGGAGAAGACCTACGTTATCGCCAGCTTCACCCTCGTCAAGGATCTTACGGAACATCTCAACACCAGTTACGACACACTTCTTGTCCTCACCGAGACCAAGGAGCTCTGTCTCGTCGCCTACCTTAACGCGACCAGTCTCGATACGACCAGTAGCAACGGTACCACGACCTGTGATTGAGAATACGTCCTCGATAGGCATCAAGAATGGTTTGTCGAGGTCACGTGGAGGCTCCTGGATCCATGTATCAACAGCGTCCATAAGCTCCATTACCTTGTCAGCCCACTTCTCTACACCATTGAGTGCACCAAGAGCAGAACCGCGGATGATAGGAGTTTCCTCCTCATAGCCGTACTGGTCGAGGATCTCGCGAACCTCCATCTCTACGAGCTCGAGCATCTCCTCGTCCTCTACCATATCGCACTTGTTCAAGAAAACAACCATGCGCGGTACGTTTACCTGACGAGCGAGAAGTACGTGCTCACGTGTCTGAGGCATAGGACCGTCAGTAGCAGCAACTACAAGGATAGCACCGTCCATCTGAGCAGCACCAGTTACCATGTTCTTAACGTAGTCGGCGTGACCCGGGCAGTCTACGTGAGCGTAGTGACGCTTTGCTGTTTCGTACTCGATGTGAGCTGAGTTGATGGTGATACCACGCTCTTTCTCCTCAGGAGCGTTATCGATCTGGTCGAAAGACTTAACATCCTCGCCGCCGAAGCCTCTGTCGTGAAGAGTCTTTGAGATGGCAGCAGTAAGAGTGGTCTTACCATGGTCAACGTGACCAATTGTACCAATGTTTACGTGCGGTTTGGTGCGCACAAATGTTTCTTTAGCCATAGCTTTCTTATTTTATATATAAATTGAATGTTCGTTTTTCTTCCGATTCTTGGTTTAAAGAACAGAAAGAGCTGTAACTGAGAGTTGAACTCAGGACCTCTTCCTTACCAAGGAAGTGCTCTACCACTGAGCTATTACAGCAACTTGGAGCGGAAAACGGGGCTCAAACCCGCGACCCCCAGCTTGGAAGGCTAGTGCTCTATCAACTGAGCTATTTCCGCAAAGATAAAGTGAAGTGGGTGGTGATGGATTCGAACCACCGAAGGCATAGCCAGCAGATTTACAGTCTGCCCCATTTGACCACTCTGGTAACCACCCAATCTTTATTAGTAGCGTATCGCTTGGATACTGAAGAAAAACTGCGTTCAGGTTTTCCGTTTGTTTGAGCCTCTTGTCGGATTCGAACCAACGACCCCGAGATTACAAATCACGTGCTCTGGCCAACTGAGCTAAAGAGGCAGATCCTTGCAGCCGCTAAGGCTTGCGTTTAGGACGTGTTCTAAAACGGCTGCAAAGATACGACTTATTTTTTATTCGCCAAAATTTTTCGGCTTTTTTTTTACATCTTGCGTGTTTTTTCCTTGAATTTAGTTAGCTGCACCTTCATTGCGTCTACGCAGAGGTCGATGCCTTCCTCGAATGTGTCGCATGTTTTCTCGACGAAGAGCTTCTGTCCGGGGACGGTCACTTCGAGGCTTGTTTCCTTGTTCTGCGCGGTGGCTGGCTTCACTACTTTGAGCTGCACTTCTGCGCTGCTTATATCCTCGAATGTCTTCTCAAGCTTTGCTACTTTCTTCTCGATGAATTCCTGTAGTTTCTCGGTAGCGTCAAAGTGAATTGACTGAATCTTTACGTTCATAGTGTCCTCCTTTTCTTTGTTTAAGGTCGTTTATACTATATATATAATAAGGTATAGTGTCATCCTTTCGGCGTTTCGCTTCGGGGATGTGCCTCATTATATGCTTTCTTTAGTTGCTCGAACGAGGTGTGGGTGTATATTTCGGTTGTGGAGAGGCGCTCGTGTCCAAGCAGCTTCTGCACGTTTTCGATGTTGGCTCCGTTGTTGAGCATTGCGGTGGCGAAGGTATGGCGCAGCACGTGGGGCGATCGTTTCTGAAGGCCGGTCACGGTGGAGAGCTGTTGCTTCACCATCTGGCGCACTCGCTCGGGGCTTAGGCGCGTGCCGCGTGCGGAGCGGAAGAGCGCCTGGGTGCAGCGCGGCGGTGTCTCGGCGTCGCGACGTGCGGTGTAGCTGCGCAGGGCTTGGGCGAGTTCGTCGCCGAAGGGTATGGCGCGCTGTTTGTTGCCTTTGCCGTGCACGCGTATCTCGCTGCGTGCGTAGTCGACGGAGTTGTCGTCGAGCGAGGTGAGCTCGGAGAGGCGCATGCCTGTCTCGTAGAAGGTGAGCACGATGGTGTGCTCGAGTTGCGCCTGATAGGTGTCGGGCTGCTGTGTGTGGTCGAGCAGCCGGTCCATCTGTTCTTCGCGCACGAACTGCGGCAGGGGCCGGTCGGTCTTGGGGCGGTAGACGATGTGCGCCGGGTCGTGCTCTACGTATCCTCGTGCGAGGAGATAGCGGTAGTAGGTTTTCAGGGCGCTCAGACGCCGGGCTACGGTTGTGGCGCGGTTGCCTTGGTCGAGCTGGTGCTCCATCCAGTCGCGCACGACGTCGGTGTCTACCGTGGCGAACGTGAGTTCGCTGTCGAGACTGCTGAAAAACTGCTGGAACGCTTCGAGGTCGCGGCGGTAGCTTTCCACTGTGTTCTCCGACCGGTTGCGCTCGTAGCGCAGATAGTCGAGAAAGCCGTCAATACCTTTTTGCATGTTCTTTTTTGTTTTTCGCTACGAATATACGACGAATATTTGTCATTTGCAAGTTTTCGGCTGTCTTTTTTCGTTTTTTCACGTTTTAGCGTGGTTCTGGTGCCTATTCGTCGTGTGCGGCAAGTGTTTTACCGCGCTACGGTAACATGATTACCGCAGCGTGGCTATGTCGTTACAGCATTGCGGTAATGGTGTTACCGCGTGGATGTAACGCTGCTGCTGCCAAACACAAAGACGGCAATAGCTGCTCTTTAGAACTGCTATTGCCGTCGCCAGCCTGCCCGAGTCGCAGAGGATTCGGGTTGGCATGTTTATGTCTTAATGATTATTTCTGAGTGTGTACACCTCCTGGTCCATCCGACTGCGCTTGCCGTGGGGCGTGCGCGTCATATTAATTGTTAGTCGAAATGGGGAGATTACTCCTCGTTAGCGCGGAGCTGCTGTACGTAGATAGCGTGCTCCATCTTGAGTCTCTTGAGTACAGAAGGCTTGTTGTACTGCTGACGAGCGCGGAGTTCCTTCACTACGCCTGTCTTCTCAAACTTTCTCTTAAACTTCTTGAGTGCTCTTTCGATGTTCTCACCGTCTTTTACCTGTACAATAATCATTTTTGTTTCTTTTAATTTAAATAGTTATACATTGTTTATTTGCGGCACCGTGCCACAAAGCGGGTGCAAAGTTACTGATTATTTGCCGATTAGCCAAATTTTTCGCAATATTTCTGCATTCTGCCCTGCTTATTCGGCATCGTAATGCGCAGCCGGATGCTACGCACGCCGCTTTGCCTCCATAAACGTTAAAAGGCAGCGGGCGCTCCTTGCGGAGTTCCTGCTGCCTTTTGTCGTCACAAGTCTGCTTGCGACACGTTGCAGTCTGCTCTGCCCCGAGGGGCGCAGCCGACTACTTTCCGTGGTGCTCGTCAGATACTGTCAACTTCTTGCGGCCATGTGCGCGGCGAGAAGCCAATACGCGACGACCATTCTTTGTAGCCATACGCTCACGGAAACCATGCTTGTTTACGCGGCGACGATTGTGCGGCTGAAATGTTCTTTTCATTGTCTTATTTTTATTTATTTGTTATTATTCACACTTTTGGGTTGCAAAATTACTCATAATTTTTTAAACGACAAAGACTTGAGCCTTTTTTAGCTGCATTTTTTAGTTTTTTCTACATTTTTAGGGCAAAATCGCCCGTGTATGGACTGAAAAGCGGTGCGACGGGGAGGTTGAGGGGCTTTTTTTGCCGGTTTTCACGATTTAGGGCGTGTCACGAATAAAAAAAACTATGAACCATGCGTTTTTGTGCGTGATTTTCAGTAACTTTGCAGCGATTTTTGAGAGATAATACAATAATATAAATAAAAACAGCAATGATCAACTCACAAGACATCAAGATGGGAACTTGCATCCGCATGGACGGCAAGCTCTTTTTCGTAATCGACTTCCTTCATGTAAAACCGGGTAAGGGCAACACTTTCATGCGCGTTAAGTTGAAGAACGTTGTCGACGGCCGCGTGTTGGAGCGTCGCTTCGACATCAGCGAGAAGCTTGAGGACGTACGCGTAGAGCGTCGTCCGTACCAGTACCTCTACAAGGAGGGCGAGGACTATATCTTCATGAACCAGGAGACTTACGACCAGATTCCTATCGCTGGTAACCTCATCACTGGCGTTGACTTCATGAAGGAGAGCGACATCGTCGAGGTCGTTTCTGACGCTTCTACAGATACCGTGCTCTTCGGCGAAATGCCGGTGAAGACTAACCTCCGCGTTACTCACTCTGAGCCGGGCATCAAGGGCGATACTGCTACAAACACTCTCAAGCCGGCTACTCTCGAGACTGGCGTAGAGATTCGCGTGCCTCTCTTCGTTAACGAAGGCGACCTCGTTCAGGTTGACACACGCGACGGTAGCTACCTGCAGCGCGTTAAGGAGTAATCCTTACCGAACAACGGAATAAGAAATAGAAAAGAGTAAAAAAGTAAAAAGCATTGGGGATAACGTCATGCACGCCCCGACGTGCTCTTTACTTTTTTACTCTTTTGCGTTTATTGCCGACTCGTCGGCTTGTCTACTTGCCTAATCGTCGGCTTGCCTAATCGTACACTTGTTCACCTGTCAACTCAAAAAGAAATGAAATACAGCATAATAATTCCCGTTTACAACCGTCCGGACGAGGTGGACGAACTGCTCGACAGCCTCACCCGTCAGAGCGAAACCGACTTCGAAGTGGTGGTAGTGGAGGACGGTTCGGCGGTGCCGTGCAAGGATGTCTGCGAGAAATATGCGCAGAAGCTCCGCATACAATACTTCACCAAGCCCAACTCCGGACCCGGACAGACGCGCAACTACGGTGTGGAGCGCGCGCAGGGCGACTACGTGCTCATCCTCGACTCGGACGTGGTGCTGCCCGAAGGCTATCTGGCGGCGGTGTCTGACGAACTGAAGCGCGAGCCTGCCGACGCTTTCGGCGGACCCGACAGCTCGCACCCCTCGTTCACCGACACGCAGAAGGCTATCTCCTACTCGATGACTTCGTTCTTCACCACCGGCGGCATACGCGGCGGCAAGAAGAAGCTCGACAAGTTCTACCCGCGCTCGTTCAACATGGGCGTGCGTCGCGACAGATACATGGAGCTGGGCGGATTCTCGAAGATGCGCTTCGGCGAGGACATCGACTTCTCAATACGCATCTTCAAGGCCGGACTGCGCTGCCGACTCTTCCCCGAGGCATGGGTGTGGCACAAGCGCCGCACCGACCTGCGCAAGTTCTTCCGCCAGGTGTACAACTCGGGCATCGCGCGCATCAATCTCTACAAGAAATACCCCGAGTCGCTGAAGCTGGTGCACATGCTGCCGATGGTGTTCACCGTGGGCGTGCTCGCCATGCTCGCGCTCTGTCTCGTGCTGCTCGTGCTCTGCCCCACTCTGGCGTGGCTGCCGCTCGTGCCGCTCGCCCTCTACTCGCTCCTCATCTGCATCGACTCGGCTCGCCTCAACCGCAGTCTGAAGATCGGCGTGCAGAGCATCGCCGCCGCCTACGTGCAGCTCATGGGCTACGGCTTCGGATTCATCGAGGCTTGGTGGAAACGCTGCGTGCGCGGCAAGTCGGAGTTCGCTGCGTTCGAGAAAACATTCTACAAATAACACACGTCTCCCACGGATCGCACTCTAAGTTTATTGCTGAAAAGAAACTCCCACAGATCGCACAGATACACACAGATGTAGCTTCAGGGGGTGCAGCGGTCTCCGCTGCACCAACAAAACCGGATGGCACTATCATATTGACAGTGGGTGTGAGTCAAAACCTAACCAATGCGGACAGCGCCAGTCTATAAGATAGCTGGGAGATGCCTGGCAGATGGCTGGTAGATATCTGGAAGAAAAGCGCTATCTACCAGCCTTTAACTCACTACTCAACAATGCGTTACACGCCAGCTGGGAGATATGGTAGATTTTTCGCACTAATTAAGTTCTGTAAACATACTCGCCTTGAAACACGCCATAATTATCTGTGTACATCTGCGAAATCTGTGGGAGAAAAGTTCTGCAACAAGTTCTGTGTGTTCTGTGAATTCCGTGGGAGAGCCTTCTGTATTATTTTTCTATTAAACAAACAACCTATGAACGACATAAGCAACAATACTAATCATAACGCTCAACTAAAGATCTCCGATTGGTCGGAAGCCGACCGACCGCGCGAAAAGCTGCGCGACAAGGGCGCCGAGACGCTGTCCGACGCCGAGCTGTTGGCGATACTCATAGGTTCGGGCAGCACGAAGGAGAGCGCCGTGGCGCTCATGCAGCGCATACTGAGCGCCTGCGACAACAACCTCAACACCTTGGGCAAGATGTCGCTGCACGAACTGATGCAGTATAACGGCATCGGCGAAGCGAAGGCGATAACTATCATTGCGGCATGCGAACTGGGCAAGCGCCGCCAAGCGTCGAAGGCTGCCGAACGCCCCGACATGGGGTCGGCGCAGGCGGTGTACGAGTATATGCACCCGAAGATGCAGGACCTCGACACCGAGGAGGCATGGGTGCTACTGATGAACCAGCGCTTCCGACTCATCAAGGCGGTGCGACTGTCGCACGGCGGACTCACCGAGACGGCTGTCGATGTGCGCGTCATTCTGCGCGAGGCGCTGCTCGCCAACGCCACAACGCTCACGCTAATACACAATCATCCGAGCGGCAACGCGCGCCCTTCTGGCGACGACGACCGCATCACTCACAAACTGAAGACCGCTTGCGAGACAATGCGACTCTATCTCATCGACCATCTCATCGTGACCGACGGCCGCTATTACAGCTACGCCGAAGAGGGCAGGATTTAAGGTTCACACATAAAGACAATTGCTTCTATGCAACAGCACAAAACGCTGGTTACATAGAAGCAATTGTTTTTATATTTAATGACAGTTCGATTTTCTAAACCACACAGCGAACCACACGGCAGCAACGACAAGTGCGGTTGCACCGACGCCGTAGCCCACAGTGTATGGCAAGCCGAGCGCAGTCTTCGACACCATGAAGAAGGTGGTGCAGACGCAAGTCATGAAGAGGGCTGGCACGAGCGTGATGATGTAAGGCTTCTTTTCGCGAGCAAGATAGACGGTGATGGTCCAGAGGGCGAAGACAGAAAGCGTCTGGTTAGCCCATCCGAAGTATTGCCAGATGGTGTTGAAGCCGTCGGGGTTCTCCATCTGCCAAACGAGCATGGCGAACGATGCGGCGAAGAGCGGAACGCAGATATACAGACGGTTCTTCTTTGCACGCTGACTGAGTTTCAGCGCCTGAGCGATGATAAGACGGGCAGAGCGGAACGCTGTGTCGCCGCTTGTTATCGGGGCAGCTACCACGCCGAGCATAGCGAGCACACCGCCCACAATGCCGAGCCAATCCTTGCAGACAAGATTCACAACGACGGGCGCCGACGTATGCAGTCCGTTAGCCATGGTGCCGCCAATCTGGGCATATCCCGGCTGCGGAGCGTCGTAGAAGAACCACATCGACACCGTAGCCCAAACGAGCGCCACGAGTCCTTCCGTAATCATTGCGCCGTAGAAGATAGGTCTGCCTTTGCGTTCAGACGTAAGACAGCGAGCCATAAGCGGACTCTGCGTGGCGTGGAAACCGCTGATAGCGCCGCAGGCGATGGTGATAAACAGACATGGGAAGATGTTGTCGGTGAACGAAGCAGGGTCTGTAGCCTTGCCCATATTGCCCACACCATGCCACAGCTCGGGCAGCGCAGGCCATTTTACGAACAGCACAGCCATCAGAGCCACAGCCATGAACAGCAGCGAGAACGAGAAGAGCGGGTATATCTTGCCGATGATCTTGTCGATAGGTAGCATCGTCGCCACTACGTAATAAACGAAGATGATGGTTATCCACATGGTTGTCGAACCACTTATGCCGTGCAGAATCTCTGCCGGACTATACACGAACACCGTGCCGAGCATGATGAGCAGGAACACGGCGAACACCAACAATACCTTAGATGCGGCTCCGCCGAGATAGCGCCGCACGAGTTCGGGCAGGTCGCAACCACCGTTGCGCATGGAGAGCATGCCCACGAAGTAGTCGTGAACGGCTCCGGCGAAGATGCAGCCGAAGATTATCCAGAGATATGCCGCGGGTCCGAACTTGGCGCCCATGATTGCACCGAAGATAGGTCCGGTGCCAGCGATGTTGAGGAACTGTATCATGAACACCTTCCAATAAGGCATCGCGACATAGTCCAGACCGTCGGCTTGCGCCACGGCTGGCGTAACACGGTCGTCGGGTGCGAAGATGCGCTCCACGAAGCGTCCGTAGACAAGGTAGCCCAACACAAGGGCTGCCAGACTGATCAGGAATGTTATCATTTTTTTTAGTTATTATGGTTACGTTATGCGATGCAAAAGTATAGTTTTTTATCGTAACCGAGTAAGAAAAGCTGTATTATTACTGCCATAAAATTCGGTATTCGGATATTTTTCCTTAAATTTGCAATAATATATTAATGTATAACAACCTAAAGTACAAAACGAATGACACAGGAAGAAAAGACACATATAGAAGAACGCATCGTCGACGTGCTCAAGACGGTGTACGACCCCGAAATACCGGTGAATATCTACGACCTCGGACTCATCTACAAGATTGACGTGCAGGACGACGGCAACGTGGACATCGACATGACTTTCACAGCGCCTACATGCCCCGCCGCCGACTTCATACTTGAGGATGTACGACAGAAGGTAGACTCGCTCGAGCATGTGAAGTCGGCTAACGTGAACCTCGTTTTCGAGCCTGTATGGGACCAGAGCATGATGACGGAAGAGGCAAAGATAGAGCTTGGATTCGACTAACAAGGTCGAATATTGAGCTTTGAATAGTGAGTTTTGCGCTCGGCTATGCCGCTTGCTATAACAAGAATGGTAGGCTGCGCCGATTTTGAATTAACCAATGTTGAATTCGCATGAAAAATGTATATTTCCTTAGCGATGCCCACCTCGGTTCGTGGGCTATCGACCACGGTCGCACGCAGGAGCGCCGACTCGTGAGGTTTCTCGACTCGATAAAGACAAAGGCGCGCGCCATCTATCTGCTGGGCGATATGTTCGACTTCTGGTGCGAGTGGCGCTACGTGGTGCCGAAGGGCTACACGCGCTTCCTGGGCAAGCTCTCGGAGCTGACCGACATGGGCGTGGAGGTGCACTACTTCACCGGCAACCACGACATCTGGACATACGGATACCTCGAGGAGGAGTGCGGACTGATTGTACACACCAAGCCCGAGACGGTGGAGATTTATGACAAGGTGTTCTACATAGCGCACGGCGACGGACTGGGCGACCCCGACCGCCGCTTCAAGTTCATAAAGAGCGTGTTCCACAACCGCACGTGCCAGGTGCTGTTCAACTCGCTGCACCCGCGCTGGGCAATGTGGTTCGGACTCACTTGGGCGAAGCACTCGCGCTTGAAACGTGCCGACGGCAAGGAACCGCCGTACATGGGCGAAGACCGCGAGCATCTCGTGCTCTTTGCGAAGCAGTACATGAAGACGCACAACGATGTTGACTACTTCATGTTCGGACACCGACACATAGAACTCGACCTCTTCCTCTCGAAAAAGACGCGCATGATGATTCTCGGCGACTGGATAACACAGTTCACCTACGCCGTGTTCGACGGCGAGCACATGTTCCTTGAGGAGTATGTGGAGGGCGAGAGTCAGCCGTAAACGATATATAAAAAGCCAAGTCGTATATAACGATATATAAAAAGGGCAAAACTCACGATTAATGAGTTTTGCCCTTTTTCATAGGAGGGTTATGGCATTCTTTTACTTGCGGAACTTTTCAGCCTGCTGCTGAATGAGCGCAGCGTCGTTGAAGTAGTCAATCTGCATTGCGCGACGCACCTCGTCCATTGTCTGAGCGGCTGTCTCGCGTGCAGCCTCCGAACCCTTACGCAGGATGTTGTAGATTTCGGGGATATCCTTCTCGTACTCTGCGCGGCGCTCGCGAATCGGGTCGAGCATCTTGTTGAGCACGTTGTTGAGGAACTTCTTCGTTGTGCCGTCGCCGATGCCGCCACGCACGTAGTGGTCCTTCAGCTCGTCGAGTGTCTTGTACTCGGGCCAGAACTCTGCGAAGTCGTCGGGTGTGCTGAACGCCTCAAGATATGTGAACACGGCGTTGCCTTCGAGGTTGCCCGGCTCGTCCATGCTCATACGCGGCGCACCGTTCGACATCTTCTTCACCTTCTTCCACACCTCAGCGGCTGAGTCAGAGAGGTAGATGCAGTTGCCGAGCGACTTCGACATCTTCTCCTTGCCGTCGGTGCCTGGCAGACGGCGTGCCGTAGCGTTCTCGGGCAGCATGATCTCCGGCTCAACGAGCACCTCGCTGTATGTCTGGTTGAAGCGGCGCACAAGTTCGCGTGTCACCTCAATCATCGGCTCCTGGTCTTCGCCTGCAGGTACGGTTGTAGCCTTGAACAGAGCGATGTCGGCAGCCTGGCTCACAGGGTAGCAGAAGAAGCCGAGCGGAATGTTAGCCTCGAAGTTGCGCATCTTTATCTCGGTCTTCACAGTCGGGTTGCGCTGCACGCGCGACACGGTGATGAGGTTCATCAGATAGGTAGTAAGCTCGGCGAGCTCCGGTATCTGACTCTGTATGAACAGCGTGCACTTCTCGGGGTCGAGACCAGCCGAGAGGTAGTCGAGCGCCACCTCAATGATGTTCTGGCGAATCTTTTCGGGGTTGTCTGCGTTGTCGGTGAGAGCCTGCACGTCAGCCATGAAGACGAACATGCGGTCGAAATCGCCAGCGTTCTGCAGTTCGACGCGGCGGCGGAGCGAGCCTACATAGTGACCCAAGTGGAGCTTACCTGTAGGACGGTCGCCCGTAAGAATTATCTTTCCCATATTTTGTTTATTTTTTATTTCCTGTTTGTTTTTGTTTCCTATCAACCTACAAAGGTACATTATTTATAGGAATTGGGCAAAAACTTTGCCGTTTATCACAAGAATTGGGGCGTTTGAGCTACTCAGCCTCATCTATTTCGCCCTTTCGCGGCGCAATACGTTCTGCAGGTCGAACACGGTCTGTGCGTTTTCGAGCGCCACGTTGTGCTCCTCCTTAATGTCTTTCTGCATGTCGTAGAGCTGCGGTTGCGGGCTGTTGCCAGTCTCCACGCGTTCGCCGTTGAGCGTAGCCGCCCAGCCGATGGTCTTTGCGCCGTCGTTCGGCTCTATGTATTTCCACTGCTTTGTGCGCACGGAGAGCACGTGGTTGTTAGCCATACCGATGACGTACGGACGATCGGTGCGGTCGTTGCCAAGGAGCGTACTGATGCGGTTCTCGCTGTCTACGGCAGCGCCCTTCGGTATGCGTGCGTTGATGAGCGAACCGAACGACGCCAGCAAGTCGATATGCGAGAAGAGCGCTTCCGACGTTTCGCCTGCCTTCACGCCGCCTGCCTTCCAGCGCACGATGACGGGCACAGCCGTTCCGCCTTCGTAAGCCGAATACTTGCCCGAACGCCACGGCCCCTGCGGCGAGTGTCCGTTGAGCAGTTCGTCGGCGCGGTCTACATATCCGTCGTCGGTGACGGGTCCGTTGTCGCTGGTGAGCAGGATGATGGTGTTGTCGGCAATGCCGAGTCGGTCGAGCGTGCGCATAATCTCGCCCACCGACCAGTCGAACTGCACGATGGCGTCGCCGCGCAAGCCCATGCCGCTCTTGCCGCGGAATCGCTCGTGCGGGAATCTCGGCACATGCACGTCGTTCGTGGCGAAGTACATGAAAAACGGGCGGTCGGCGTGCTGCTTGATGTAGTTGACGGCGTAGCCTGTTATCGAGTCGGCGATGTTCTCGTCCTTCCACAGCGCCTTACCTCCGCCCTTCATATATCCGATGCGTCCGATGCCGTTCACTATTGCTTGGTCGTGTCCGTGCGACGAGCGCAGGTTGTAGCACAGCTCTGGATGCTCGCGCGCCGTAGGTTCGCCCTCGAAGTTATGATAGTAGTTCACGTCGATTGGCGCCGACTCGTCGTAGTTAGCCACCATGCCGTCCTCGATAATCACGCAGGGCACACGATCGGCAGTAGCCGCCATGATGTAGTGGTTGTCGAAACCAATGTCCGCAGGCGACGCCGGCAGCGGCGCGTTCCAGTCCTGCTCGCCGGTGCGGTCGCCCAGTCCTAAGTGCCACTTGCCTATAGCGCACGTAGCATAGCCCTGCGAGCGGAACATGTCGGCTATGGTGAACTGCTCGGGCTTTATAATCATCGCCGCATTGCCCGGCGCCACGTCAGTGCCTGGTCGGCGCCACGGATACTCGCCTGTCAGGAGCGAGTAGCGCGACGGCGTTGAGGTAGAAGCCGCTGCATGGCAATCGGTGAAGCGCACACCTTCAGCAGCGAGTCGGTTCACGTTAGGCGTTTCGACGTTCTTCGCGCCGTAACATTCGAGGTCGCCGTAGCCGAGGTCGTCAGCCACAATCATAATCACGTTCGGTCGCGACGTGTCCGCCTTCGCCCTCTGTTTCTTCGCCGCCATCGTCGGCTGTGTCGCCCACGCTGCGAGCAGCGAGAGCGCTATTGTCTTGTTTATCTGCATATTTGTTTGATTTGTTTTAGTAGTTTCTATTATTTTAATACAACTTATATATAAGCGTAGCAACGGCAAGCATGCCGTAGTCTCCTATATTTGCTGCAGAATCTTCATATACTCCTTGTAGGAGATGGTGCGTCCGCCCATCGACTTGAGGTGCGGCGTTTCTATCTGGCAGTCTATCATCAGTCCGCCGTTCTCCTGCATGAACTCGGCGAGGAAGATCAGCGCGAGCTTGCTTGCGCTGGGCACGAGCGAGAACATGCTCTCGCCGATGAAGCAGCGTCCGAGCGTAACGCCGTAGAGTCCGCCCACGAGTCGGTCGCCCTCCCACACCTCCACGCTCTGCGCGAGGTTCTGGCGGTGCAGCTCGGTGTATGCACGGATGATGTCCTCGCTAAGCCACGCCCCTTCCGAGTCGTAGCGTCCGTCGGCTTTCTGGCAGCCGCGTATCACGCCGTCGAAGTCATCGCCGATAGACACGTCGTACTTGCCCTTGTTAATCAGCGTGCGCATCGAGTGCGACACGTGTATCTCGTTGGGGAAGATGACGAAGCGCTCCTGCGGACAGTACCACAGCGGCTCGTCGTAGTCGCGGAACGAGAACCACGGAAAGATGCCATGACTGTATGCGAGCAGCAGTCGGTCGACGGAGAGGTCGCCGCCAACGCACAGGAGTCCGTCGGGCTCCACGTCTACGGGCTGAGGAAATATCAGTTCTTTACCTATTCTGTATATCATAATGTGGAATGTTACGCAAGTCGCAATGCGCCGTCCTTTACATCGACAACGGCATCGCCACTTTTCTTCAATCGTCCGAACAGTATCTCTCTCATCAGCAGCGGCTTGAGCATCGAGCCGATGACGCGGTCGAGCTCTCGCGCTCCGTACTCGGGCGTGAAGCCCTTTGTGAGGAGCAGTTCGCGAGCCTCGGCGCTGAGGTGCAGCGTCACATTCTTTGCGCTGAGCTTGGTCTGCAGCTGCGCGAGCTTCTTGTCGAGGATGAGCGATGCCATCTGGCGCGACATATCGTGGAAGACAACGATGTCGGTGAGGCGGTTGATGAACTCGGGCTTGAACGTCTTCTTCACTGTAGTGAGCATGGCGTCGCCGCGCGACACGCTGCCCGTGAATCCGATGCTGGCGCGCGAGGCGTACTGCGCTCCGGCGTTGGAGGTCATGATGATGATGGCGTTGCGGAAGTCGGCACGCTCGCCGTGGTTGTCGGTGAGCGCGGCGTAGTCCATCATCTGCAGGAAGATGTTGAAGATGTCGGGGTGCGCCTTCTCTATCTCGTCGAAGAGCAGCACGCAGTTGGGCGTCTTGCGCACGGCTGCCGTGAGCAGTCCGCCGTCTTCGTAGCCCACGTATCCTGCCGGCGAACCGATGAGCTTCGCCACGGCGTGCTTCTCGGCGTACTCGCTCATGTCGAAGCGCACGAGCTTCATGCCCATTCGCTCTGAGAGCACGCGCGCCACCTCGGTCTTGCCGACGCCGGTCGGACCGACGAAGAGCAGACTTGCCATCGGCTTGGTGTCGTCGGCGAGTCCGGCTTTCGACATCTGCACAGCCTCAACCACACGGCCTACGGCTTCGTCCTGACCGAATATCTCCTTCTTTATGTCGCTCTCCAGCGTGCGCAGCGCGTCGTTCGACTGCTCCTTGAGTGCTTCGGCGTCAATCTTGCAGACGCGTGCGAGAATGTCGGTGACGAGCCGGCGGTCTACGGTCTGACGCTTCTGCGTGGTGAGCGGATGGGTCTCGCGGTAGGCGCCTGCCTCGTCGATGAGGTCGATTGCCTTGTCGGGCAGGAAGCGGTCGCGTATGTGCTTGGCGGCGCTGCGCACGGCGAACTCAACGACGCCCGCAGCGTACTTCACGCCGTGGAACTTCTCGTAGCTCGGGCGCAGGCCCTCCACGATGCGTATGGCGTCGTCTACCGACGGCTCGGCGATGTCTATCTGCTGGAAGCGGCGCACGAGCGACTTCTGCTTGGCTATGTAGCGGTTGTACTCGTCGTATGTGGTCGATCCGATGAAGCGTATCGCTCCGCTCTCAAGATAAGGCTTCAGCATGTTAGAGGCGTCGAGCGATGCATCGCCGTTGCGTCCGGCTCCGATGAGGTTGTGTATCTCGTCGATGCAGAGAATGGCGTTGCCCTCCTGCGCGAGTCCTTCCATCACCATCTTTATGCGCTTCTCGAAGTCGCCCCTGAACTGTGTGCCTGCCACCATCGTGCCCATATCCATCATGTAGACGCGTGCTCCGCGCAGGCGTTCGGGCACTGCGCCACGCTCTATGAGGGCGGTGAGTCCGTAGATGAGCGCTGTCTTGCCCACGCCCGGCTCGCCCACGTGCAGCGGGTTGTTCTTGTCCTTGCGGCAGAGCACCTGCATAGTGCGCTCCAGTTCGGCTTCGCGACCGATGAGCGGGTTATGGTCGGCGTATGTGTCGTTGACGCAGGTGACGAGCTTGCGCCACGGTGCGGGGGCGTTGGCGTCGCCGCCGTCAGCCGCTTCGCCCGTTTCGTCTACGGCGTATGCCGACACGAGCGACTGCATGAACTCGCCCTTCTCGTCGCCCGTGAACTGGTCGAGAAGATAGGCTGCCTGCGAGTCGTTGAGCATGAGCATAGCTGCCACGACGTGCGGCACGTCGAGCGTGTCCTGGTCGGAGTATTGCGCCTGCTTGATGGCGAGCGACATCATCTCTGAGAACTGCTGCGAGCCTTCGATGACGTACTTCTGTGTCTCGGGCACCACCTCCATCGACAGGAATTCCTTCTCGAGTTGTGTGATGAGCCACGAGGCGTCGTGGGGCAGCAATTCGCTGGCGCTTGCGAACTGGTCTTGTGAGGCAAAGGCGTAGAGCACGTGCTCCGGCGTCACGAACTCGTGGCGCCAGAAGTCGCAGTCTTCGATTGCCTGCTTTATTGCGTTTGCTAAATTCTTGCTGTTGTTCATATTTCATTCCGGTTTGCATTCGAGGCGCAGCGGGAAGTTCTCTTCGCGCGCCATCATCGTGGCCTTTCTCACCTTCGATATCGCCACGTCGTAGCTGTATATGCCCACCACGGCGCTGCCGCTCTTGTGCACGGCGAGCATAAGGGCTTCTGCCTCCTCCGCCGACTTGAAGAAGACGGAGGTGAGCACGAGCACCACGAACTCCATCGTCGTGAAGTCGTCGTTGTAGATTATCACCTTGTAGCGGCGCGGCTCGCGGAGGTTGGTGTGGGTGCGGTCGCGCACGGCGGTCTGTTCTTTTGCCATTGTTTTTTTAAAGTTACTGCCCTCCGAGTCGGTCGAAGAACACTATTATCTCTTCCCATGTCTTGAACTCGTCGCTGCCCCACTCTATCTGCGTGCCCATGAATTCGGGCTGCTCCTGCAGCGTGGGCTTCGGTTGTGCGGCGGGCGTGATGAGATAGTCGCCGTAGAGCATCTGGCGCTGGTTGGTGAAGACGATGCGTCCCCAAGCCGGAGCACTCAGGAACTGCTCCACCCAGCGTGTGTCGTCCACCATCTGCTGCGCATTGTCTGACGGCGACGGCGCCACGATGTACACGTTGTAGTGCTCGATGAGCATCTCGTAAGCCTTGTGCATAGACGCCGTGGCGTTGCCGTACGAGTCGCGCAGCGTCTCGATGTCTACGTATACGACGGGGCGCTCGCGGCCTTCCTGTCGGTCGTCGATGTAGCGTATCACGGGTATGAGATAGTGCATCGCCACCTTGTCGGTCAGGCGGTGCTCGCCGTGGAAGCCTATCGCCGTAGGATAGTGCTCGTGGTAGAGGTCGTAGGTGTGCACTACAGGGTCGTTGTCGCCGAAGAGTGCGATGACGCGTGTGCGCTCGTCGGGGTCGGCGGCGTGCTCGAAGTTGTGCGTAGTCATCTCCTGATACTCCTTTATGAGTCCCTTCGTCACGATGAACTCCTGCACTCCGTCCTCGCGCGGGTTCTGAAACACCTGCTTGCCCGTGAACTTCGACATGGTGTCGCCCATCTCGAAGGCTGGGTTCACCAGTATGCGGTCGAATCCGGTGAGCATCTCGGTATACATGCCGCCCATCGACGTGCCTATGATGAGGTCGGGCTGCTCCTCGGCTGCCATCGCCTTCAGCATCTGCAGTCCTTCTTCGGGATGCAGCGGAATGTCGCGCGCCACAACCGTAGCGTTGGGCATCAGCGTGCGCAGCATCTGCACCGTGCCCGACTGTGCCGACGAACCGAAACCGTGTACATACATCAGTTTCTTGCCCCGCATAAGCTCGGGGTATTGCTTTACAAATTGATTTTCCATTGTCGCTTGTCTTACAAACATTTGTGATGGGGTGCGCTTGTCTTATATAAAGAGATGTGCAAAGTTACAAAAACACAGGTTTACGGCAAAATATAGCTTGTCATATTCTGTAGTTTTCTGCGATTTGCACATCATAACATACGAGTAATGATTGTTACCACGAACTGGTAACGATGTTACCTCTGCGCGGTAACGTTGTTACCTGTATGCGGTAATGGCGTTACCACAGCGCGGTAATCACATTATTTGTTGGGCTTTCAGCCCGTCTTTGACCGCCATATTAGTTTTACCGGACAGTAACAGTTAGGCTTTAGCAGGTATTCGTCGGGGTTAAACAAAAAAAGAGGAGTGTGGAATGTGCGGAAACCGGTCCACACACTCCACACTCCTCATTTATAGAAGTTAGGATATGTATTTTAATACTTTGCGCTGAATGTAGCTACAGACAACGTGCGGAAGAGTACGCCGTCCTCGGTGTCCATGAAGTCGCCGTAGATGCGCATCTGCTTGCCATCGAAGCGCACTGTCATGTCGGCGAAGTCGTTGTCGTCGTCGTCATCATCATCGTCGTCGTCCCAGTCGAACGTCTCCCAGCAGCGCAAAACGCCGTTATAAGGGTCAGTCCACTCCCATGTTCCGATTTCAACATCGCCGTCTACGTAGAAGCAAACGAAGGTGCCGCACGGCGAGAAGATCACGCGGTAGCAGTAGTCGTCATTGTCGTCAATGAGGTCGTCCTCGTCGAAGCCCATGCCCTTGCCCTCAGGAGTGAGCGTTGTCTGCTGCATAACGCGGCCTTTCTCGAGCCACTGCTTGCCGTAGCCGATCATCACGTCGCCGGCGAGCAGCCAGTTCTCTGCGCTGTCCATTCTCCACGAGCGGCAGATATGGCGGAGCGGGTCGTCCTGTTTGGTGGTTGTATCAATGGTGACGGTGATTGTTATAGACATGCCGAGACTGTTGGTGTATGTCACAGTGGCTGTTCCTGTCAGCTTTCCGTCCTTTATCTCTATCTTGGTGTTGTTGCTCAGCTGATAAACGCCTTCCTTAACGCGAGTGTATGTACCGTAGATGTAGAGACCGCCGTCGATGACAATCGTGCCGCTGGCGTCAACGGCGCGTGTCTTTAGCGGCTGACCGCCCGACTTCTTGAACATTGTCGAACCGTCGGCTGCGCGCGTTACGCTCATCTTGCTCTTGGGCAGCTTGCCTGCCTTCGGACTTGTGATGAGGAAGTGGCCGTCGGCGAAAAGCTCAATCGAGGCGAACTCCTGGTTGGTATTGCCCCACGACTTCACGTTCAGCTTGATGGCGTCGTCGGCATTCTTCTCCTTGTCGCAATTGCCTACTTTAAATTCTTTTGATGGCTTGGCGCTGTCTGGTACGCCCAACTGTCCATTGTTATCGTCGCTGTCGCAAGCTGTAAAACCAAAAGCTACCAGGGCGATAAGAAACGAGAAAAGAGTTTTTTTAATCATAATAATAGGTTTTTAAATTAATAGATAGAGTTAACAGATAAGTATGTGTGTTTTTGTTATCATTTCAGTCGTTTTTGATGCATAAACGAAAGACTTACACACGTTTCATATACTGATTGCAAAGATATGCGTTAAAAATATACGCAACAAGAAGATATTCCTAAAAATCCTAAAAACGCAGCAAGCGTTTAGTTAAAAAAATATTGCTGTCTGCCAAAAGTCTTCGGAAATAAGAAGCTTTTAGCTGACAGCAATAAAATATGTACTAATTCTTTAATTTTTGTTTTATGCTTTGCCTATTGTTTCAAGTGCATTATTGCTCAAAGTGCATTACTTGAACAGCTGTGGGATGAACAACAGCGAGTACTGACGCCAGTTGCTCCAGAGATGGCCGCGTGAGCTCTCGTGGAATGTGTACTTCAGACCGTCCTTGTTCATGCGCTCCATGAGCTGCTTGTTGAACGGCATCAGTCGGTCGGCGTTGCCGCAAGCGATCCAGTAGAGTTTCGGGTTGCTCTGAGCCAGCTTAGAGAGCTTGCCGTCGAGGTTGGCGTATGCCGGAATCGCCTCCATATTGATCTTTGTGAAGTCAACGCCAGCAGAGTAGAGACCGATGTAGTTGAACATGTCAGGATAGTTGGCTGTGATCATAAGCGTGTGCATACCACCCATCGACAGACCGGCGATAGCACGGTGCTGCTTGTCGGCTATGGTGTTGAACGTAGCGTCAACATAGTTCACGATTTCGGGGAAAGCCATCTCGTAGAGTCCGTCCTTGTAGTGAGGGAGGAAGTTGGTCATCACCGGCTTGTAGTTGAGGTTCTCTGCTGTCTCGCCTGCAGCAGCCTGCTTGCCGAAGTTGCCGTTAGGCATTACTACGATCATCGGTTCGCACTTGCCCTCAGCGATGAGGTTGTCCATGATGCGCGAGATGTTGCCAAGCTCGAGCCATGCGTTCTCGTCGCCGCCACTTCCGTGGAGCAGGTAGAACACCGGATACTTCTTGTCTGTCTTGCCGTATCCGGCAGGCAGATATACGTTCATGCGGCGGTCGGCATTAACGGTGTTAGAGTGATACCACACAGTACGTACCTGGCCGTGAGCTACGTCCTTCACCTGATACTCGTCGGCAGCGCCACCGCCAACATAGAAGATGCTGAACACGTTGCCCACGTCGCGGCGTGTGAACGGATTGACGGGGTCGACGCTTACCACGCCGTCTACGTCGAAGCGATATGTGAACATCTCTGAGGTGAGCTGCGGAGTGGTGTACTCCCATACGCCGTCCTTGCCCTTCTTCATCGTGCCCTGACCATTGTTCTGTTCCCAGTCTGCCAGCACCTTCACGCTCTTGGCCTTCGGAGCCTTGATGCGGAATGTAACGGTGCGGTCGCTGTTCACCTGCGGCGAAACCAGCTTGCCTTCGCGGAACGAGATGTTCTGCTGTGCGCTCATGCTCAAAGATGCGAGCAGAGCAGCCATTGCTACAAAAATTCTTTTCATAGATTTTGCTTTTAATTAAATGGTTATTATGTATTCCTATTACTTATTTATACTACTTGTCTATACTGTCTGTTCTACTCTGACTTTAGAAGTTGAGCTTTGCGCCGAACTCCACTGTGAACGGGCGGATATAGTTGCCAGCCATGATGGTGCCTGCATACTGCGAGCCGTCGGTGATGAGTTCAGAGCCAGGGATAGTGCCCTGAGCGCCGCGCTGGTTGAGGAAGTTGACGACGTTCACGTTGAATGTGAGCATCTTGCTTGCCTTGTAGCTTGCGCCTGCGAAGGTTTCCCAGCGTCCGTTGAAGTATACCGAGTTGCCTACGTTAGCATACTGCTTGCCGTAATAGCGGAACGAGGCCCAGATATTGAAGCGGTCGTATGTGTAGTTGGGGTCGAGCTCAACGATAAGCTTCGACTGCTTTGTAACGGTCTTGCCGCTGAAGTCGTAAGTCTTGTTGAATGCCTCGAACTTGTAGCCTGTGTATTTCGGGCTCTGCAATGTGACCATAGCGTGGAATGTGAAGCCCTTGAACGGTGTGAACATAGCGTCGGTGGTCCATCCCATTGTCTCGATACCGCTTGATGCGCCTACCATTACGGGGTCTTCGTTCGGGTTCTCGCTCATCACGGTCAGACGGCTGTAGTCGTTGGTACGGCGTGCGTATGTGAATGCCGAAACGAGGTTCACGAACGAGCTGTTGAAGAAGATGCCGGCACGTCCGAGGATGAACGGACGGTTGTTGTAGTAAGGCAGCGAGGTGCCTGAGTAAGCCTCCAGGTGACGATACTGTCTGAGGAAGTTGATCTCGCCGGTGAGTCCGAAGTTGTGTGTGATGTTATATGTAGGCGAAACAGATACGGCGTAGTTCAAGCCGGTGTTTGTGTGGTGGGTAATGCCTACGGTCTTCTTGTTGCCTTCTGCATCGGTATAGTTGGCGCCGATATGGAAGTCGCTGAAGCGCTTGTCGCCGATATAGTCGACACCGAGGTTGAACAGCTCGACACGTGCGCCATAGCCCATACGGAAGTTGCGCGAAACGCGCCATGTGTCGTTTACGTATGCTGCGAGCTTGTTCTCGAAGCCCTTGTCGTACTCGCTAGAACCGTTGAGGTTGGCATACTCAACGCCGTTATAGATGAGCTTGCGCGGATTGGGCGCCACTTCATGATAATACTGTGTGGTGCTGCGTGCATAGTCGATGTTGCTGTACAGCTCGTTGATACCGAAAGCCCAGTCGTGGCTGGCGGTCTTCTTCTGCAGTTCGGCTACGAACAAAGCGTCCTTCACGCAGAAAGCGTTAATCTGCGAGAGTCGGCGCTGGATGGTGCCGTGGAACGCATCGCCGTTGTCGGCATACGTAGCGTCGGCATCCTCGTAGAAGCCCATTGTGAGTTGGTCGCCGCTGTGTCCCTTAGAGTGAGAGAACTTACCCTTTACAGCCAGCGAGAGGTTGTT
Source organism: Leyella stercorea (assembly GCF_019052365.1). Lineage (GTDB taxonomy): Bacteria > Bacteroidota > Bacteroidia > Bacteroidales > Bacteroidaceae > Prevotella. Next base: position 66,877 of record NZ_JAHQUY010000002.1, read on the forward strand.
GCCCAGATCGTAGTCGAGAAGGGCTGTTGCCTCGTGTGTGCGTGTCTTGATAATGTCGTAGAGGTTGTCGGTTACGAGCTTGCCGGTCTTCACGTCGCGGTATTGCATCATGCCGTCTACGGGCAGATACGAGTCGCGGCCCATGCGGAAGTTCTTAAGCTCCGACACCTTGCCGTCGCCGTCGTATGTGAACGGAGCGTAGTTGGCAAGCGCTGTAAGCGGATGGGTCTCGTTATACTTGTAGAACACGCTGAAGCGTCCGCGGTCGTCGTTGAAGAGATGTGTGAGTCCGGCTGTGTAGAACTGTGCACGGTCGATATAGTTGGTGAACTTCAGGTTCATGCTGCCCGGGTCGAAGTTCTGGTAGGTGCTAAGTGTGAAGTAGGTCTTCTTGGCGAGTTTGCCAGAGAGGTTGAGGTCGAAGTTCTGTGCGCCGAATGTGTTGGTCTGATACTTCAGCTTGCCCTTGAACTTCTCGCCGCCACGCTCCATATACGAGTCGACACCATAGCCGATCTCGCCGAACTTGATGGCTGTCGTGGCGATGTTCTGCAAGCCCTGACGTGCCAGCAACTGCTCGCCGCGCCAGTGGTTGCTGGTGGTATTCGGCCAATAATAGTATACGGCAGGCAAGCCGTCTACAGATACTGCGGTGTAGCTCATAGGCAGACCTATCTCTACCTGACGAGGCTCGGTAGCATCCTTTGCGTTGAGCATTACGCCGTGGTCGTTGCTTGCGGTTTTTGTGGTGTCCTCCAATGCAATGACCGACTTATTCAAAGTGTCGGCATTTGCAGACAATGCGAGGAAAATAGAAGCCACTGCCAGAAGCGATGGTAACAATAACTTTCTGCGATTCATAATAATTTAAGTTTTTACGGTTTAACGTTGCAAGTTTCGGTTTCGGTTGAATCATATCGCGTCCTGATTTCTATAGTGTCCGAATCGGGTTGCGTCTGATTTCGGTTGCAAAATTAGCTTCCCGTTCAAACGTTTGCAAAAAATATACGGTATATACCCACCATGTGGTATATACCGTTATTGATTATCAGCAAGTTATGTTTTTGTTGTATACTTCAGAATATACCTTTTCAAACGGGAAAAATACGCTGTCTGCGATAACAACAAACAAGAAAAAGGAGCAATGCGATAAAAAATATCACTTAAAAATGCTCCTTCCACTCGGTTTTAAGCCATAAGGCGTTTGTAGAATTCGTCTTTTTCATAGAGCGAGGCGTTGAGCACGCGTGTCTTGTAGCTCTTTATGGTGTTGACCGAATAGTTGAGCGAGTGGGCAAGGTCGTCGTTCTTGGTTATTCCGAGTCGGATGAGTGCGAAGATGCGCATCTCTGTCGTGAAGCGTTCGTCGCTTCGCGGCGTCACGCGGTTCTCCTCGTGCAGCAGACTGTTGAACTTCTCGGGGAAGTCGGGGTAGAGCATCAGCAGCATGTTGTCGAGCGAATAGAGCGTGTCGAACGCTTCGCCGTGCTGCTGGTCGAACACGGCACGCAGTCCGTCGTAGTCCTTGATGGTGAGACGGCGCAACACCTCCTTGCGCAGCTTCTCTATAGCCGACTGGTGGTTGGCGCTTGCCACAATGAGCTGTCCGAGCACCGCCTCCTTGATGTGTCCTGCCTCAAGTAGACGGGCGTTGATGTCTTCTATCTGGCGGCTCTTGTCGGAAAGGCTCTCCACCTGATGCTCGATGAGTGACTTCTGGCGATGGAGCTTTCTCGACTGGCGCACCACTTTCAATATGGCACCGCACAACAGCATCACTACAACAGCCAGAGCACCGAAACCTATGAGCAGACGCATGCGCTGCTTCTGCGTATAGGCATACATGTCGCGGTCTATCTTCGGATAGCTTGCGGCTATCTCCGAGTAACGGTAGCGCGAGTGGAACACCTCGGCGTTATGCATAGCCACATTGATGAGCATGTACGAGCGTGTGACGTCGCCCGTGATGTACGCCACCTCGGCTATCTTGCGTGCGGCTGCATACTCCTTCGAGCCGCGCCGTATCTCTTCTATGCCCGACAGCGATATGTATTTTGCAGCAAGTGCATATTCGCACATTCCCATATAGTTGTAGCCGAGGTTGCCCAATGCGTTCGGATAATAGTCGGACGTGGGCGAGAGTTTCTTAAGCAGACGCTTGCTCCACTTCACCGCCTCAGCGTATTTGGTAAGGTGGAAGTTGAGCTTCACATTCATGTCGTCGAGTATCCACGAATCTTTCGGCAACAGCTTGCACGCCTGGAGGTAATATGCCTGCATGCGCTGATAGTAGACGTTGGGGGTTGACATACGGCGGGGGAAGTAGAAGCCGTTTTCAAACTCAAGATTGAAGGCTGCCACGAGATAGTTTATTCTTACGGGCTGCGTACAGCGTTCTTCGTCGATGGTAGCAAGCGCTTCTGATGCCTCACGGAAGAAGCCACAGTTGGTGTATATTTCCACCTTATATAATATAGCCTGCGCTACCAGACTATAGTTGCCGGTCTGAAGGGCTGCAGCCTCGCATTGCTGCGCAGCATCAAGCGCCGGCTTTAAGGACAGACGTGCGTATTCGTCGAAGAGCATTGTCCACAGCTCGTACTTCTGCTGCGGCGAAGAGGCTTGCGCCATTCTGCTCTCCAGCTTGTCTATGCGTGCCTTGGCTTGAGCGTCATACATGGCTGTGCTGTCTAACACGCTGCATATAGCGTCGATATATGGGCGCACCTCGCTGCTCATCTTGCGGCACACGTCCGCACCGCGCTTGTTGAACGCCGCCTTCATCTTGACTATAGACATTCTTGTGAGCGTACTGATTGTGTCGGGGGCGGCAGCCATAGCCGGTGTGGCTATAGTAAGCAGCAGGATAGAGACGAAGAATGAACTTGTTCTGCGCAACGCTCTGTCGAGTATGGCGGAAACTATTGATTTACAATACTGCATAGATTGTATGTTTATAGATTGCTAACGGCTACCTTCACTACTTTCTTGCCGTTATAGGTGTTAAGGGTAAGTTCTACGGTGTCGGCTTCCTCAAGCAATTGCGTGGGGATGCTGACATATTGCTGCACGGTGTAATAAGCGGGCACGCCGCCCTGGTCGTGATAGAGTGTGAGGTGGAGTGTGCGGCGTCGGTCGGCGTCGGTGGTCGTGCCGTGGCTAACGATGCCAAGGGTGTGCAGGGCGTCGTCGGCTTCTGTCTTGCCGCTCTTAAGGAGCAGCGAGAGGTTGATGTAGCTTTTGTTCTTCGACAGCCAGATGCTCTCGAAGCCCACGGGGTCGGTGCGCAGCGTTTCCATATCCTCAGCCTCAACGGGGCGAAGCACGGAAACGGGGCGGACGGAGCGCGCGCGAACAATAGACGTAGCCGTAGGATTGGAGGCTGCAGCGTCAGAAGCAGCTACCGTCTTGTCGTAATAGAGCAGGGCGCGGTAGACAGAGTCGGGGCGTGTGAGCCAGTCCTGCGCGAACGGGTTGGAGAACTGCAGCGTGGTGCCATCGTCGAGCAGAGCCGAACGCACCGACTTGTCTTGCGACGTGTGCAGCAGCACGAGGTCGGCGGTGAGATAGCTGTTCGGTCCGTCGCCGGCGTCGTAGCTCTCGGAGGTGCAGGCTGTGAGGGTTATCAGAAAAGCTATAACCGCAAGACTCTGCTTGATATGTTCGCGGAATATGTAGGACATTGGCATGAGGGTTTTGGGTAAAAAAAGAGGGTTAAAAAAAAGTAGCGGAGGTCTCCGGCCTCCGCAGCACCAAGTCGAACACTAATATCGCCGGTTGCTGCGGAGGCAGGAGACCTCCGCTACTATATTTAAATCACACTGAGCTGATTGATAGCCGGGTTGGCGTACATGGTGAGTATGTGCTCACGCAGGAACGCCCAATCAGGGTTGGGCAGCTGTATCTTCTTGAGCTGTGCGTCGAGATAAGCCTCAAAGCGCTGGCGGTCTTCAGCCGTGTAGCGGTCGGCGTGCTCGTCGGTGCCGCGCAGAAGGTCGAGCGCCACGAAGTTGGACGGGTACAAGCGGTAGCCGCGCCATATCTCGTGGTCGAGATGCTCGGCAACAGCAACGTAGAACTCGTTCTTCGGCATGTCGTCGGGCAGCGCACGCAGCCACTCGTCGATGCACGGCGCAGCCTGGTAGTGGATGTGTCCCTTGTAGCCCATTATGCCGGTCTGCATGCTCACCACGTCATCCATCGGACCCTTCTTCCAGTCTGCCACATCGCGGCGCAACTGGAACTCCTGTGCCTTGAGGAAGTCGCACGGGTCGTACTCGTATGATATGGCGAGCGGCACGAGGTGGAGCGAGAGCAGGCGTTCCTTTATAGAACCCTCGCCGCCCATGGTCATCATCTTGAGTATAGCCTCTGCGGTGCGGTCGTTGGAGTCCTTGGCGCGGCCTTCGCGCTGCGCAATCCATACGTTGTCGTTCTTCTCGGCAATGACAAAGTGCATGTACTCGGCGAGCAGTTTAGACGCAGCGAGCATCTGTCGCATAGGCAGCGAGCGCTGCACGATGAACGACTTGTTGAGGCGCACGATGTCCTTCACCCAAGGCAGCTTGAGGAGGTTGTCGCCGATGGCTATCTCGGTGGTTGTATCGCAGCCGGCGTCGAAGAGCAGCATGTGGAGCAGCGCCGAGTCGAGCACGATGTCGCGGTGGTTGCTGATGAAGGTGTAGCGCTTGCTGAGATCGAGGCTTGCGAAGTCGGCGTCGCAGCCGAGCGATGCCTTGGCAAGCAGGTTCTTCAAGAAGCCGTAGCAGAACGCTTTCTGAAACTCGAGATTGGTCTTGCATTGGTGCATCTTCTGCCGTATAGCCTCAACGGGCACACCGGGATAGAGGTATGCCAGCACTTGACAGAACTGTTCGTTCTGCACCAAACGGTCGAATACTTCGGGGAGCTCTTCCGGCTCAAACGGGCGGATAGAGTCGTATTTGTGGAGTTGTTCAGGTGTCATAGGGGAATTTTGAATTCAACACTTGAATTGGTTCTCTACGATGTCGGTCAGCACTTCCTTGATGTCGAGACCTGCGGCGCGCACCTGCTGCGGAATGAAGCTGGTGGCAGTCATGCCCGGCGTAGTGTTCACCTCAATCATGTTTATCTTGTCGTTGCCGTCTGCATCCTTCGAGATGATAAAGTCGATGCGGATGATGCCATTGCAGTGGAGGATGTCGTAGATGCGGCTCACCTCCTCAGCCACGCGCTTTGCAGTCTCGGGAGAGATGCGCGCCGGAGTTATCTCCTGCACCTGTCCGTTGTACTTTGCGTCGTAGTCGAAGAACTCGTTGCTTGTAACGACCTCGGTTGCAGGGAACACCACCGACTTCTCGCGTGTCTTGTAGCAGCCGATTGAGATCTCGGTGCCTTGCAGGAAGCTCTCTATCATCACCTCGTCGCTCTCCATGAAAGCCACGCGCAGAGCCGGCGCAAGCTGGTCTACGTTCTTCACCTTCGACACGCCGAAGCTCGATCCGTCGGCAGCCGGCTTCACGAAGCAAGGCATACCAATCTCCTTCTCGATGAACTCGTCAGAGTATCTCGACTCTTCGCCGCGGCGCACGAGGATGCTCTTCGCCACGTTCACGCCCCAACCGCGCAGATAGTTGTTGAGCACGTACTTGTCGAAGGTCATAGCCTCAACGAGCACGCCGCTTGTGCTGTACGGGATGTGTAGCAGTTCGAAGTAGCCCTGCATCACGCCGTTCTCGCCCGGTGTGCCGTGGATAGTGATGTAGGCGTAGTCGAACACCACAGCCTTGCCGTCGAGCACGAACGAGAAGTCGTTCTTGTCGATTGGCGCTGTTGTGCCGTTGGGCAGGTTGACATGCCAGTCCTGACCCTTCACGTCAACGATATAAATGTTATAACGCTCCTTGTCGAAGAAGGAGTACAAACCCTGCGCAGAACGTATTGATACGTCGTGCTCAGAAGAGTCGCCACCGCAAACGATGGCAATGTTGCGTTTTAATGTATCCATAGTGATTATTGTTTTAGGGGTGAGTATTCTTTTTACTAAACTAAGGCGGCGTTTAAGCCGAACTAAGCCTCTTTAAGCCTTTCTAAGCCTTTGATGGAAAACTTATCGCAGTTCTATGCTCTTACTGCTGTGCAGTGCTGAATGTGTCGCGGGTTGTGCCCTTCATGTATCCGCGCCACTTCTCTATGAGCTGTGCAAAGTCGTCGGGCCACTCGGATGTGAAGTCCATCTGCTGCTTTGTCTTCGGATGGACGAAGCCGAGCGTACGGGCGTGCAGCGCCTGGCGTGAGCAGGCTTTGAAGCAGTTGTTGATGAACGCCTTGTATGTAGCCGAGCGCTCGCCGCGCAGAATCTCCATGCCGCCGTAGCGTTCGTCGCCGAAGAGCGGATGACCGATGTGCTTCATGTGGGCACGTATCTGGTGTGTGCGTCCGGTCTCAAGGCGACACTCGACGAGCGTCACGTAGCCGAAGCGCTCAAGCACACGCCAGTGGGTTACGGCTTCCTTGCCGATGCCCGAGTCGGGCGACATTACGGTCATGCGCAGACGGTCTTTCGGGTCGCGTGCTATGTTGCCTTCGATGCGTCCTTCGTCTTCGGTGAGGTTGCCCCATACGAGAGCGTTGTACGAGCGATGGGTTGTCTTGTTGAAGAACTGCAAGCCGAGCGACGTCTTAGCCTGCGGAGTCTTCGCCACAACGAGCAGACCCGATGTGTCTTTGTCGATGCGATGCACGAGTCCCACTTCGGGGTCGTTGGGGTCGTAGCTCTTCAGGTCGCGCAGATGCCAAGCGATGGCGTTGACGAGCGTGCCGGTGAAGTTGCCGGCTCCTGGATGAACCACCATGCCCGCCTCCTTGTTTATCACCATCACATCCGAGTCTTCGTACACTACGTTGAGCGGCAGATCTTCTGCCACGATGCTTGTGTCGTGGCGCGGACGGTCGAGCATGAGCGTCACCACATCGTTTGGACGCACCTTGTAGTTGCTCTTCACGGGGCGCTCGTTGACGTGTACAAAGCCTGCATCGGCAGCCTTCTGTATGCGGTTGCGCGACGAATGGGGCAACTTCTCGCACATGAACTTGTCGACGCGCTGCGGCTCCTGGCCTGGGTCGGCAACAAAGCGGAAGTGCTCGTAGAGCTGACCGGTTTCGTCGTCGTCTTCGATTGGGGGTGTGAGGATATCTTCTTCTATCATATTCTTGTCTTTTAGGCTAAGCCGAATTTAGGCAGCGTTTAAGCCAAACTAAACCTGTCTAAGGCAGCGTTTAAGCCGAACTAAGCCTTCTTAGGCCTTTCTAAGCCCTCCCCGACGGGGAGGGTTGGGAGGTTTTTTTTTACTTTTTTACCTTTTTACTTTTATTCTACTCCGTCGGACCTGTCACTTCATGAAACTGGTCTACATCGCCCGACTCGTAGAACTCGTCTTCCTTGGCGTCCTCTATCGGAGCATCGGTGTAGTTGATGTCCATGTCGACATCGCGCTGTCCGCTACCCACCTCGATTGTGATGTAGTCGTTCACCGACACCTTGTCGCCTGCAACGACGTGGCGTCCTTTCACGGTGAGCCCGTACACCCAGTCTTTCTCGCCGTCTACGAACGTGGGCTGCGTGAGCTTGAAGCCCATCGCCGAGAGCTTAGCCATCGCCTCGCGCAACGACGAGTTGTCGATGACGTCGGGCACGGTGATGGTAGGCGTCTGCGTGGCGTTCACGGTGAGGTATATCACGTGACCCGACTTCACACGCTCGCCCGGCGCAGGCGACTGTTCGAGGATGCAGTCGGGGCGCATGCCTGGCACGTATCCCGTGTCGCTCACCACCACCTGCAGTCCGCTCTGCTTGAGCAGATACTCGGCGTCGCTGAACGCCTTGTGGCGCACGTTGGGTATCTGCACCACTTCGCCATGATGGGTGTATATATCAAGTCCGAACTTCACTCCTATGCACACTGCAAACACCACCGCAACCATTGCGGCGATATTCCCCCAGAGGTAACGGCTCTTGAACTTGCTGAAAAACTCAGATGTATTCATACTCTTTATGTATATATAAGTATGTACAAAGATACGACTATCGTAGCAATTCACAAAATATATGCTAAAAAAAGCGCGAACTTATTGATATATTTTGTAATTTCGCATGAAATTACAAAAAGCGTAAAACACTATGAAAGATACATATAAGAAAGCTTTTTACATTGCAGCCTGCGTGTTCGGCGTAGCGCTGGCGTCGTGGGCTGTATGGCGGTTGCTGCCGTCGTCGGCTGACGAGATGAAGCGCTGCGCCGTGGTGGTGAACGCAGAGTCGTGGCACGAGGTGCGGGTGGACGGCAAACCGCTGCTCTACTTCGCCGAATGTTATGGCGACTCGGCTGTGAGCGACCTAAGAACCGTGCGCAACGAGGCCCTCCATAGCACTTATTCGGCTGGTTTCTGGACAAACAGATGGCTCATGATGCCGTCGTGCGAGGGAAGGATTGTCACGGCGATAGAGACACCGACCGACGCTCTGCGCGCCTGCGCCGACTCTACGATAATGCGCCTCTGCCGCGAGGCGGCTGCCGCACGGCTCAAGACGCTGAAGCATCAGAAGTCGGAGCTCAACTACTATATGCGTGTTCACAGCGTGCACGACTACGGCTATCAGGATGTGGCGACTTTGGACACTCGCGTCTGCAGCGAGTATGCCGAGGCTGAGCGTGTGCTGCACATCATCGACAGCATTACTGCCGGCAAGCACGGCGTATGCGTTAAGACGCGACACGAATACACGGCGACCTACCGCACGGAGGAGGGCAAGCTGGTGCGCACCCGGCTGCGCTTCGTGGGTTCTGCCGACGGACTGACGCTGCTGCAGACCGCCGAAGGCAAGACGCCGGAGGGCGTAGCGACGCTCGCTCTGCTGCCGTGGAACGCTTCTGACATCGGCGAAGCACGCGCCGTAGGCTTCCCGACAATAGCTGTAAAAGGCATGGAGTGCGACACGGTCTCGGCACGCATCCTTCCTGCACGGATAGCGCAAGGCGGCAAGCACAATCTGCCGCAAATGCTGGCTGGCAACGGCACGCCCGTATTCAGCACAAAGGGCAGATTCGTAGGCATGGTGAGCGGCGACACCATCGCTGCAAGGAAAACGATAAGGAGGATTTTGAACTTCGAGTGATAGGATGGTATGACATTCATGCCATACCCACGCAGCCACAAAGCATCCACAAATCATATAATACATTGTATGGAGGATGAGTAAGAACTCTATTTATGCGAAAGTTACTAAAAACGAAACGACAATGAAGGCAATCAGATACACTATCTCGCTGTGTCTCGCCCTACTCTGTCTCTGCGGATGCAACGATATTCCGCACGACGGCGAGGCAATAATTGGGCACGGCGCTACAAGATACTATGGCGGCACGAAGCAGGGCAAGTACGACGGATACGGCGTGCTCTACGTGGGCGACAGCGTGGTGTACGCCGGACAGTGGCGCATGGGAAAGCGCTACGGAAAGGGCGTCAGCCACGACTCGCTGGGCCACCGCATCGTGGGCAGATGGCGCGCCGACACGCTCGTCAGCGGAACATGGCGCGACTCTACGGGCACGTACAGCGGTACGCTCAACCGCGACGCAATAGCCTGCGGACACGGCACGTTCACCGACCGCAAGCAGAACCTCTATCAGGGCGAATGGACTGACGGCAAGCGCAACGGATTCGGCTTCGCACTCACAGCCGGAAAGCACATGCAGCTGGGCGAATGGAAACGCAACCGCTTCCTGGGCGAGCGCATTGAGTATCGCGCCGACCGCATCTACGGCATCGACATATCGCGCTTTCAGCACGAGAAAGGACGCAAGCGCTATGGCATCGACTGGAAGCGGGTGCGCATCACCAATCTCGGCAAGCTATCAAGGAAGCGCATCGCTGGCGCAGTCGACTATCCCGTGTCGTTCTGCTACATCAAGTCGACGGAGGGCGCAACGATAAAGAACCGCTACTTCCGCACCGACTATGCTGCGGCTCGCGCCCAAGGCATAAAGTGCGGCGCCTACCACTTCTTCTCCACTCGCACGCCCGGCGCCAAGCAGGCACGCCACTTCCTGAAGTACAGCACGTTCCGCAAGGGCGACTTGCCGCCGGTGCTCGACGTCGAACCGACGTGTGCTCAGATACGCGCCATGGGCGGACCGGAGGCGTTGTTCCGCAGCGTGCGCCAATGGATCAGGGTTGTGAAGGCGGCTACGGGCGCCCGACCGGTGCTCTACATATCGCAGTCGTTCGTTAACCGCTACCTGCCGCTCGCACCCGACCTGAAGCGCGACTATATCGTGTGGATTGCCCGCTACGGCGAGTACAAGCCCGACGTGCGCCTCGCCTACTGGCAGCTCTGCCCCGACGGACATGTGCGCGGCATTACGCCCGAGGTTGACATCAACGTGTTCAACGGATACCGCAACGAGTACGAGGAGTTTCTGCGCAACGAGTGCATTAAATAAAAAAAGCTGCATCGCAAACCGAATTGCGATGCAGCTTTTTTTTATGTATTTAGCAGAAGCAGCGGAGCATGTGTCCTGCTGCTTCCGTGTTTGTCTTCAGCGATTAGAAGTCGTTGTTGTGATCGAGCGAGTCGTTGAAGTCGCGCGGCTCACGATGCTCGCGGTTCTCACGACGACCGTCGCGACGCTCGCCACCCTCACGGCGCGGACGACGCTCACCACGCTCGCCACGCGGACGGCGCTCACGCTCTACATATCCCTCCGGCTTCTCGAGAAGCACGCGGTGAGAGAGCTTGTACTTGCCAGTCTTCGGGTCGATCTCCATGAGCTTCACCTTGATCTTGTCGCCTTCCTTGATGCCAGCCTCTTCAACTGTCTCAAGACGCTTCCAGTCGATCTCAGAGATGTGGAGCAATCCGTCCTTGCCCGGCATGATCTCTACGAAGCAGCCGTAAGGCATGATTGAACGAACTGTGCCCTCGTATACCTCGCCTACCTCAGGGATAGCCACGATAGCCTTGATCTTGCCAAGCGCAGCGTCGATAGCGTCCTTGTTAGGAGCCGATACCTGCACCTTGCCTACGCCGTCTGCCTCGTCGATAGTGATAGTAGCGCCGGTGTCCTCCTGCATCTGCTGGATGATCTTGCCACCAGGGCCAATCACAGCGCCGATGAACTCCTTCGGTATCTCGATCTGAACGATGCGCGGTACCTGCGGCTTCAGCTCCTTGCGCGGCTCAGAGATAGTCTCCATCATGCATTTGAGGATGTGCTCGCGGCCTTCCTTAGCCTGCATAAGAGCCTTCTCGAGAATCTCGAAGCTCAGACCGTCGCACTTGATATCCATCTGTGTAGCTGTCAAGCCTTTGGGTGTACCGGTTGTCTTGAAGTCCATATCGCCGAGGTGGTCCTCGTCGCCGAGGATGTCGCTAAGCACAGCGTACTTTTCCTCGCCCGGGTTCTTGATAAGACCCATTGCGATGCCTGATACCGGAGCCTTCATCGGAACACCTGCGTCCATGAGGGCGAGTGTGCCGGCACATACTGTAGCCATTGAAGACGAACCGTTAGACTCGAGAATCTGGCTCACGAGGCGCACTGTGTAAGGGAAGTCCTCAGGAATCTGACCCTTCAGACCGCGCCATGCCAAGTGGCCGTGACCAATCTCGCGACGGCCTACACCGCGCTGAGCCTTAGCCTCGCCTGTGCAGAACGGCGGGAAGTTATAGTGGAGGAGGAAACGCTGGTAGCCGCGCTCGAGCACGTCGTCAACCAACTTCTCGTCCATCTTTGTACCGAGTGTACATGTAGAGAGCGACTGTGTCTCGCCACGTGTGAAGATAGAGCTTCCGTGAGGCATCGGCAGCGGAGAAACCTCGCACCAGATAGGACGGATGTCTGTAGTCTTACGACCGTCGAGACGCTTGCCCTCGTCGAGGATGCAACGGCGCATAGAGTCGCGCATAACGTCGGCGTAGTAGCGCACCATCTCTGCGTGCTTCTCGTCGAGCTCCTCAGCGGTGAGGTCTGTGTGAGCTGCGTCGTAAGCCTCCTGGAAGTCAGAGAGAATCTTGTCGAAAGCCTCCTCGCGCGACTTCTTGTCGTGGTCGCCCGACTCTGCGATAGCGTAGCACTTGTCGTAAGTCTCCTTGCGGAGCTGCTCGCGGAGTTCCTCGTCGTTCACCTCGTGGCAGTACTCGCGCTTAACATCTGTGCCAAGCTCCTTAGAGAGCTCTGTCTGCAGTTCGCACATCGGCTTGATAGCAGCCATAGCAGCCTTCAACGCGCCGATCATGTCCTGCTCCGAAACTTCCTTCATCTCGCCCTCTACCATCATGATGTTCTCTGCAGAAGCGCCTACCATGATATCCATGTCGGCATCCTTCATCTGCTCGAAGGTAGGGTTGATAACGTACTCGCCGTTGATGCGTGCTACACGCACTTCTGAAATCGGGCACTCGAAAGGTATATCTGAACAAGCCATAGCGGCTGAAGCTGCAAATCCAGCGAGAGCATCAGGCTGGTCAACGCCGTCGGCGCTGAGAAGCATAATCTGCACATATACCTCTGCGTGGTAGTTAGACGGGAAGAGCGGACGGAGCACACGGTCTACGAGACGCGATGTGAGGATCTCGTTGTCGCCCGACTTGCCTTCACGCTTTGTGAAGCCGCCAGGGAAACGGCCTGCTGCTGAGTACTGCTCTTTGTAGTCTACCTGCAAAGGCATGAAATCTGTTCCGGGAACTGCATCTTTTGCGGCACAAACAGTGGCGAGAAGTACGGTGTTGCCCATACGCAGTACAACACTTCCGTCGGTCTGCTTTGCCACTTTCCCGGTCTCAATGCTGATGGTTCTGCCATCAGGCAATGATACTGTCTTTGTAATTACGTTCATCTAAATCTTTATTTACATCAAAAAAATTGTAATATGTGAGCAAAGTTAGTCAATTTCAATGGTATAAACGAACAATCGCCGATTATTTTTGTTTTTTTGTATAATTTTCCACTGCAGCATCTGCAATCATAGGAGGTACGCTCCTCAGAGCCATGCAAGCCCCGTTTGTTATTCAGAACTTGAAACTCAGCCCTACACCCAATGTTTTTCTGTTTGTCAGATTATCATTGAGCATGCTGACGTTGGCAGAAAGCGCCAATTTCTTTTGATGATGGGCTGCTATAAGGAATGACGTGGTCCATATCACACTTGCTCCGAATGAGGCGGCTAATCCGATGGCAAATGGATTAACTCCGGGGCCGTTTTCTTGAAAAGATGCAACGTATGCCGTTCCTAATAAGCAATATAAGCTGGCTAAAAAGAAGACACTGCCGCCCACCCAAGCTGTCCACTTGAATATTCTTGCCTTCTTCAACCGCTTAGCGGAAGTGTCTTCAGCGATACTTTTCTGCAATTCGGCGTCCGACACAAGTGTGTCGTTGTGTTGCAGCAAAGTGAAGTTCTCTGACTTGACATCTGTGCCATAATTTTCCAACACCGTTACCGTCGAAGTAGCGGTTGGGTTGGCGTCATTGGCGATGGCGTCTTGAGCGTTGACGGCAAGTGAGCATATCACGACTGCCATCAGCATAAAGAATCGTAGACTTCTCATCATTTCTTATGTTGTTATGCCAGCATATAATCTGGCATAGGGTTAGACATAAGCAAATTTAGTGGTTTACCTCGAAATAACAAACAATAAAAAGAATTATTTGATAAATTCGTTTATTATGCGTACATTTGCATAAACGGGAGCCGTCGTGCTCTACCACCGCTTGTGCGGTTTCAATCCATGCGGCGTGTGCGGCTTTGTTGGTGCATACTTGCTTTGTTGGTGCATACTTGCTTTGTTGGTGCATACTTGCTTTGTTGGTGCACTTCTTGCTTTGTTGGTGCACTTGAGACAAGTGCACCCCCTATAAATAGCACATTACCCTATGACCTTAAAGAAAAATAAAGATATGGACAAGAAAAACGAATTTATGCGCCGTGCAATAGAGCTCTCCGAGGAGAGTGTGCGCACTGGCGGCGGACCGTTCGGAGCGGTCATCGTGCGTGGCGACGAAATCATCGCCGAGGCGTCTAACAGCGTTACTATCGACAACGACCCTACAGCGCACGCCGAGGTGAACTGCATACGCAAGGCTACGCGCCGCTTAGGCACGTTCGACCTCGCCGGATGCGACATCTATACCTCCTGCGAGCCGTGCCCTATGTGCTTGGGCGCCATCTATTGGGCGCATCTCGACCGCATCTTCTACGGCAACGACCGCAAGGATGCTGCCGCCATCGGCTTCGACGACGACTTCATCTATCAGGAGATACCGCTCAAGCCCGAACAGCGCCACAAGACGATGCAGCGTCTGATGGGCATGGAGGCGCTCAAGGCGTTCCGCATGTGGGAGGAGAGCGCCGAGAAAACAGAATATTAAAATTAGTAATGGAGGTCTCCGGTCCTCGGCAGCACAAAGTCGAATATAAACAAGGCTAACTGCTGCGGAGGCCGGAGACCTCCGCTACTGTTATACAGCCTTGTTCATGCTCTTTTTCTTTCCGGCAAGATAAGCCTTAAACTCCTCGCAGCCAATCACTTCTATATCCTCGTAGAGTCCGAGCACGAAGCGGCCTATGCCGAGGAACGACACCACTTCGCCTTCGAAGATCCAGGCGGTGTCACCATCGGCGGTGAAGCACTTTGCCGACTGCGGATACTCCTCCACCATGAGGTTGTAGGAGAGCAGTCCCATGCGCATTTTCACCATGTAGCGCTGCTCACCAGTGAACATGAACATGTCGGTGTACATCTGCTTGTGGCGGTCATCGAAGGTCCAGGGCACGTCGATTATCTCCACCGACTCCATGCGCGACAGTCGGAACGTCTTGTTCTCGTGCGAGCGTATCTCGTGACAGCGCACGTCGCGCTCGTCGTTCATCAGCTGGTACGGCTCCACGATGCGGTCGGTGACGGTGTTGCTGTGGGGCGAGGCGTACTTGTGCAGCACTACCATCTTGCGCGTAGCCATCGCCTCGCGCAGCTTCGCCACGCAGTCGTTCATGCGGCGCTGCAGTTCGGGGTTGACGGCGTCGGGCAGGTTGAACGATCGCGAGAGTTTCTGGCGTATGTTCACGGCTGTATGGTCGCGCGTGCCGTCGGTGTCGAGTCGGCGGCAGATGTATGCAGCCTCGTATTCGGAGAGCGAGATGTGCTCGTGCAGACGGCGGAAGAACGACGACGAGCGGTCGAGCCGATACGTGGTGCCGGTCTTCTGCAGATTGAAGCCGCAGTCGCGCAGGTAGTCGAAATAATAGTAGAGATTGCGGCGCGTGATGCCGAGGCGGTCAGCTATCTGCTGCGCCGTGTAGCTGTTGTTCTCTGTCAGTATGAGTATAAGGTCGAGTTCTCGACCATATTTATCCATTCGCATTGTTGTTGATGTTTAGTAGATTTGTTTTGTAGTTTTTCTTTTTCTCGTTGCTTTCTATAGATCAGTAGTTTTCTTTTTCGGGTCGTGCAGCGGACGGTGTCGACGCGGACGGCGGACGGTGTCGACGCGGACGGCGGACGGAATCCGATCGGACGGCGGACGGAAACCGATCGGACGGCGGACGGTGCCGATGACTTTTGAACAGAAGGTATAAGACTTGCTGCGAATTTTTGAGCCTTTATAAGCCTGACTAAGCCTTTCCAAGCCTTTATAAGCCAGACTAAACCTTTTAAACCTTTTAAGTCTTTCTAAGCTGAGGGCGTTCTGTTCTAAGCAATCCTAAGCCTTCCCCGACCGGGAGGGTTGGGAGGGGCTCTCCTCAAACTTCAGTTCGAGTTGTCCTCCGCTCAGCAGGTTGTAGCTCATTCGGTGGTAAGGCGTGGTGCCGTGCAGGCGTATGCCCTCGCGGTGC
Organism: Leyella stercorea; assembly: GCF_019052365.1. Taxonomy (GTDB): domain Bacteria; phylum Bacteroidota; class Bacteroidia; order Bacteroidales; family Bacteroidaceae; genus Prevotella. The sequence continues at coordinate 82,753 of NZ_JAHQUY010000002.1, forward strand.
GCCTTTGTAGGATAGCCCTTGTTCTTCTGCCAGTCGTAGTAGGGATATTCCTCTGCGAGCCGGTCCATGTATTCGTCGCGGAATGTCTTTGCGAGAATGCTCGCTGCGGCTATCGACTGATACTTGCCGTCGCCTTTCACTATCGTTGTGTGGGGCAGATCGCGGTAGGGAGTGAAGCGGTTGCCGTCGACGATGATGGCTTCGGGGCGCACGGTGAGTTGGTCGAGCGCGCGATGCATGGCGAGGAAGCTGGCGTTGAGTATGTTTATGCGGTCTATCTCCTCGGGCGTAACCACGCCTACAGCCCACGCCACGGCGTCGCGCACTATCTGGTCGCGCAGTGTGCGGCGTGCTTTCTCGGTGAGCTTCTTCGAGTCGTTGAGCAGAGCGTTGTCGTAGTTGGGCGGCAGAATGACTGCGGCGGCGTATACGCTTCCGGCAAGACAGCCTCTGCCAGCTTCGTCGCAGCCTGCTTCGACGAGGTCGGTATAGTAATGGGGCAGCAAATGTGGCTTACTTTCCTGTTTTTTCATTGTTGTCTGTTTCAATGTGCAATAAACCCACTTACGGGTGCAACTCTTTTCCGTTTGCAAAGTTAGCTTTTATAATACAAACTACAAAGCGATTGTAATATTTCTTTAACAAAGAAATACGGAAAGTGAAATGTTATTTCCATAAAGCCCACTAATTTTGCAAGCGAAGATAAGAAACAATATGTATCACCTTATATAATATATAGATTATGGAAAAGAACATCACACTCCAGCAGTCGGACATCCGTGTTATCAACGCAAAGCAGGTGCAGACTTCTGCCCTACTCTACGGCATGAAAAAAGCCGCAACCGCTCCGATGGAGTGGTTACGGCAGTATTATTCGAGCGTGCTCGAGCGCGAGGTGACTATGGGTCAGACTCTGCGCTACCTGCATGCGCAGCTTGCTTTCGTTATGTGCGTATTCCCTACATACGACTCGCTGCTTGTGCATCTCGGCGTATGCGCTTGGATGCTATGGGCGGTACTGAAGTGCAGAGGATAGGTTACTGAAGTGCAGAGGATAGGCTGCCGATGCGGCGCCTCTGCGTCATAGATGTCTGCGTGCTGCGCTGCGCGGCATCAGAACATCTGGCTCACGCGCTTCACTCCAGCCACGAGAGCGTCCACTTCTTCCTTCGTGTTGTAGAGTCCGAACGAGGCACGCACCATGCCCTGTATGCCGAAGCGGTCCATAACGGGCTGTGCGCAGTGGTGACCGGTGCGCACGGCGATGCCGAGTCGGTCGAGCAGCGTGCCCATGTCAAGATGATGTATGTCGCCCACGAGGAACGACACCACGGCGTCCTTGCCCTCGGTGGTTCCGAAGAGTCGCATGCCGTCTATCTCCGCCAAACGCTTCATGCAGTAGTCGGTGAGCTCGCGCTCGTGTGCGGCGATGTTGTCCATGCCAAGCGCCGATACATAGTTGAGCGCCGTAGCCAGTCCGTGCGTAGCCACATAGTCGGGCGTTCCGGCTTCGAACTTGAACGGCAGTTTCTCGAAGGTGGTCTTCTCGAAGCTCACGCTTTCTATCATCTCACCGCCTCCTTGATAGGGCGGCATGCGGTCGAGCCATTCTTCCTTGCCGTAGAGCACACCGATGCCGGTCGGTCCGTATATCTTATGTCCGCTGAAGGCGAAGAAGTCGCAGTCGATTGACTGCACGTCTATGGCGAAATGGGGCGTCGATTGCGCTCCGTCTACGAGCACCGGCACGCCGTGCTCATGCGCTATGCGCACAATCTCCTTCACGGGGTTCACTGTTCCGAGCGTATTGCTCACGTGAGCCACACTTACAATCTTCGTTTTCTCAGAGAACAGCTGCTCGTATGCCTGCATGTCGAGCTTTCCGCTGTCGTCCATCGGAATCACCTTCAGCGCAATGCCGCGTTTCGCTGCCTGCAACTGCCAGGGAACGATGTTCGAGTGGTGCTCCATTACGGACACTATCACCTCATCGCCTTCCGCCATGAACGCTTCGCAGAACGATGCAGCCACGAGATTGATGCTCTCCGTGGTGCCGCGCGTGAAGATTATCTCTTCTGTCTTCGGCGCGTTGATAAACTGGCGCACGGTCTCGCGTGCCGCTTCGTGCAGGTCGGTGGCGCGCTGCGAGAGATAGTGTACGCCGCGATGCACATTGGCGTTAGCGTTGAGATACTCTTCGCGCATGGCGTCGAGCACGCACAACGGCTTCTGCGTGGTAGCTCCGTTGTCGAGATAGACGAGCGGACGGTCGTAGACGATGCGCGAAAGGATTGGGAAATCGGCGCGTACCTTATTTATATCGTACATGATGTTGTTAAGTTGAAATGGTGAGATGGTGAGAATTCTCTACTAATTACTTGCAGAGCTTGCAGCCCTCACACTTGCTCAGTTCGCCGCGGAAGCGCTTCTCCACGAGATAGTGCAGGCGGTCGCGCAGCGGTTCGAGCTGTATCTTGTCGATAACCTCGTTGATGAATGCGAACTCGAGGAGCAGCTTTGCCTCCTTCTCGCTGATGCCGCGCTGACGCATGTAGAACAGAGCCGCATCGTTGAGCTGACCCACGGTAGATCCGTGCGAGCACTTCACGTCGTCGGCGTATATCTCGAGCATCGGCTGCGTGTACATACGCGCTGTCTTTGTGGCGCAAAGGTTCTGGTTCACCTCCTCCGACACGGTGTGCTGTGCGCCGTGACGCACAAGCACTCTGCCTGCGAAGGCTCCCGTCGCCTTGTCGTTGAGCACGTACTTGTAGAGTTCGTGACTCGTGCAGTGCGACACCTGGTGATCTATCAGCGTGTTGTTGTCCACGTGCTGTGTCTTGTCGGCTATGACGCAGCCGTTGCACCAGCACTCTGCGCCCTCGCCCTTGAGCTGCACGTCGAGTCGGTTGCGCGTGACGCCGTTGTGCAGCGTGATAACGTTGTGGTTGAACCGAGAGTCGCGCTCCTGCTCTACGTATACGTTCGAGATGCGTGTATTCTTGTAGTGAGTCTCCTCCATGCAGTAGAGGTCGAGCGATGCGTTTGCTCCGACGTAAGCCTCAATCACCTGGGTTGTGAGGAACTGCTGGTCGTCGGCAGCGTGGTCGCAGAAGAGGAACTTTGCGTTGGCGCCCTCCTCCATCACGATGAGCACGCGGCGGTTCACCATCATAGCCACGTCCGAGCGCAGGATGTTGATGACCTGCACGGTCTTGTCGACAACGACATTGCGCTTCACGTGAACGAGCAGACCGTCCTGCGCCAGCATAGTGTTGAGTGCTGTCACGGCGTCTTCGTCGCTCTTCGCCAGACGTGCGTAGTGCTTAGCCACAAACTCGGGGTGAGCCTTCGCGTATTCGGCAAGCGACGCCACCTCGATGCCTTCGGGGAGGTTCTCCTTGGGCTGCAGCGACTGGCGGAACTGGTCGTTGACGATGAAGTAGAGCGATGTGCTGAGGTTGGGCACGTCGCAGCGGAACGCCTTATACGGGTCTACCGGCACTTCAAGACGATTGATGTTCAGTCCGTAGTTGGGATCGAAGAGCTTGTCTATCGTTGTATATTTGTATCGCTCCACTTTTCGCGAAGGGAAGCCGAGACGCTCGAAGCTGTTGAAGGCTTCGTCGCGCACAGCGTTCAGCACGTCAGCGCTGTGCGCGCAGATCTGCTCGCGACATTCGCGGTAGAGGTCGATGTATTGTTGTTCTGAAGTCATTGTTCTGAATTTTATTCTTCTTCAAGTTCAGCTTTTATCCAATCGTATCCTCGCTGTTCAATCTCCTTTGCGAGTTCGGGTCCGGCGGTCTTCACGATGCGTCCCTTGTAGAGCACGTGTACGACGTCGGGCTTTATCATGTCGAGGAGTCGCTCGTAGTGGGTGATGACGATGGCTGACGTCTCCGGCGTGTGCATCTTGTTGACGCCGTCGGCTACGATGCGCATTGCGTCCACGTCGAGTCCGGAGTCGGTCTCGTCGAGTATGGCGAGCTTCGGTTCGAGCATTGCCATCTGGAATATCTCGTTGCGCTTCTTCTCACCGCCCGAGAAGCCTTCGTTGACAGAGCGGCGTGTGAACTTAGAGTCGAGCTCCACGACCTTGCGCTTCTCGTTCATGAGCTTGAGGAAGTCGCCCGCCTTCAGTTCGGGCTGTCCCTGATACTTGCGCTTCTCGTTGACAGCCGCCTTAAGGAAGTTGGTCATCGACACGCCCGGTATCTCCACCGGATACTGGAACGAGAGGAACAGACCTTCGTGCGCACGGTCTTCGGGCTTCATCTCAAGGATGTTCTTGCCGTTGAACCATGCCTCGCCTTCCGTCACTTCGTAGAGCGGATTGCCGGTGAGCACGGCGCTGAGTGTAGACTTTCCTGAACCGTTCGGTCCCATGATGGCGTGTATCTCGCCATCGTTTATAGTGAGGTTGATGCCTCTTAGTATTTCCTTGCCAGCGATAGTGGCATGGAGGTTTTTTACTTCTAACATATCGAGTTTTGAATTTTGAATTTTGAGTTTTGAGTTGTCGGCTGCGCCGATTTTGAATTAATGAGTTGTGAATTGTGAGTTGTACGTGCAACTCTTCGTACAATGCACAGCTTAATACGAATCGAGCACGCGTCCGAGTTTCATCCGGCGTCGTTCCTTCTTCGTTTCTCGTTTCGGTTCGTCGTTGGGGTCGTATATGCCGAGTGCCACTTCGATGAGCGAGAAGAGGCTGTTGGCGTCGGCTGAGGTGAAGCGGAACGGGAACGTCGCCTTCAAGCCTATCTTTATGTTGTGGCGGTGCATGTTAGAGCGCAGCCTGTATACGTCGGGGCTGCCATTGCAGGTCGTAGCCACATGCGCCTTGCCGTCGATGGCGAGTGGGAAGCCGTACTGGAACTCGAGCGCGAGCGACGAGAAGATGTAGCAGTCTACTCCTACCGCCGGTGCTACGCTCACACGCGGCAGACTTATTGTGCTGTTGCGCTCGTAGCTGCCGTCAGCGTTCCATCCGCTCATGCTGCTCTGCACGTGCCGACCGGCTACGTTAATGTTGGTCATGAGCGAGGCGTAGGGCTGCAGGGCGAAGCACTTGTTCAGGGGATAGTAGCGTGCGCCGACCACTATGTTCTGCATTGTGGCGTCCACTTTGCTGCCGAACCACTGCACGGTCTCGGCGTTGTAGCCGCCTACGAGCGAGAAGTGCTGCTGCGGCAGATAGTATTCGAGCAGCACGTTGCATTGGGGCGAGGCGAACGCTGCGATGTTGCCTGCGTCGCGTGGCGAACGCTCAACGCTTGCCGTCGTGGGGCACGAGAGGTTCATGCCTGCTATCACCGCCCAACGGCGCGACACGTCGTCATCGCCTGCGAAGGCTGTTGCGGCACAGACTGCGAGAACTGCTGTGACGGTCATTATCCTGCGGAACATATATTAAGTTTTGAATTTTGAGTTTTGAATTTTGAATTGTGCGCTTTGCGCATTTTGAATTTTTGAGTTTTGAGTTGTGAATTGTGAGTTGTGAGTTTTGAATTGTTGAGTTATCAACTCCTAATTGAACAATTCCTCATCGGCGTAGCCGACAATTCAAAATTCAAAATTCAAAACTCAAAACTCCTTCTATCCCACTGTTCCCTCAAGCGACACGCTGAGCAACTTCTGCGCCTCTACGGCGAACTCCATCGGCAGCTTGTTGAGCACGTCTTTGGCGTATCCGTTGACGATGAGACCCACGGCTTGCTCGGTGGGTATGCCGCGCTGGTTGCAGTAGAAGAGCTGGTCTTCCGAAATCTTCGACGTCGTAGCCTCGTGCTCCACCACTGCCGTGTCGTTGTGTATATCCATGTATGGGAAGGTGTGCGCTCCGCAGTCGGAACCGAGCAGCAGCGAGTCGCACGACGAGTAGTTGCGTGCGTTGTCGGCGTTGCTTGTGGCGCGCACCAGTCCGCGGTACGAGTTCTGGCTGTGTCCGGCTGAGATACCTTTCGATATGATTGTCGACTTGGTGTTCTTGCCCATGTGTATCATCTTCGTGCCGGTGTCTGCCTCCTGATAGTTGTTGGTGACGGCTACGGAGTAGAACTCCGCCTGCGAGCCGTCGCCGCGCAGCACGCACGAGGGGTACTTCCATGTGATGGCAGAGCCGGTCTCCACCTGCGTCCACGAGAGTTTCGAGTTGACGCCGCGCAGGTCGCCTCGCTTCGTCACGAGGTTGAGCACGCCGCCCTTGCCATGCTCGTCGCCCGGATACCAGTTCTGCACGGTAGAGTATTTCACTTCGGCGTTGTCCTTCACGACAATCTCCACGATGGCTGCGTGCAGCTGGTTCTCGTCGCGCATCGGCGCCGTGCAGCCTTCGAGGTAGCTCACGTATGCGTCGTCGTCGGCAATGATGAGCGTGCGCTCGAACTGGCCGGTGTTGCGTGCGTTGATGCGGAAGTAGGAGCTAAGCTCCATCGGGCAGCGCACGCCCTTGGGTATGTAGACGAACGATCCGTCTGAGAACACGGCGCTGTTGAGCGCTGCGAAGAAGTTGTCGCGGTAGGGCACCACGCTTCCCAAGTACTCGCGCACGAGGTCGGGATGGTTCTTTATGGCGTCGCCGATTGAGCAGAAGATGATGCCTTTCTCGGCGAGGTGCTGCGAGAAGGTTGTCTTCACGCTCACGGAGTCCATGATGGCGTCTACCGCCACGCCGCTGAGTGCCAGTCGTTCTTCGAGAGGTATGCCGAGCTTGTCGAATGTCTTCATCAGCTCAGGGTCTATCTCCTTATTCTCGTTCTTCTTCTTTGCGAGCGGGTCGGCGTAGTACGAAATCGCCTGATAGTCGATCTCGGGCACGTGCACGTGACCCCACTTCGGCTCCTTCATCGTCTGCCAGTGGCGGAAAGCCTGCAGACGGAACTCAAGCATCCAGTCGGGTTCGCCCTTCTTGCTTGAGATGAGTCGCACGATGTCCTCGTTGAGTCCTTTCTCAATTATGTCTGTATGCACGTCGGTAGTGAAGCCGTACTCGTATTTCTGCTCCGCCACCTGGCGCACATAGGCGTTTTTTGTATCTTTATTTTCCATTTTCGTATATAAAAGTCAAGGGAGAGCGACCGATTGCGTCCGCCGTCCGATTGGATTGCGTCCGCCGTCCGATCAGATTGCGTTCGGTGTCCGATCGGGTTGCGTTCGGTGCACGATGACTCAGCCTGCACTTTCAGGCTGCAAGACATCGGCATGCACATCTCCTAAAGAAATGCAAATTTACGAATAATGCGTTGATTATTCGAAGAAAACGTGGCTTTTTTCAGCCTAAAGGTTCATTTCCTTCGAGAGAATATTCTCGAGTTTCTCTGCCGAGAGCCTCAACTGGAACGCGCCCTTGATAGCCACGCTGATGCCACCGGTCTCTTCGGACACGACGATGGCTATGGCGTCGGAGTCTTGCGAGATGCCGAGCGCGGCGCGGTGGCGCAGTCCGAGCTCCTTCGGTATGTCGTGGTTGTGCGACACGGGCAGGATGCAGCCGGCAGCGCGTATGCGCTTGCCCACGATTATCATGGCGCCGTCGTGCAGCGGCGAGTTCTTGAAGAAGATGTTCTCTATGAGTCGCTGATTGATGCGCGCGTCTATCACGTCGCCGGTGTCGACAATGTCGTCGAGGCGTATGCCGCGCTCAATGACGATGAGCGCTCCCACCTTGCCGCGCGAGAGGTCGATGCACGCCATGACGATGGGCATGATGGTCTCCTTGTCCACTATCTTCTCCTTGCTTGCGCCTACGAACAGATTGGCGAAGGCGCGGAAGCGCTGGTGGGCGCCGAGCGAGTAGAGGAAGCGGCGTATCTCTTCCTGAAAGAGCACGATGATGCCGATGACGCCCACCGACACGAGCTTGTCGAGGATGGCTCCGAGCAGGCGCATCTCGAGCACCTGACTCACGAAGAGCCACACGAGCACGAACACGATGATGCCGATGAAGACGTTGAGCGAACGGCTCTCCTTCATCAGACGATAGATGTAGTAGAGCATCAGGGCGACAAGAAATATGTCGATGATGTCTTTTATTCCGAAGTCGAACATGTTGTGAGTTTTGAATTTTGAGTTTTGAGTTTTGAATTGTGCGCTGCGCGCATTTTGAGTTTATCCTAATTGCTGCACAATTCGAATTGTTTCAAAGGCTTCCTTCACGTCGTGCACACGCAGTATCGAGGCGCCTTTCTGCAGCGACACGGTGTGGAGCACGGTGGTGCCGTTGAGAGCCGTCGTGGGGTCGCCGCCGACGAGACGGTATATCATGCTCTTGCGCGACACGCCTACAAGCACGGGCAGCTCAAGCGCAAGCAGGCGCTCCGCCTCGCTCATTATCTCGTAGTTCTGCTCGAGCGTCTTGCCGAAGCCGTAGCCGGGGTCGAGAATGATGTCCTTCGCTCCGAGGTCGCGCAGGCGCTGCACCTCAGCCGCGAAGTTCTGCATCATCTTCGCCAGCGTCGGCTGCACCGACATCAGTATGTAGGGCACGCCGAGTTGCGCCACGGTCTCGAACATGTCGCCTTCCTCGTGTATCTCCTTGCCTACGATGCCCGTTATGCCGCCTTCCGACACGTCGTTGATGATGTCGGCGCCGAACTCCTCCACACATCTGCGCGCCACAAGCGGGCGGTAGGTGTCTACCGACACGATGGCGTCGGGCTGCTCGCGGCGCACTATCTCAAGGGCGCGCTTCAGACGTTCGGTTTCTTCCTCAAGGCTCACCTCGTCGGCGCCGGGGCGTGTGGAGAAAGCGCCCACGTCGATGATGCGTCCGCCTTCGGCGATTATCTGGTTGGCGCGGTCGGCTATCTCAGCCTCGGTCTGCTTGCGCGATCCGCTGTAGAACGAGTCGGGCGTTGCATTCAGTATGCCCATCACCATGGGCTGTGAGAGGTCGAGAAGTCGGCCTCGCACGTTTATTGTGTATTGCATATGCTCTTGATAATTAGTTAATAACCGACCACAAATTACGCAATAAATATCCGAACTGCCAAATATTTAACTCAAAAAGTTGGGCTCTGCGCACGTCCAAAACCGATTATTTCGCACACGCGCAACGATTTATACAGACATTCTCTTTGCGCACACAGATTATTTGCATACTTTTGCAACATAAAACCCATCAAGACATGAAGCTCAAGACAACTCTCGCTGCTCTGCTCTTCTGCGCAACGGCTCTCGCATCCTCGCCCCACAAGTACCGCCTCGTTTGGCAGGACGACTTCAACGGCACCACTTTCGACAACCGCTCGTGGACAAAGATAAGCCGCGGCTCAGCCGACTGGCGCCGCTATATGTCGGACGCCGACTCGCTATACGCCGTGCGCGACGGCAAGCTCGTTCTGCGCGGCGCTCTCAACACCAACCTCGAAGCCGACACGGCTCGCTTCGTAACCGGTGGACTCTACACCAAGCGCAAGCACGCCGTGAGATACGGTAAGGTGGAGGTGCGCGCACGCTTCGACTGCGCGCAGGGCGTGTGGCCGGCTATATGGATGAAGCCCGATTATGAGATTAAATGGCCACACGGTGGCGAGATCGACATCATGGAACACCTCAACCACGACAACATAGCATACCAGACCATCCACACCACATACACGCACACTCTGAAGCAGGACCAGAACCCGCCGCACGGCGGCACCTACCCCATCGACCGCAACGCCTTCAACACCTACGCCGTGGAGATTCTGCCCGATTCAATAGTGTTCTCGGTCAACGGACAACCGTCGTTCTCCTATCCGCGCATTGAGGAGCATAAGGACAAGGGACAGTATCCGTTCGGCGCCCCATTCTATCTGCTCATCGACATGCAGATTGAAGGCTCGTGGGTGGGCAAGGCAGACCCCAAACAGCTGCCCGTCGAGATGGAGATCGACTGGGTGAAACTCTACGAACTGGAACAGGAGGAGTGAAACTCTGAAACAAGAAGTAAACTCTGAGGAAGTAGAAGTAAACCTTCGAGGAAAGAGAAACAGACTCTAAAGAAAGATTCGGCTGCGCCAAGCACGCTTGCCGACAAAAATAAAAGCAAAATGGAAATATCCGAACTTTACGAAATCTTTAAGCAACACCCCGTTGTTACAACCGACAGTCGCGACTGCCCCGTCGGTTCGTTGTTCTTCGCCTTGAAAGGCGCTTCGTTCAACGGCAACAAGTTTGCTGCAGCTGCGCTTGAGAAGGGCTGCGCTTATGCTGTTGTCGATGAAGCGGAGTACGTCGTTGAGGGCGACGCTCGCTTCATTCTCGTCGACAACTGTCTGCACACTCTGCAACAGCTCGCACGCTATCACCGCCGTGCGCTCGGCACGCCTATCATCGGCATCACCGGAACCAACGGCAAGACTACCACAAAGGAACTCACGGCTGCGGTGTTGCTGCAGAAATACAACGTGCTCTACACCGAGGGCAACTTCAACAACGACATCGGCGTGCCTAAGACATTGCTGCGCCTGAACTCCACACACGACATCGCGGTCGTGGAGATGGGCGCGTCGCACCCTGGCGACATCAAGACGCTGGTGGAGATCGTTGAGCCCGACTATGCGCTCATCACAAACGTGGGTCGTGCGCATCTGCAGGGCTTCGGTTCGTTCGAAGGCGTGATAAAGACTAAGGGCGAACTGTACGACTTTGTGCGTGCGGCTGCCAACGGCAAGAATGATGCTTACTCCATACGCGAGGTGAAGCGCCCGCGCTGCGTGTTCATCGACAACGACAACCAGTATCTCAACGGCATCGCCGACGGACTGAACCTCGTGCGCTACGGCTTAAACGCCGCTGATAAAAGACTTTACGTTGCGGCTGAGGACGTAAAAAGCGAGCCGATGCTCAGCTTCTCGTGGGCGGCTGAGGGCAAGGCGCAGCACCATGTTGACAGCCACCTTATCGGTGCGTACAACATCACGAACATGCTTGCAGCCATCGCCGTCGGCACTTACTTCGGTGTGGAGGCAGACAAGATTGACGCCGCGCTGACCGGCTATGCGCCGAGCAACAACCGCTCACAGTTTGAGCAGACAGCCTGCAACCGCCTCATCGTAGACGCCTACAACGCCAACCCGACGAGCATGGCGGCGGCGCTCAGCAACTTCGAGGCTATCAATGCCGACCACAAGATGGCTATCATCGGCGACATGAAGGAGCTTGGCAGCGTGAGTCACGACGAGCATCAGCGCATCGTTGACCAGCTCAGCCGCATGAAGCTCGAAGAGGTATGGCTCGTTGGCTCGGAGTTTGAGCACACAGCGACGCCGGCTGCGTTCCGCAAGTTTGAGAACGTAGCGGAGGTGAAGGAAGCAATTGCTTCTGAGAAGCCTCGCGACCGCTACATCCTCATCAAGGGCAGCAACGGCACACGCCTGTTCGAACTGCCCGAGAAACTATAGGAGGCTACGGCATTCTTGCCGTAGTCAAAATAACGTAGCGGAGGTCTCCGGCCTCCGCAGCACCAAGTCAGATAGACATCTTTATCAACTTAAAGACTACTACTGTTGCGTGCTGCGGAGGCCGGAGACCTCCGCTACGTTTTACATTCTATTTCTGCGCATAGAGCCGCTTTACATCTTCTTGCTCTATCGCACTTCGCCTTTCAATATCGCATCCATCTGAGCAGATGTAGGCTCGGCAGGCAAGCGCTTTATCACATCCTTCACCTTTCTTTTCTGAGCAGCAGTCAGCACGAAGCTGTCCACGATGTCCTCATAGTAGGCTTTCAGGAATTTGCCACGGTTGATGCGTCGGTTGACGCAATACTTTCCGTCGGTTATCGTCTCCAGGTCGAACGACTTGTACACGAGTTCGCAGCCGTCATAGTTGTGCTCGCCCTCGCCTTGCGGGAAACTTGTGCTGACGGGATTGGGCTTTGTGCCCCATCGTGTGAGCGTCTCCTCGTAGAAGAACGCTATGCGGTCGTCTGCCTGCAGATCCATGCTGCTGTACATCGACACCGTGGTGCTCACCTGATAGCATCCGTCCCAGCCCGAGGCGAAGGCTTTCGCGTTGCGCATGTCGTCGGGCGAGGCAAGTTCTTTATAGAATATGCTAACGTTGTTGCGACCCGTGCCCGTAGGCACCGACTGCAGCGCTACATACATCGGCTTGCCGTCGCTGTTGCGCATGGCTGGAACGATGAGCATCTCGCCGTTTGTGGGGTTGGTGCTCGGCGCGAGCGCGAGTCCGTCCATCGTAGCCTTCTCGGGCTTGTCCCAGCAGCCTTCGCCGGTCTTCGTGTTGCTGTAGGTGTAGATGTTTAGCAGTCGGCATCCCGACGCTCTGCTGGTTATTATCACACGACCGTCGGGCAGTTCCTCGCACTTCGGTTCGTCGCCACCGGGCACGGGCAGAGCAGCAGCGCCGCCGAGAGCGTGCCATGAGCGTCCGAAGTCGTCGGAATATATCACGCGGTTGCCGTTGGGGCGCGCTGTGAGTGCGGCATAGATGCGATAGTAGTCGCCCACCTTCACCACTCTACTCTGGAACAGCTTGCCACTGCCGACGAAAGCGGCGTCTATGACATTGCCCTTGTCGAACAAGCTGTATATATCCTCAGTCTGGTCAACCGGCTTCTGCCATGTGCGTCCGCCGTCGGTGCTGCGTATTGCAGCGATGAGGGCCGGGTTCTGTCTGTTTGTGCTGGGCTTGCCGTACACCGTACAGCCCGCAACAGCCATAATGAGCACCTCATTGCGCTCGCGATCCATCACGACAGCCGGGTCGCCGTAGGCAGCTTCCATCGGAGTCTTATGGGCGTTGATGAGCGAAGTGTCGCCACAAGCCACGTCAATCTCATGCTCGCTCCATGTTCTGCCGTTGTCGTAGCTCAGTTTCGCCACGCAGTCGACGCGTCCGAAGCCGGGGTCGGTGCCGCAGACGAGGCGTGCCGCACTCGCAACGAGTCGTCCGCCGTGGCCGCAGGTGATGCCTGGTATGCGATAAGGCGGAACGTCGATGCTGCCCTTCGCCGTACTGAACAGGATTGTGCCGTCGGCGTAGGCTGCAACGGTGAGCAGCAACATGCCGAGAGAGAATAGAATTTTCTTCATTGTAGCTTGGTTTTACTTTTTTACCTTTTTATCTTTTTACTTTTTTACCCTTTTACTTTTTTACTTTTAAAAGTTATGTTCTCCTCCTTGAACTTATCTTTCGGCTGCGGATGCTCCGCCGGATAGCCAATAACGATCATGTTAAGCGGAACGAGATTGTCGGGGAGCGAGAGCGTTGCGCTTATCGCCTTGCTGCGTTCCTCGGAAGGATAGGCGCCCGTCCATACGGCGCCGAGACCCATAGCGTGAGCCGCAAGCAAGAGATTCTCTGTTGCAGCCGACGCATCCTGAATCCAGAAGTCGCGTCCGCTGCCTTCTATCACCTTATCCATATCGCCGCAGACCACAATGGCAAGCGGAGCCTTGAGCAGCATCTTCGCATAAGGATTAGCACCCGCCAGACTGTCGAGCACACTGCGCTGTTCTACAACCACGAAGTGCCACGGCTGCTTGTTCATCGCCGTAGGTGCAGCCATCGCCGCACGCAGCATCTTCTCCACTTTCTCCTTCTCCACGGGGCGCGCCTCGTAGTCGCGTATGCTGGTACGCGTAGCGATATTGTCGAGCACAGCCTGCTCTTGCGTTTGCGACTCGTTGGCGTCTTCTGCGCCCGACACCAAGCGCACGCCAAGCACCACGACAGCAATGGCGAGCACTACGTTTAAAACGATTGACTTATTCTGTAAATTCATAATGCTTAATTGTATAATTCTTCAATTCCTCATTCAACACTCTTAATAAGCGCTCCCGTTGGGCACACGAAGCGGCAGTACGGGCGCGGCACCCACACCGACAGCACGAGGAACAGCGCCGCGAGCACTGTCACCCACACCGACGCCGACGAATAGAGGAACGCCGTGAACAGCTCGTAGTCGATCCATGCGGTGCATGTGCCGGTGAGCAGCAGCGCCATGAGCACGCCCCAGAGCAGATTGCGCAGCACGGAGAGCAGTTTCAGTACGCGCGGCGTGATGCGCAGCTTGCGTCGACTGAGCTTTCCGGCGAGTTCCTGCGCCGATCCGAACGGACAGACATTGGCGCAGTAGTGACCCGACCGACCCGCCAACGGGTATATCAGCGCCACTATCAGCATAAGCAGCGGAGCGGCAAGTGCACCAATCGCCGAAAGACTCACGCCGCCGGAGAAGACTCGCAGGAAGAGCGTGTAGGAGACGAACGTGCCGGTCCACAGACCGAGCACCACGACGTTCACCGCGAGCTGCACAAGATGCAGTCGGCGGTTGTTATAGAAGAGCGGAACGACAGCTCCGAGCAGCACGACAATCAGCGCAACTATAGGGGGTGCACTTGTCTCAAGTGCACCAACCGAGTTGCTCACACTCCCCACTATAGGGGGTGCACTTGTCCCAAGTGCACCAGCCGAGCCATCCTCACCCCCCACTATAGGGGGTGCACTTGTCCCAAGTGCGCCAACCGAGCCATCCTCACTCCCCACTATAGGGGGTGCACTTGTCCCAAGTGCACCAACCGAGCCATCCTCACCCCACTGACCATGCTGCTTGGCGTAAGCCAGTCCGCGCTGCATGTTAGCTATTATCGCCTTCGACGAGAATGTAGCGCCCGACACGGCGTCCACCTCCTCTGCCAACGTCTCGTCCACCGACTTGTTCTGCCAGTGGTTGAGCAGCTCCTTCGCGCGATTGAAGAAGTCGGGCGACTCGGCGTTGGGTTCAGCCTCAACAGCCGCCACCCTGCCGTCCTTTATATGTATCTTCAGCGGCACCGGTCCGCCGTATCCCTGCACGTCCTTTGCCAGCGGCTTTGTGTTCACCACGAACGCTCCGTCGGGCGTCATCTCCAGCGTGTCGTTCTTCAGCGCCTTCGCCTCATGCGCCTCTCGCAAGTCGTGTCCTAATATCCTGCCGTCGCGCAGTATCGCCGCCGCAGCCAGTATCAGCACCACCACGACGAGCGACAACAGTCGCGCCCAGAATCCCTTCCTTTGTCTTTTTACCATATCGTTGTTCTTATTATTATGTGCAAAGATATAATTTATTGCTTACATTCACAAGCGCTTAGCGCAAGTTATTGCACTGGAGACATCATTACCACGCACAGGTAACATCATTACCACGCACAGGAAACATCGTTACCGCGTATCTGTAATGATGTTACCATGCCTTGGTAACAACCGTTATCTTTGGCATCAATCTGTTAATGTTCGGCAGACAGCTGTAACCGGAGGCTTCTACCGACACATAAACGCAAAAAGTGCTGGACTCCTTGCATGGGATCCAGCCCTTTCTGTTTTTGACTTATGTGTGTCTGCGAATAGCGGCAGCCTATTTCACCACCATCTTTCGACCGTTAACGATGTACAGACCCGGCTTCAGCTTCGGCGCCGCCTCCTTCACCGTCGTGTTGCGGAACAGCACTACGCCGTTCATCGAGCAGATTGTGATGCGCATATCACTGTCGGCGAATATCGCTTCCAGTCCACTTACTACCGTCGTCGTGCCGTGAACCTCAACATCGTGAGCTGGCATTGTCGCCGGAATCTCAATGTCCCAGCCGTTGAATTCTCTGTCTGCCGCAACCTCCGGGTCGGGAACGCTTATCGTTGCGCCGTACTCCAGCGTCTGTTCTAAGTAGAGTTCGCCGTCAAGGTATACAGTCAGGCGGTAAGAGTTGATAGAGAACGTACCCGTCACCTCTACATCCTTTGCCGGCATCGTCTCGGGCAGACCCTGCCAACCAGAGAACGTGTGGCCCTCCTTCTCGGGAGCTGGCTCGGCTACGATTGTAGTGCCGTAGTCAACCTCAACAGACTTGTATTCTGCACCGTCAACTTTATACGTGAGCGTGTACTTGTTCACGGTGTAAGAACCCATAACCACGATGTCGTGTGCTGGCATTGTCGCTGGAACGTCCTGCCATCCGGCAAATGTGTGTCCTTCCTTGG